>JBGCFO010000002.1:0-40321 GCA_045106955.1 Rickettsiaceae bacterium | reverse complement strand
TTGAATCTGGCAATATAGCATAATCTCCATCATTTTCTAGATGAGACGTATTGTTCCAAAAAACAGTCTCAGATGCTCCTTTAATCTCAGATGATTTTGATATATTACCACTCATTTTTATTTCTGTTGTTTTTTGAGGCGGGCTTGTTTGATTTGGATCTGCCTGAATATTTACAAGTGCATCTTCATTTAATATAGTATCATTTGCGATTTTACCATCTACAGTTGGTATACAAAGAACTTTAGCTCCGTTTGCCAATTGAACTGTTAGACGTCCATCTGGACTCATAACTTGTTGAGCTGGTACACCACCTACGCTATATAATATTTTACCATTATGAAAAATTGGAAAGGCTGTATTAATGTCATTGGAAACCATGTGTAATTTATCGCCAGTAGTTTTGTATTCTATGTTCGATGAAATTACATTAGAAGTATGTGATGTTATGGATTTTCCGTTGAAAAATGCATTAAATTGACTACCTATCGCACCACTTACACCTGCTTTAGATAATGTATTACTTATAGTTTCTTGAGCTAATCTATTAGGACCAACCCCTTGACTGTAAGGCATATTAAATCTCCTGTATATTTAAATTATTATTTGTAAATAGTAACAGCATAAATCGTGCCAAAGTTTATTTTTTATCAAAAATTTATGCTGGATCGACGTTTATTTTTAATTTCATTTAATACATCATCTGCACTTTTGAGTATACCAGAATCATCACTAGTCACTGTTTTTCTCTTGGAATGTACACCATCAATTAATTCATTAAGAGTTGGAGTGATTTCAGAAGATTTGACAATGATATTTCCATGGCATATAACACTCCCATCTTCAGATCTTGAACCTGATATCTTACCGCAAACATTAGTTGGTTGATAATTACCTTCTTTGCAGATCATCAATAAGCTATATGATGCATTCTTCTCGAGCTTGCCTTTTTCGAATTGAATAGTACAAACATCTCCATTAAAACTGTGTTTTTCCATTGGATCTATATAATCAGCACTTCCTATTTTATGTAAAATAAACTTTGGAGCGATTTTATCTTTATAATTCTTTACATCAAATTCTCCCCATGTCTTTTTTATCTCCTGTGATTCTTGTGCAGAAAACTTTTTAGTAATTAATACATCATCAGTCGAATTACAAGCTGTAAAACATTTAAACTCTACCTCTTCGTCAAGCAACGTATTAGAGACAAGTCGATCTACTTTTGCAGCTTCGATTTTATTTTCTCTCTCTCTCTTTAGATCATCCTGTAACTCTCTCTCAGCAATAACTGCTTTCTCCTTGGAGCGTTGTAGTTCTAGCTCATCATTTTTAGCCTTTAGTTCTTTTTCTTTAATTTTTTCTTGTTTCTTAGCATTAGTCGCTTTTTCTTCAGCTTCTCTCGTTTCATTTTCCCTAATGACTTGATCTGCATCTTTTCCAATGGAACGTACAGAATCTATAGATATAGATTGACCATCGCTTAATTTATAATATAATTCTCCGTTTTCATCTTGCCCAATAGATAAAACAGTTCCAGCTATTGTTTGATTAACCTTATGATCATGATTTTCTGTCATAATGACTGCTTCATACTCACCTTCTTCGACCTTATTCCCTGAATTATCAATTCCATCCCATGAAATAATATTTGCTCCAACATGATAAGCTTGAGAATCCATTATCTTGCGAAGCTTTTTGTCTTTATCTAGAATTTTTACCTTTACCAAACCTCCTGAGGCGCCATGAGGAATTGACATATCGTATTTAAAATTTACCGGAGATTTGCCGTCAAATTTTTCAATAGATGTATCACACAAAATCTTTGTTCCAAGTTTTATACGCTGGGTTATTGCATGCTTATCAAGCTTTGTATCATTTAGGGCATTGGTTAAAGCTTTAGATGCTTTCGTTGAGCCTTTTAAGAGCATAGCTTGCAAAAAGCTTTGAGCAAAATTAGCCATCGCACCACCATCTTTAGACTCAGTTAACTGACTAAGTGTAGAGCCTTGGGATATTGTTTTAAGCATTACGCCTAAGTTTTTTGGGCTTGTAAATTGATCAATAGCCTTCTGATCATTTTGATCTTCGTTATTATTTTGATTGTTATTATTCAATGCTCTGACTTGCTGAGCATGCCCTGAAAAATTTAATTTCATTTCTAATCCTTTATTATTTATACTTTAATACTTAGAATATAACCATTCAAAATGGTAGCATTTGATCCATTAGTAGATTGATTATTCGTACCTTCCGGCGATTCTATATCTTCTTGATTTGCATTACGACTAACTTGCTTTAGATATTGTACACGATCAAATTCATTTTTCTGATCATTTTGCCCTTGTTCATGATTTGGCATGTCATCTCTCTGTTTTAGCGTAAGCTCTAAAGATGTTTTGCTATCACCTTGAGTTTTTAATACAGATTTAACTTCTTCGTGCAATCCTTTAATTTCGCTCTTAAGCAGATCTAAGGTTTTGCTATGTTTCGCTGCAATTTCAATAGCGACTACATTATCTTTAGTTTGTTCGATGTTACTATTATGATTACTATTTGTTGATTGCTGACCTGCATCATATTTAATTTGTATTGTAATTGGACCTAAATCCGATGGATTGGTTTGCACTATTATAATTCGCGCAGAGCTGTTGTAAGAAGTAGAATAAGTCGTAATTTCAGCTCGTACGGACTCAAGTATCTGAGAATGAAGATCTAAAGGTGATGATTTATCAAATATAACGTTGGTAATAGCAGAATCCTTTCTATCTGTATTCATGCCAAAATTCTGACTTGGGACCAATTGCTTCTGAAGCTCAAATTCTTGCTGAGTATTCGCTTGCTGTTCTTCATTGAGCAAATCTTGCTGTGAAACATCTCTACCTAACTCAGAGCCTTCAATTGCTGAGGAGTTTAACGAATGTGATTCTACGTTTTGGTAATTAGGGAGTTTTGCATTTTTCTCATTAGGAATATTTTGAGAATTACCTACGGGATTTAACGACTCTTGTTCTGAATTACGCGTTAAATCTAATTCATTAGTTGCTAGATCTATCTCAACTTTAATATCACGATTCACTAAATCAACATCAACATCTGACTTGTTTACTAGATTTACATTTACTTGATGTTCTTGATTTGAATTTCGGCCATAATCAATATTGATTTGATCATGGTTAGCTCTCTGAATAAATTCTTCATTTTGTAATATTGAAGCTTGTTCAGTTTTAATTATATCATTTTCTATTGCTGATGATGGCAATAATTCCTGAGTCGCTTGGAAAGCGCTAGTAACACCATCGTCTTTAGCGCCTTGGATATTTTGAGCATTTACTTCTTGAGTTTGATCTACTTGCTCTAAAGGGAATTGCATATCCATCACTCTTTCAGCATCTACTTTAACATCATATGAAATCACTGAAGAATCAATTGTGCCATTACTTTTATGAAAATAATGATCCTCTATAATTGTAGATTTTTGTTCTTCAATTGGTACAGCTATGGTATCGGTAAAATCTAGATCTTCTAATGCACTGTTATCATCAATAGCATCGGTTACTAATAACTTCTTGATACCTTTGTGGTTTATTTGCTCACTGCCTTCTTTGATTGTGCGCGATGCATTTTGATTTTTATCTGAAGCGTGCAAAGTACTACTTTCTAGATTGAGATTAACCTCATTATCGTCGCTTTGTGCGCTGCTACTTGCAGTATGCTGCTCATTCGTTTGATAAGAATCAATATTGAATCGAGCCGTTGCATCTTGGCTCTTCTTATGATTTGCCTTTGGCGCCAAATGTTTTTGAAAAGTACCAAGCTTACCAGAAAAATCCTCAATGAATTTGACTTTAACCTCTGAAGGAAAAGCTGCTTTAGTTGATTTTTGCATTGCGCCAAGCAACACTCCAAGACTATCTTCCACGTCAATCCTATTATTTAAAAATAATTATTCTAAATTATTACAGCATAAATCATGCCAAACTTGATATATATAAAAAAATTTATATATATATTTTATTAGTCTTCTGCAGCTTCGACTGATTGCACTTCTGGTATAAAGTGCTGTAACATAGATTCTATACCATCTTTTAGAGTTATCGACGCTGATGGGCATCCAGAGCATGCTCCGCGCAACTTTAAATGCACCACTCCATCTTGAAAAGCAATATATTCTATATCACCTCCATCCATTGCAACAGATGGACGCACTCTTGTGTTAATTAATTCAATAATTTCTTCTTCAATTTTAGATATGTTGACATTATTAAAATTATTATCTCTTTGAGAATTATTATTAAAATTATTAATTTCTTCAAAAATTGGCAAATCCATAGCAAAATGATCTATCATTACCATCAATACTTCTGGTTTTAATATATCCCAAGTGGCATTATTCTTGCCTGATTTTACGATAGTAATAAAATTATTTCCAAAAAATACAGCATCAACATTTTTTAAGGAAAGTAGTTTTGATGCCAATCTGCTGATCTTAGAAGCTTTCTCTATGTCATCAAAATGTACTGGTTCTTGAGATATCAGGCCGATTTCTGGGAAAAATTTAATCGCATTGGGATTGGGAGTTTTCTGAGTTTGAATGAACATAAAATTATAGATTAAATAATAAATTTATTGCATTGTACATTATATAATCAATATTGTATATTATCTAAACTAAGTATTATGCTTCACTTGATTTAATGAATAATATAGTAGAATTTGTATCGATCTCAAAGAAATTTAACTCTAAATCAGTTATTGATAATGTGAGTTTTAATATCAAGAGGTCTGATATTACAACAATTATAGGCCCAAATGGGGTAGGAAAAACTACAATTGTCAAATTAATTTTAGGATTGTTAAAACAGGACTCTGGAAGTATTAAAATCCCTCAGCAAACTAAAATTGAGTATGTGCCACAAAAATTTCAATTCAGCAATCAATTGCCAATGAGTGTAGAAAGTTTTTTGGAATTATTAGCTTTTGGATACGATGTCAATTCAGATTTAAAATTATTTTCTGATTTTATTGATATCGAAGGTATTCGTCATTTAGATATATCTCGACTTTCTAGTGGGCAACTACAAAAACTGGTCATTGTAGGAGCTTTATTAAATAAACCAGATTTTATAATACTGGATGAGCCAGTTCAATTTTTAGATATTAATAGTCAACAAGAATTTTATAATTTAATTCATTTAGCGAGAAATAACATGGGCATGACCATCTTAATGATTTCTCATGATCTTTACACGGTAATGAAATGCACTGATAAAGTTATTTGTTTTAATGGTCATGTGTGCTGTAGTGGAAAACCAATAAATATAGATTTGGTAAATAAAAAAGATCCATTTGCTGATATTTTATCCCAAATTAGCTTGTACCAACATCATCATGACCATAAACATTAAGTCTATCTTCTTCATTGTTAGACTCATCAAACTTAATATCTAATACAGAGGATTATGCTTCTACATTAGAATCACTGCAAGAAGATAATTCTTTTAGTATATCTCCAGCCATTTCATAACCTTGAGTAATTTCACATGACTTCATACACGGAGTAATCATACCTAGGTCATACCTTGTATCAGTTGAAAAAGATTGATTAATCTTATCACTTTTAAAGCAATTATCATATTTACCAAATGTTTTATCTAGTATTTTAGCCTGATACAATGCTTTATTCTCCATAATTACAACCTTTAATTCATCTATGCTAGACATAATAGAATAGTTTATTTTAGGATCTTTTTCTAGATCTAAAAATGCTTTATTACTCCCATCTTTATATTCATGTATAAATGTAAATTGGTTATCATCAACGCCACTACAACATTTCAAACTATCGATCACTTCAATTATAAAATCCCACATTTCTAACTCTTATTTATATAAACATTAAGTATATTATAATATAATTATTAATGAAATATTAATAATTATTACATTAATCCATTAGATAATAATTGTAATTGATATTTTTATCTCTAGACGCATTCCAGTTAAGAACAAATGCATCTTGAAATTCTTAAAAAGACATAAGCTTATTTAGTAAACGAAGGGAGAGAAGAAGGGATTAGTAACAAAATAAAAAATACATGCAATTGATAAAAATAAACATGTATTTTTTATAAAAAATGAATTTACTTTGATATTTGATAAGATTATTTCTTGTCGCTCTTATCTATCAAAATATCAACATTTGCATCCTTAGCAATTTCATTTAAATATTTCTCTGCTAATTCGCTACGAATTGTATTTTTAATATTCATTTCTGCTTGCTCTTTTGTAGGAGGAATGATCTTTCTTTCGTCGGTAACTTCAATAACTAAATATAATGGATTACCATTATCTCCATATGGATTTTTAACTACATTTGGAGTATTAAGCTTCATGGTAAATATAGCTTCCTCAAGAACTGGTTCTACTTGTCCTTTAGAAATATAACCAATTTCTCCTTTATTATCCTTAGTAGCTGGGTCTTTAGATTCGTGCACTAAACTATCGAACTTAGTTCCTTTGGATAACTTTGTTTTGATATCTTGAGCTTTCTTCTCATCATCAACAGCTATATAGCGCACTTTACGCTCTTTTTGATCTTTTAACGCATTAACGGACTGATCATATCTCTCTTTGACCATATTTTCATTAAAATGCTTTTCTACATAATCATTAATAACTTCCTGTTCTAACATCTTGTTTTTTAGAGTTTCAAGTTGTTTTTGAAACGTTGGTTTAGAAGCTACTTTAAGTTTTTTAGCTTGGTCTAACAATAACACAGAATTAATATAAGCTCTTGTTAAAACAACCTGTAGCTGAGGATCTAGCTCTTTAAAGCTTTTATCTTTAGCATTAGGCTGCATATCGAGAATATTTTTAAATTCTTGCATCACCTGAGATTCAGTTACTTTGCCACCTTTATATGTCGCAATAACTGCATTAGATGAGCCAGCAGATGCATTTGAAGCACTAGTCATCAAGATAGTCAAAAATATAAGTAATCTTTTCATTCAAAAATCCTATAAATTAAAATTATATACCAAACGTTTTAACAACTATTTATGCATTAAGTCAACATATTTTTGAAAAATGCTCATGATAATTTGATAAAACCAAAATATTTATCTATATTAAAAAGAGAATTAAACTAATCAATAGACATTATAAATGATATCTCCATTGTTGAAAAAAATATTCGGCACATCTAATGATAGAACGATAAAAACTTTATTCAAAGAAGTTAAAAAAATTAATAGCCTAGAGCCTGCTATATCTAATCTCTCTGACTCAGAACTGCAAAACATGACAGATAAATTTCGAAAAAGATTAAATTCTGGTGAAAATTTAAATGATATCTTATATGAGGCATTTGCAGTGGTCCGTGAAGCTTCTAAACGTGTGTTAAATATGAGACATTACGATGTCCAACTAATTGGCGGTATAATACTACATCGTGGTATGATTTCTGAACAACGCACAGGAGAAGGTAAAACATTAGTTGCAACTCTACCAGCTTATTTAAATGCTCTAAGTGGAAAAGGCGTTCACATTGTAACTATAAATGATTATTTGGCACAAAGAGATTCCAATTGGAAAAGTAAAATCTTTAATTTCCTAGGCCTCACGGTCGGATGTGTCACTCATAGTTTAGACGAACAATCTAGAAAACTAGCTTACGCTCAAGACATTACTTACGTTACTAATAACGAATTAGGCTTTGATTTTCTTAAAGATAATATGAAATATACTATAGAATCTAAAGTTCTTAGACCTTTGAATTTTGCTATTATAGACGAAGTAGATTCGATTTTAATAGACGAATCAAGAACTCCTCTGATTATCTCTGGCCCAGCTAACGATGACTATAAGCTATATGATAAAATCAATCTTGTAGTTAAAACTCTTACTCAAGAAGATTACGAAAAAGATGAAAAAACACGAACAATACATCTAACAGAACATGGTACTAACAAACTAGAGTCTATCCTTTTAGATCAGCAACTCATTTCTCCTAATTCTAGTTTATATGACATTGAAAATCTTAACTTATTACATCAAATTAACCAATCGCTTAAAGCTCATCAATTATTCACTGCAAACGTACATTATTTAGTTAAAGATAATCAAGTAATGATTATAGATGAATTTACTGGTCGCGTAATGTCTGGACGTCGATACTCTGATGGATTACATCAATCATTAGAATCAAAAGAAAATGTACCAATTCAAAATGAGAGTCAAACCTTAGCATCTATTACATTTCAAAATTACTTTAGGATGTATCCAAAAATTTCTGGCATGACCGGAACTGCAATGACAGAAGCGGCTGAATTGAAGCACATATATAATCTTGATGTAATATCTGTACCAACAGCAAAAAAAACAATCAGAAAAGATCATGATGATGCAATTTATGGAAATAAAAATGACAAATATAATGCAATTATTCATCTTGTAAAAGAACGTCATGAGAAAGGGCAGCCCATGCTAATTGGTACTATTAGTATAGAAAACTCAGAAGAAATCTCGGAATTATTAAGCAAAGCAGGAATTAAACATAATGTATTGAATGCTAAATTTCATGAACAAGAAGCTCATATAATAGCTCAAGCTGGAAGATATAAAGCAGTTACAATTGCTACTAATATGGCTGGTCGAGGTACTGACATTATGCTCGGAGGAAACCCTGATATGATTATAGATCAGGCAAACACTGATAATAATCTTTCAACAGATCAATATGAAAAACAATTATCTGCAATCAAACAAGATGTAGAGCAGGAAAAAATTAAAGTCATAGAAGCCGGTGGTTTATTTGTGATAGGAACGGAGAGACATGAAAGTCGCAGAATAGATAATCAACTTCGCGGTAGATCCGCAAGACAAGGAGATCCAGGAGAAACTAAGTTTTTCTTATCCTTAGAAGATGACTTGATGAGAATTTTTGCATCAGATCGTATTTCAGGGATTTTAAGGACCTTAGGCCTCAAAGACGGAGAAGCTATTCATCATCCAATTATTACCCGATCAATAGAAAAAGCTCAACAAAAAGTTGAAGGCAATAATTATGAAATACGCAAAAACCTACTAAAATTTGATGATGTCATCAATGAACAAAGGCAAGTTATTTATACTCAAAGACATGAAATAATGGAATCTCAAAACCCATTTGAGTTTTTAGAAATTGTTGCAGAACGCCTAATAAATGACACTGTCTTACAATTTATAGCTCATGATGCATATAAAGAAGACTGGCAATTAGATGGGTTAGCTCAAGAAACACAGCGTATTTTTAATATCTCTATCAATCCAAAAGAGATGTTAAAACAAGATATCACAGAAAAAGATATAACTAAAGATTTAGTAAAGCGTGTTCAAGAATTATACAAGAAGAAAAAAGATGAATACTCTACTCAAACCGTAAAAGAGGTTAGCTTGTATGTTTTACTTACAACTATAGATCAATGCTGGAAAGATCATTTACATAACTTAGATCATTTGAGACAAGGAATCGTATTGCGTGCTTATGGGCAAAAAGATCCTTTGAATGAATATAAAAAGGAAGCATTTTTGCTATTTAAACATATGCTCGATTCATTTAGAGAGCTATCAGTTCAAAGAATGTGCTACCTGCATATTGATACTCAAAGAGTCGATAATCAAAATATATCATTAAAAAACAAAAGACTTGAATCGCTTACAGAAACTAGAGAAGATCCAGCTTTTAATAAATATAGTCCAGCTAGCAATGTTGTAGATGTTAAAGCTACGCCATTTAAATCTTATATAGATCCAAAGGAACGTAATCCAAACGATTCAAGTACATGGGGTAAAATTGCGAGAAATGAAACATGCCCATGTGGGTCAGGTAAAAAATATAAAAACTGCCATGGAACATACAGAGAATAAATAGATGAAAAATAAGCCAGTAATAGGAATTACACTAGATCTTTTAGAAAATTCTAACAAAAATTACTACTCTACGTTTCCTTGGTATGCATTACGCAAAAATTATAGCGATTGTGTTATTTTAGCTCAAGGCTTGCCTCTTATGATTCCATATCAAATAGAAAATATTGATGAAATATTAGAAAATATTGATGGCTTAATAATTCCAGGTGGAGATTTTGATATTCATCCTAAGTTATATAATCAAGAAATTTTATCAGATAAAATCCTTCCAAATTTAAAACGTACCAATTTCGAAATTGCAATAACTAAGCAAGTATTAAAAAGAAAGATGCCATTTTTAGGAATTTGTAATGGTATGCAGTTACTGAATATTTGTTATGATGGTAGCCTAATACAAGATATTAACGCATACTATCAAACTAATATCAATCATGAACAGCCACATCTTAAGTCTTTGCCTTCTCATGATATTAATATAGAAATAAACACAAAACTATATTCACTTGGTAATAATAAATCTAATTTTAAAGTTAACTCCACTCATCATCAAGCCATCGATAAACTAGGCAAAAATTTAATTGCATCAGCTCGTGCACCTGATAATTTAATCGAAGCAATAGAAGATCCTAAAGAAAATTTTGTACTTGGTATACAATGGCATCCAGAATATAATAACAATATATTAGATCGCAACATATTCGAGGAATTAGTGCTTTGTGCAAAGAAATATCGTTGCGCAAAGTAGATGATTAAGCAACAGATACATTAACCTGAATGTTTGGATGATAAATTGCTTAGCATGCTCTTAGCATCATTAATAACTTCTTCTGGCAATCCAGCTAGCTTTGCTACATTTATTCCATATGACTTGTTAATATAATCATCTTGGATTTTATATAAAAATGTAATTTGATCATTCTCTTCACAAATAGCAATGGTGTAATTTCTTATCATACTTAAACTCTTAGAAAGAGCTGTTAACTCATGATAATGAGTGGAAAAAAGACAGCGACAAGATATTTTGTCATGTAAATATCTTAAAATAGAAGAAGCAATTGCAATTCCATCATAAGTAGATGTTCCTCTGCCAATCTCGTCAATTATAACCATAGAATTTCTTGTGGCCTGAGATAGAATCGTTGACATTTCAAGCATCTCTACCATAAAAGTTGATTGCTTATTTAATAAATCATCTGAGTATCCAATTCTGCTAAAAATTTTATCAATAATGCCAATCTGGGTACTATTAGCTGGTACAAAACTACCGATATGAGCCATAATCGCAATTAAAGCATTTTGTCTTAAAAAAGTACTTTTGCCCGACATATTGGGACCAGTAAGTAACCAGATACGGCTATCATCTTGCATCTGACAGTTATTAGCTACAAATGGCGCGTGTATTTGCTCAATAACAGGATGTCTTCCATTGAGCACTTCGAAGCTGATTTGATCGGAAATAATTGGCTTTGTGTAATCATATTTATAAGCAATATAACCAAAATTACAAAATACATCTAATTCGGCCAAGCTATTAGCTAAACTATGCAAAATATTTTCCTTATTCAATATTTGCCTACATATATCTTTATATAATTCTTGCTCCAAATTAACCATCAAAGCTTTTGCATTCACCATTTTACTTTCCAAAGATTGCAATTCACAAGTAGTATATCTAACGTAATTACCAGTTGTTTGTTTGTGAATAAAGCAACTATGCTCCATATTAGCGCTATCTTTAAGACTAACCTCTATAAACAAACCAATAATATTATTATGGGAAATACGTAAATTATTGACTAATACTTCTTCTTGGTATTTAATTTGTAGCTTTTGTATATATTTTTTACTATTGCTAATCAACTCATTTAACTCTTTAATTTTAGGATGATAATTATTTTTTATAACACCGTCGCTAAACTTATGAGATATATTTTCTTTAATTGCATTATTAATTAGATCATATATTTCTTGATCATATAATAATGAATTATATAGATCTTCGATAGAATCGGGCATATTAATACCAAAAGCGCTAATGAGAAGCTGTTTAATACTCGATGTAATGTATAAACTATGCTTAATACCTAATAAATCAAATGGAGTTGATTTATTCGTAGCAATTTTCGTAAGATAACGAGCGATATCACTAGATCCTTTTAATAATTCTCGGATTTTATAAGTTAAGTCATGATTTTTATAAAATAATTCGGTGATATTTAGTCTAGAATTGATCAATTCTATATCTCGTAATGGCGAGCATAAAAACTGATAAAGCAAACGACTGCCAGCTTTTGTTATTGTCTTATCAATTGCATTGAGTAAACTTCCATTTTTATCATTAGATAAAGTGCGTACTAGCTCTAAATTTCTTCTACTAGCTCTATCAATATGCATATAAGAAGAATGATTGACAATTTTTGGCAATGGTAATGAATGTAAATTTTCTCTCTGAGTATGTTGTAAATATCCGATAATATGAGCTAATGCATAAGCTTGGATATCGCTTAAATCTCCTATAGCTTTAAGGCTAAATATTTTATAATAATCTAAAATAATTCCTACTAAATTTTTATAAAGATTCTCATCTAGATATGTAACTTTAAAATTAGTGTGATTAATTAATTCATCAATTTCATTTGTAATGTTGGATTTTATTGCTAAAATTTCCTTTGCTGAAATACGTGATAACTCCTCCAAAATGCTATCTTTGTTAGTTTCGACAATATATATTTCTGAAATAGATATATCTACGTAGCAAATTGCAATTTTATCTCCTGAATTTTTACTATTAATAATAGACGCTAAATAATTTGGCTCTCCAGAATCTAAGAGAGATTCTTCTAAGATAGTACCTGGTGTAATTATTCTTGTAACTTCACGTTTTACTAAGACTGATTTTAACCCATCGCGAATTTTTGCTTCTTTGGCAGTTTCTACCTGATCACAAATCGCTACTTTATGACCTTCGTCTACTAGCTTTTTTAAATTATTACTCAAGGCGTGATGAGGAATGCCACACATTGGAATATCAGCATATTTAGTCTTTTTGCATGTTAAAACAATGTTTAAGACTTTACTGGCAACATGAGCATCTTCATAAAACAATTCATAAAAATCTCCAATTCTGAATAAAATCAAACACTCAAAATATTCAAATTTTATATCAAGAAACTGCTTGATTACAGAACTAGCTTTTTCATAGTCATATAATTCTCTGAATTTAGTAATATCCATAAGCAATAGAACAAATACAACTCATTTATTTAACTTGTCGATGAGAGGTTATCATAGCAGTTTTTATAAAATTTGTCAGCAACGAGAGCTTTATAAATTAATATTACTCTACTATCCTTGGGCGTTTAGGCGACTAGATTAGCTATTCAATATTATTGCATATTGCACAACAATTAATATCCTTGGTTATTTGTTCTAATTGATATATATTCAATTCAAACTCTGACTCAAGAAGATTATGTGAACATTTCATATCATCATGTTCCTCAAGTTTATTAGCAATAAAAGCGTCAATTTTAGAAAGTAGCTTTTTCCAATCTCGAATCTCGGATATTTGCTGTTGTGCCTTTACGCTTTTGTATGCATCTAATAATTTTTCTTTTTGACTTTTAGATCCAAAATTAGATGTAATTTTTGAAAACACTTCATCTACATTACTTTTTGCAATTCCAAAATCACCTGTAGATTTAGATAAATAAGCTTCTTTTTTAACTTGATTTTCTTTATCTCGGTCTAGCTTTCTAATCTCACAACGATCCTCTGTTTGAGCAATTGCTTGATCTTGCTCAGAGCTCAATACCTCTTGATCATTCCATGGATTAATAAATAGCGAAAAAATCCAATCAAAAATCTTACGAAACGGTGACAACATCAATCTTACCTCTTGTATTTTGTGTAATTATCGATTTAAGTTATAACATATTTTTTAATAAATGGTATAGTAATACTACTATGATGAATAAGAGCTGTATCGTTAATGTGTTGTATATATCTATAAATTTCATCTAATTGCCTAGGTAATCTCTTTATTAAAAACTCAATTACATTATCTGAAATCTTAATGGAATTCACAGAAAAATACTTAAAAATCAAAATTTTAATTAACTCATCATCTGGTCTATCAATATTTAATTTCATAACAGAATTAATACGAGAAGAGATATCATTTAAACGAAATTTAATCTCTGATCTGGATGTAGTCATTAGGAGATATTTTTGGCTTTCGTTAATAAAGTTAAAATAATGAAACAATTTATGCTCATCATGAATTTTATCTATATCTTCAATTATGAAACTACTATGCTCATCAATGCAATCTAAATGCAAATCATTATCAATTGATATCGCATATGCATTGGAAATATTTTGCCATAATTTTGCTATATATGTTTTGCCAGAAGATGGTGGGCCATGAATTATTAATGATTTAAAATAAGGATTGACGCCCCAAACATTAGGCCATTTATGAATAACATCGTACATCCTTCGATTGGAAGCGGAAATGATAAAATCTTCCTTAAGATAACTAGATTGAACATCCATTGGTAAAGTAATTTGCATATTATTTCTAACAGATATACTTCCTACTGGTGCTTATGATGTTACTTATCAGCATTTATTTTGGTTAATTGCTCATGATAATTTTTTACGTCATTAAGAGAATAATTACCATCATATTTACCATCTAATTCGATAATTTGCTTTAAATATGCATTTAATTCATCAACATCTTCTTTAGCTTTAATATCGGATAAATTATCATATTTATGATAATTATCATCAACGTGATGCAAAATTTCTTTTTTGATATTGGATAAATAAATCCGCAATTTTTTGTATTGTTTGACTATTAGCGTTATATCTTTAGGCTTCATAACAAGTACACCTATAATCAATGCTATAAATAATTCACCAAAAGACATAATATTATTTAAAATATGAAAATATCATTATGGTGTGTTTTTGCGTATTTTTCAAGTCTCTTTATAATCTATAAACACGACGTATCCATTAACAATTCTTATTATATCCCCAGTATCATGCCATCCATTACCTAATTTTGCAACTTGAGTCGATTGAATAACGCAAGGACTATCATTGGTAATATAACCAAACATAATATTTGGACCTTTGATATATAGTTTTTTACCATCATTGATACCATCGACATCCTTTAAAATATATTCTATCTTTGGAAGTAATTTACCAGAAGTAAAGCTTTGATAGTGCATAGGCGTATTAAGAGCAATAACTCCAGCTTCAGTTGAATCATACACTTCAAAAATCCTTATACCGTATTTATGAAGCCACATATCGTTAGTAGATTTTTCTAACTTTTCTATAGCAGAAAAAACATGTTTTACAGAATAAAAATCATATGGATGTGCATGTTGCGCGTATAAAGTTAAAAAACTATTTGCACTAAACATTATAGTTGCACCAATATCGTATACTATCTCTGGTATAATTCTGTAGTGCAATGGATGGGGATATAAGAAAATACGAACACCATTTAACAATGTCATCAATGATGATATCAATCCAAAGCAATTAGACATTGACAATGCATTAAATGCCAAATCATATGGATTAAAGTCTAGCTTGATTGATATTTGAAAACGATTAGCTTGAATATTGAGATGCGATAATACAATTGCCTTTATTGGTAATTCCGAGGCTTCTAATTTTATCTTTTGGGAATTTAATTGATCTGATTCTGTTGCAGTTAACGCTGAATCTTTAAACAATACTACGCAAGGACTATTCTCATTATTATTGCAGCATATGCGATCATAATATGTTTGCGGGAAATAACTCATAACAAATGATATGCATTTTACCCAAAAACTCATTTGAGCAACTAAATCTTCTAAGTATGCGATAATAATATCCCCGTCACTTAGCAATTCTTCTATTAAATTATGCAAAGAAGATTGTTCTATAAATTTCCTTGATGTGTATATTGAAGTAATTCCAACTGTTTTGCATTGAGCAATGATCTCATTAGCGCTTAAAGCAGAATTAATCATCGCTGGCACGATTGAACGTGCTTGCATTGCATAAAATAATATCATCGTTACCGCCATATTTGGCATCATAATTCCAACATATTGACCAGCGCTACTATTGTGAGCAATCATACTGCCAAAAGCAAAGGATTTTTCTAATAATTCACGATAATTTATATTTGTATCATTAATATCTTGCAATATATTATTATTATAGCCATAGATTTTTGCTGATCCAATTAAAGACTGAAATATAGTATTTTTATAATCAGAAGATTCAAACATCATATCAATCATGATTTCATATAGTTTTTGCCCTATATATTTTCGTCGCAATCTTGCATCATCAACTACGTCATTTGGCAAATTAAGCTTTACTGGTGGTAATATAGTAATAACAATTTTTGGAAGTAATCGAATTTTCAAAATATTTTTCATTTTTGAAAAATGAGTAAATTGAGAGCCGTCAATTCTAATTGGTAATATTGCAGCATCTGCTTTGTCTGCAATCATACCAGGCCCTTCATAAACTTTCATTAATGAACCAGTAGTGCTAATTCTTCCTTCTGGAAAAATAACTATTTTATTATGCTTTTTTATTTCACAAATCAATGCTTTAATTGTCAAGCTATTTCCAAAATCAATTGGAAAAGTTTTAGATAATTTTAAGAATGGTCTAACCCACCAGCGCTCTGATTGAGTTTTATTGATAACAAAACTCACTTTTTCTGGTAAATAAGTAGCTATTAGCGCTGGATCAATGTATGAAACATGATTGGCAATAATAACAACTCTTTTACCAGCTTTATGAAAATTGCTAATTCCATTAATTTCTATTTTATATAAAAAATCAAATAATATTCTGAATATCCATTTAAAACAATAATGCAAAACATTGTCAGCTTCAGGTGTGAGTTTGTAAATAATGTATGATACAAAAATATTGCATATACTAATAAATAATATTGCCGATGGCACAGAGAAATTAAAGTAGAATAATGCTGATAATATCACTGTTGAAGCAACCATGAATAATGAATTAATTAAATTATTAATTGCAATTACTCTGCTTCTATGAGAAGGGGAAGTAAAGTATTGCATAACAGCGAATAATGGAACCAAATAAATTCCTCCGATTACTGCCATGCCAAATAAATCTATTACTATGCGCCAATTATGTACTTTAGATAAAAAAATTAAGATACTCCTTAATTCGTCTGGTTTATAATTTGCAGCGCTAATGCGAGATGCAAAAAATAAATCTATACAAAATAAGCTAATTCCAAAAGCCGCAAGAAATATAAATTGTGTATTAATTTTATGCCCAAAAATCTTAGTGCATCCTAATGATCCTGCCCCTACCCCTATAGAAAATACAGCTAAGAAAAGATTTGCAACATTTTCATCTGCGACTAAAATGTCTTTAACTAACGATGGGATTTGTGCCAAAATAGTTGCTCCTATAAACCAAAACCAAGAAATAGCAAGTATTGAAAGATATAGTTGTTTTTTATGATACGCATAACTAATCATTTCGGATGTATCTCTGATAATATTGAATTTAATACGGAGATTTGAGTTGTAGTTATTAGATTTTGGCAATACAACACTAGACAATAAACCTACGATACTAGTGCACAACATTGAAATAATAACAAAATTTGGGAAATTGGTATAAAGCCCACCAATCAAAGTTCCTAAAAGAATCGTAATAAATGTACTAGCTTCAATGAGGCCATTCGCCATAAGTAATTCATTGGAATTTAAATGATCTGGTAATAATGCATACTTTATTGGGCCAAAAAAAGTTGAATGAACACCCATTAAACATATGGCTATAAACAAGCAAATTACATCATTGTTGTTAAAACCATAAATAGCAAGGCATACAATAAGAATTTCACAGGCTTTAATTATATTAACTATATATTTTCTCTCAAACTTATCTGCAAAATATCCAGCTATACTTGCGAATAATACAAATGGAATAATGAAGGCTGCATTGGCTAATAACACTAAAAATTTGGCGTAACCACTAAATTGGCAAGACAATTTGTAAGTGATCATTATAATCAACGCATTCTTCATTATACTGTCATTGAAACAACCGCATGCTTGAACTATAAACAAAGGCAAAAATCTTATATCTTTAAGTAAAGAGAATGAATTAAAATGCATAGATTTTTATTAAAGGAGATCAGGTAATATTAAAAAATTTATTACTCACTGTCAAATGCAAGCGTTATTGATCAATAATAACTACCTAAAATCCATTTCAATGAATTTTGTAAACGCATCATAATTAAAATGTCATTGATTATAAAAGCATTATTTGTATAATCTAATTATTATCTAAAAAGCGGTTATGGCGGAATTGGTAGACGCGCAGCATTGAGGGTGCTGTTCTGTAGTGGAGTGGAAGTTCAAGTCTTCTTAACCGCACCAAATATACACTTCAAATATTTAAATTCAAACCAAAAAAGCAAAAAATTTATATGGTCCATGTAAACGATGAAACTATCAACTATGATAGTAGATTAACTCAAAATGTTGATCGCATTGTATCTTTAATAGAAAATAAAGAGTTAGAGCAAATAAAAAATTTGCTTATTAATATGCATTACGCAGACTTAGCTGATGTTCTAGATAATATAAATACTAAAACAGCGCAATTAATAATCCCTATTATTATAGATTCAATTAATCCAGAAACACTAATTTGCATTAATTCTCATACTCAACAAGGGTTAATTCAAATTGTTGGTACTGCAAAAATTACATCTATGCTAAATGCGATAGATACAGAAGATGTAATAGAAATTGTAAGTAATATTAATAATGATTTATTAAAACAAACACTAATTGAAGGATTGAGTGAAGATAAGCAATTACAAATTAAAGAAGGGCTTAATTACCCAGAAGATAGTGTAGGTAGAATAATAGAAAAATCTTTCTTATCATGTCAAGAACATTGGACCGTTAAACAAACGATTGATTACATTAATAATAGTGATCTTGATGATGATTTACACGCTATTGTCGTTGTCAATAATAGATACAAACCAATTGGTACTATCTCTCTTAATAGTTTATTAAAAAACAAAGCTACTGCTAAAATTAAAGATATTATGAATATTGACATTGAGGTGATAAGCGCTACTGCTAAAATTAATGATGCAGTATTTATCTTTAAACAATATGAACTTACTATCGTCCCTGTAATAAATAAAATAGGTAAATTAATAGGTATAGTATCAATAAATAATATGATTTATATAATAGATAAACAGGTTGAAAAGGAAATATTGCCTGTGAGTGGTATATATTTCGAAGAAAGTTTTTACAGTGTATTTTCTATTGTTAGGCAGAGATTGCCTTGGTTGCTGATTAATTTAATTACCGCTTCTAGCGTTGCTTTAATCATCAATAATTTTAGTCAAATCACAATGAATGTGTTGTACGTAGCAGCAATGATGACTATCATCGCTGCCGTTGGTGGCAATGCTGCAATTCAAGTTATAGCGGTCACGGTGAGAGCGATAAATAATAAACATATCAATAATTACAACAAATTCAAAGTTATACTAAAAGAAATCATTGCCTCAGCATTTAATGGGATATTGCTTGCCTCAATAGTGACAGCAATAACAATGATAGGCATTGGAAATACTGCGCTGAGCCTTGTTTTTGCTTGCTCAATCTTTAGCATAGTAGTTATTGCTGGAGTTTTAGGATCTAGCGTACCAATAATTCTTAATTACTTTAAAATAGATCCAGCTACTGCTTCTGGGATTTTTGTAACAGCATTTACAGATGCTCTAGCGTTCTTTATCTTTCTAGGCTTGTCCTATATTTTTTTATTTTCTTAGCAAAAGCCTTAGAGCATCACTATAATTAACATGGTAAATATTATGCAAATTAACTTGAATTTAGAATTACAACATGAAATTCGCCAATGAATTGAAAATAACCGCCGTCAATAGCTCTTGCATCTACTTCATTAGATTAAAAATTAGCTCTAGAGGTATTTCACCATCATAAAGTAGAAAATTAGTGTCACGAATATTGTATGCATATGTAACGATAACCATAGTCTGGATTATCAGTATAGATTTTATCTAAAATATTTCACATTAGATTTATTCGTGACAAATAAAGATTCTGTTAGTATTATGGTTTTCATAAAGTAAGTTTTATAAACAATTATCGGTGTTTTATGTATAAAATGAATTTTAGACAAAATTCAGAAGAGTTTTATGTAATCGTTGAAATCCCTATGAATAATGATCCTGTCAAATATGAATTTAAAAAGGAAGTTGGTATGATCACGGTAGATAGATTCATGCAAACTGCAATGTATTACCCTTGTAACTATGGATTTATACCAAATACATTATCTGGAGATGGAGATCCTGTTGATGTTCTTGTTGTGTCACGTTATCCAGTCATTCCAGGTTCTGTAATTAAATCACGTCCAATTGGAGTGTTAATCATGGAAGATGAATCTGGAGTGGATGAAAAAATTATCGCAGTACCTGTATCTAAAGTGGATTGTAGTTTTGATGATGTTCAATCTATTTCAGATGTAGATCAAATGCTAATCAAACGAATACGGCATTTCTTTGAAAATTACAAAGCATTAGAAAATGGAAAATGGGTTAAAATAGTTGGCTTTGAAGATAAGGCTCAAGCTGTAGCGTTGATTAATTCTGGATTTGTCAATTTTAGCTCCTGATTGTTTTTTAGATCAATAGTAATTATTGTAAAAAGATCATATTAGTTACAATTCAGTAGTTGGTTTGTAAGTAAATTTTATACTTTTTGGTTGTTTTCAATCACAATTATACTAATAAATTAAAATTATATTAGTATAAAAATGATTAATAAAAAGCAATTATCGAGTAAGTTATTATTGTTACCATTGACGTTAATAGCAGCAAATTTTATTAATCATGAAATTTGTCACGCTTCGTCTAGATCTACCATTGGTAATAATGCTAATGTAGCAGATTTTTCTAGTGGAACATTTTGGGAAAATAATATTATTCCGCAAAATAATGATTGGATAGTATTTAATGGAACGTCAAATATTACATTTGATGCAGAACGTTATATTCAAGCAATAAATATCAATAATATTGCTGGTGGAACCTTAAATATTCAACGCGATGCAATAATTGGCTCAATAGCAGATTTAACTGGCAATGCAGCCACTGTTAATATTAATCATCAATCCGGAGAGTTAATATTTAGCGGTTCTAGCTCTGGTGGTTTAGCCAATAATGATTATTCTGGAGTATCCAGTATTACATTTTCTCCAAATACCAAAGTTACAATTGATTCTAATGCTAACAATGGAAATGGCAATGTTATCACTCTATCTAATGGATTTAATGGCTTTGGTAACGGATTATTAAATATATATAGCGATACTATTTTAAATGATAATAATTTAAGCTTTGCAAATATTGATCAAACTGTAATTGGAAAGAATAATCAGCCAATAGATCTTACATATCATATTAAAGGATGGGACATATCATTATTAAATAAAGCTAATATTACATTTGCTCATCCAGATTCCAAATTAATTTTAGATATGGATCTAGATGGAGCGGATCGTTCAATTGTATTTCATGATAACTTATTAGTAGATGAAGCTGGAATAATACAGATTAATGCTTTAGATAATAGCGGCGCAGGTGCTGGCCAACATAAAGTTATAGTTATAGATAACCTTGCATTAATCGGGCATACAAGAAAGATCGGATCAGATGCTAATCACAGACTCAATAGCTTAATCATCTCTGGAAACCAAAACCTTCATTTTACTAGAAGTAGTCCAAATAGCATTTTTCAAATCTTCGCTAAAAACATAGTGATTGATAATCCGGCAAACATTCTATTTGAAACTCCAATAAATTCTGGAGAAGGTGGTGAATTAAAATTTACTAAAGATAATGCACGCGTGACATTTCATAGCAACTCTCATTTTGATAAAATTGATTTTGGAGATAACGTTAATTCATTAATTCTTATAGATGCTCCATTGCTTAGCCATCATACATTATCTATTGGTTTAGATCACGACATGCACAGAATTGATCAAATACAATTTGCTAGCAATAATAATCGTATTAAATTACTATCTACAAAAGGAGAAAGTAAAAACGTAATACTTTATAATAATTTTGATCCAATCAAAATAGGCTCAATAGAATTTCATAGCAACAATCCATCATCTAAAATCACCGTTAAAAGCAATGATGAAAATATTGTCCGCACCCTAGGTCATAACAAACAATTAAGTGAAATAAAAATCACAGGAAATAGCACGGTAGTGTTCAGCAAAGAAATTTCTATTAATTCATCATCGGTTAACATTGGCCCTGATCACAATGGAGCGACTTTAATCGCTCACAACAAAGATATACTAAATAATGATATATATATTGGAACAAATGCTCATCCAGCTAATTTTAAAATAGATCTATATCAAGATTTAATTATTGATAATAATATTATCAATAATTTTAGTTTTCAGAATAATAATTCACAATTACAATTTAGCGGTCACGATATTAAATACACATTACATGGTGATTTAAATCCTATAATTAGTAATGCAGGATTATTGGTATTTGATTCGAGTCAAGGCAATATGATTTTTGATGCAAATAATCATACTATAGGAAGATATGTATTTCCTATAGTAGATATTAAATTTGCACGAGTTATAGCTCAAGGTAATAAAGAGAATTATGATCATCATGTTACATTGAGAAATTTACCGATAAATCCTATTTATACAGCAAGTAATGTAGTTGAAATTATCGATCATGGATACTTAATTGATGAATCACTCAAGCTTATTGAATTCAACACGCAAATAGGTCATAATCAACCAGGCGGTGAGGGTAAGCTTGAATTTGCATTTGATTATAATATAAATATTTTACCCAACAACTCTTCTATAGAATTTGGACATGTTAACAGTGCCCTTGTATTGCATAATTTAGGCTCAAATCATAGATTTATTAATTGGAATAATGATTTAAATCATCTAATGCTCAAGGGTGACGGTGGTGAATTGCATTTTAAATCAGATTTAGAAAAATCTATGATTATAAATGGAAATGTTACTTTAGGCAAAACTCATCGCTTAGGTGGAGTTGTAGTATCACCTGATACGCGTATATCTTTTCACAAAGATCTTGCAATAAATACAAATACTTTATCACTTAAAAATAATTCTACAACAATTGTACAAAATGATTCACTGAATAATGGTACCAAAATTTATATCGGAGAAAAAGATATAGGTTCTGCAACGTATACATTAGTATTGAATTATTCTGATATGAATTTAGCTCAAAATAACGGAGAAATTAAATTCATGCATCCCGATTCATTAATCGATATTACCGCAGATGCGGATAACGCTCAAGGAAATGTAAAATTATATAATAGTATATCTCCTGATAACGATGGTGATGGTATAATAAAAATTAGATCGAATGATAATACTCAGATCAATATTATGAGTAATAACGATGAAAGCTTAGGGGTAGATAAGTTAAGGCTAAGACAATTAATGATTGATAATCAAAAACATCAAACGAATATCTATTCTAAAATATATGCAAAATCAATCATTATCGGTAATTTGAATAACAAAAATGGTGATATTATATTTGCTGAACCTGTTGATTTAGGAAATGACGGTCAATTTTTTATATTAGGTCATGATCCACTATCAACTATCAGATTTGATAAAGCGCTATATGGAGGTGAAATTCAATTTAATAATCAACATGCCAATCTAAAATTTGCTGATAATGCTCAATTAATGGTTACAAGATTATCAGATGGAATTGTCAGCAGTATAGAATTTTTAGGTGATGGGTCCATAAATATTGCAGAAGAATCTTTAGGAGCACCCTCTTTGATAAAATTTAATACTCTTGGAAATAAAATATTAAAAATACAAGGATTAATTGATGCAAAAGAAATACAAAATCATGCTCAAAACGGATCTCTTATATTTGAAGATAAAACCACTATGTATAGCAACATCAATCACACCGGAGGCGTTAATGGAGTTAAATTAGAATTCAATAATGCCGTAGAAATTTATGGTGATCTTGGTCAGCATGCTCAGATAGGAGATCTAAATTTAAATAGCTCTGAGTTGGTAGCATTGTATGGAGTAATTAACACAGAAGGTTCTATAAATTATAATCATAATGATGCTAGTTTAGCTCTGCACAATGATTTTGTAGGAAATATTGATTTTAATGGTAAAAACAATGCAAAATTAATCATATCAAAGCAATTTGTAGGAGATGTAGAAAATAAAGCGATTGGCAATGGTGGCAATTTAATTTTAATTGGAGATAGTCATTTAATTGGAAATGCAAATAAATTAATGGAAGTAGCCTTTGATAGCGCAAAAAATTTAACAATTACTGGAGATATTTTATCCGATAAAATATCTTTCTATAATCTTGGTACTGCCAATGTAAATGGTAATATTACTGGAATAATAGATTTTAAAGAAAATGATGCCACTTTAACTATGACAGGCAATATTAAAGGAGATGTTGTAGTTGGCAAAGCCAATTATGTCTCTCTTGAATTTGAAGGTAAGGATCAGGTTGTTGATGGAAATATTGGTAGCGATCAAAAATATATCAAAGAAATTAAAGTAGCTAGTACTTCAATTAAATTTAATAATGAAATTTATGCAAAGCAGTTAATTTATAATAACGATACATCAGTAAATATATCATCTATAAATGCCTTATCACTTTTAGATTTTAAGGGTTATCATGGAGAATTATCTATAACCAATAATATCAAAATTCAAGACTTAATAACCTCTTATGATGGTAGCGGTAAATTGTTCATCGATAATGCGAATATAGTAAATGCAAAAATTGATGATATAGATCAGCTTGTATTTCATGGATTAGATGGAAAATGGTTAGAATTAAATAATGATATTAATACTAAAAATGGCATTTTAGTAAAAAATGGTAATTCTGGAGGAATAATAATAAAAGGAAAAACAATTAATAGTGATATAGATGGGCCTGGATCTGTAAATATACAAAATAACTCTTACACCCAAATTACTGGGAATATAGGACACAATAATGCGATAAATCTATTGCAACTTGATGGAGAAGCCGATGTATCAATATCAGGTTTATTAAAAACAAAAGTCGTATATTTTACGCAAGATACTCCAATGAGCTTGATATTAAATAAATTAGATGTTGTAGATGATGGTATGACTATCAAAACAGATTATCACAATATCCATTCTTTGTATTTGAATCATGATTTAGATGCATCTAATATATCAATTGGAAGTCCAGATAAAGCAATAAAATCAATTGTTTTAGGGTCAAATAATTATTTAAATATTGGAGAAAAATTTTACGTATCGATGGTTATCCCAAGTGCTTCAGGTCAAGGATCTGTTGAATTATCTTCTAATAAACCATCTCTTAATATTCCTTTAGGGACGGCAGATAAAAAATTATCTAATATTATTATAGGTGAAAACATATCTATACTATCGGAAATAAACTCAGATAATATAGATATAAAGCAAAATGTTTCAGTAAGTTTTGAAAATATAAAGAATAAAATTAGCGTAGATCTATTAGATAAAGAAGTATCTGGTACTAACATCATTAGTAATTTAAATTTTATTGGCAATAATGGGCGAGCTTCATTTAAAAATCATGCGGTTATTGAAGGTGATATTACAACTTCACAAAATGGATCTGGTGTTATTGCCTTTGGAGATGAAGCATATATTCGCAATATAGGTAGTGAAAATCATGCATTAAATAATATTGATTTCACCAGTACTACTTCTGCTCATTTATTAGGAAATAAATATCATGCAAATAATATAAGCCATGCAAATACTGCTCTTTATATACATAAAGATAATACAGTAATATCAGGAAATTTTAATGGTTCACAAATGCATATTACATTATTTGACAATAAACTAAATTACAAAGGCAATTCTACAATCAATGATGGGCTAACGATCTCAACTAATATTAACTCATCTACCAATCGTCATGGGCATATAGTACTTAACAATGATTCCTCTATAGACTTACAAAATACTGAAACACTAACTATTTATGTGAATGCTAGCACTAATCTCACAGAGTTGTCAGATGGAGAAAAATCTTATCCATTATTTACCAAAAACAACCAGGAAAATTCTGGTTTAATTCTTGCAAAGAATATTGTACTAAATGCTAATGACACTCAATCTTTAGTGTCATGGAGTACCGATGGTTATAATTTAACAGTAAAAAATAATAGTGAGCAAGTGATATCAGACATCAAATCTAATATTGCTACAAATCAAGAACATGTTGCAGTATTAGATAGTTTATTTGCAAGCCAAGATCTAAGTTACGATAGTTTTTATACTACAGATGCAGGTGATTTATTAAATCAATTTGGGCAGATGAATGAAGAAGAGAAAAAAGAATCCATGGATCGTATACAACCTGCAATATCATATAACAACTCTATTGTGATTTTGCATAATCAAATATCAGAAAATATATTATCTCATAGTACTATTAGGCAGATTCCAATTGCAATTGGGGTAGCTAGTGGAGATAATGATGATAGTATATCATATGGGATGTGGATACGTCCATTTTTTGGCTACGATAAACAAAATAAATATAAAACAAATCCAGGATATAATATTCGTAATACAGGCGGAAGTGTAGGGTTTGATTGGTATAATAACGATAGTTCATATCTAGGCGCCGCTTGGACCTTTGCTCATTCTAAAGTACGTCATAAAAACGCAAAAAATAATGACAAAACTGAAATAGATTTAAATATAGCATCTTTGTATTTAAGTCAATCATTGCCAAGGAATTTCTTTATGCAATCAATATTGTCATTTTCATTTGGAAAAGCTAAAAATTATGAGCATCGTCTTGTTGATTCTGGTGTAATGGAAATTGCTTATTCTAAATATCATCCTAAAGCATATTTTGGAAAAATATTGGCAGGATATCACTATAAAATAAATCAAAATTTTGTCTTATCACCTGAAATTGGATTCAGTACAATTAAGAGCAAATCTATTAACTATAAAGAGGCTGGAACTAAAAATAGCAATTTAACTGTCTATCAAAAAGATAAAACTAGTACTGCTGGAATTGCTGGATTAAAGCTATCGTACAAGGTTGAATATAAAAATATGACAATTACACCTAGTATCCATGCTATGGTCAATCGTTACTTAAATCATAAGCCAACATATTTTAATTCAACGTTAAGCGGATCAACTTCGCCTCTTGTGCAAAGCTACAGCTCCCAGAAAACTACGGGTAATTTTAGTGTAAATTTAGATTTTCTAAACGATAAATTTGATGTGATGCTCTCTTATAACGGTTATATTGCTAAAAAATACTATGGACAAGAAGGAGCTGTGCAATTGAGAGTGCGTTTTTAAACTTTACTTGTACAATTATTGGAGCAGTGAGTTTAGAATTTATTAATTCTAACTCCTGTGTATAATTTAACATTCATGAAATTTAATATTAATTAAATTTCATGTTTATTGTACTAATATATAAATTTAATTATTACAATTAATAATCATTAAAATAAATACAGCGGAGGCTTAATTGTATGTTTTCCTTAATAATAGGAGCAGGAATAATAATTTGCGGTTCTATAGCATGGAATTATTATACGCATCGAACATCTATTGATACTATAACATCTGAAGAAGTTGCGATTGCTATCACTAAAGATTATGATAAAGATGATGATGAAGACTGCAGCGACTCTACAATCGCATCAAACAATAGCGAAGTTCAAGATCAATCAGATTCATCTCAATATAAAGAACAAGATGAGTTGGTATTAGATAACTTGTTGAGTCAAATCCAAATATATGAACGAGATGAAGATCATGGAATAAATAATAATCAAAATCTAATTGATAACAGCAAAAAGGTAGATATCGATAACGATGCAATCTTAGATAAAGAAGAATATAATTCAATACAACTTGGTTGTGATTGCAACCTGTATGAACATCTTATGTATAATCAATAATAAATTGTTTGCTCCATATGTTATTGTTTTTGCATAAGATTGATACTAACTAGTCGTGCAATAAGTATCGATAAATACATCTGGCCAGTCACCGTTTGCATTATAGACATAGCTCGTGCTGGGCCAGATAACGGTGTAATATCGCCATAACCAAGAGTAGTTAGTGTCACCATGCTATAATACATCAATGTATTAGTTAGGTCTTTGATATCCATGATCTGCAAAAAATTGTAATTAAACGATTCAGGATAAAGATATGCAATTATCAAGTAGATAAATCCCCACATAAGACCAAGCATAAAATAGAGTACGATAGATCCAGTTAACAAGGCTGTATCAACTTTTTTTGAAAGGATTATGTCGCGAAACATTATTACTGCAACTAACAATATAAATAATATACCGCACAACGCACTAAAAACATAATTTATTGATATATCAAGACCAATAAGTAAGCTAATTCTATCGATAATAAGAGGTAGAGCGAGCAAATTTGCCAAGATTGTTAGTTTTTTGTTGTGACTAATGATAAGTACAGCAAATATAAGAGTAAATATTAATGATGCTCCTACTATTTTAGTGCCGTAGGCGAAATCGTCAAAAAATGGACCTATAAAAAATATCATAAGTAATCCAATTAACAATCCTATATAATAACGGTGCGATCTAAGATGATATTCCATATCTTTCTGTTTATTTATTGTTTTGAATCAAAAATATAAAACAATTGCAGAGAAGTATAAGAAAAATATTGGAATATTCAGATATTGATCATCACTGTTGATAATTTACATCTACAAATCTTATATGAAATGCTTATGTATTTAGTTTTGTATCATCTCTTCGCTCGAATTACTGAGTGAATTTTTCACGCTCAGTAAACGCAATCTTCAAATTCTTCACAAATTGTTCCAAGAGATTTAATTGTTGATTGATGTTGAAGTGAAGAATTATTTGTCTCCAAAGATGCAATAAACGAAGAATCACTATCTTCTATCACATCTAAGATAATATCAGTTAAATGGTCGACTAATTTTTGTTTCTCCTTTACACTTTTTATATTATATCTAAGACATAAGTTTTGCATTTGTTTGGTAACATTATCTAAAGTGGGATTATTACAAGCATGGTGTATATAAGATACTTTAGTTGCTGCATCTACATTATTTTTATTAGTAGGTAATAATTCGCTGAATTCCCTTATTATCTCGGTCATTATTTTATTTTTACAATATTGTGTTTTAGTCATATTTTATAATTCTTTAAATACATATACTTATAGAATATGTTAATACTTAAATACTATTAACTACTTTTATTATAAAAATCTTAATTTTATTTAATATGTTGCTTTAATGCGCTAACTAAAATTATTCATTAAAAATATCTGAATCGATACCTAGCTGCAATGATTCATACAAACAACTATCATCTTCCCAAGATAAGTCATTACGAGAATATATTTCAATATCCATCGTGCGTTGTAATACATCATCAATATATTGTGACCAATATTGAATGAGACCATCTAAATATTCTGGTATTTCAAGAGCTTTGCTCTCGTGATAATAAACTAATTCTACAAATCGCGCTATTAATTCAGCTTCATAGTCATTGCAAGTATAAGCATTAGATATACCAAATATAAGAGATATAATATAATGATCTAAATTATGATCATGAAAGAATTGTTCAATCATATTTTGATCATGATCATTTTCTGTCAAATCTAAAGCCGTTGCAAGCTCCATTACAAGATTATCAACTCCATTAATACGATAATTTATGCATAACATCGCTAATCCAGAAATGATATGTTTTAGTTCAAGAGGTTTTGATTGATCTATTTGCTCAAAAATACTAGTATCAAGGATCAGATCTAAAATATCTTTATAGTGTAGATCTTTAAAGTCAGATAATTCAGTTTCGTCTATATCTTTATTTAATCTTTGAGCGCATTGTAATAACTGATCTGCAACACCTTGCGTAAATTGATTAGCGGCCAATACAAATGCATCCATCATATCATGATTTTCCACTGATTTAGAATAAGGAGATGCGTTGGGATTCTCAAAACATCTAAATACTGCTAAATGAGTGGATTCATGAATTAAATTTATATCGCGATTATCAAATTGCAGCACATTATCTTCTGGGTTGAAGAAACATTGTGCATCTGAATTATTCCAAAAACAATCTGGAGGATAAAGAGAAAGGCACTTTATAACATCTTGAATGATTTTATTGTTTAATGCATTTGATTCTGGAATAACTTGGGTTGCGCAACTTATATTAAATTCATATTGTCTATATTGATTGGCATGTTCTGGATCAAATTTACTAAAAAAATCTATCGCCACCGGAGATAACATAAGCACGGAATTTGGAACTTGTAAAAATGATAATAAAGCTTCAGAATACAAAAAGTCACCCGAGCTCAATGCGTCAATGCCAATATTACTTATATAATAATCAACCAAAGATTTTGGTAAAGTTTGATTTGTAAGTAATGTCATAAGGGCAAAATTCATAGCTGTTAGATGATTCTCTGCTATTTGATCATAATATTCTTGCCTAGTTCCTGATTCGCTTAATCTATCAATAGAATATTGCTCTTTTAAAAATTCTAATAACTCCACACTATTTGATTCAATAGTATCTATGATAATATTAATTGATGGCTCAACGCCTTTACTTAAAAAATAAGATACCCAGCTAGAATTTGAATTGATCGATAATAGGTAATTTAATATCAATGATTGATGTTTATCTGTCAAGTGCTCAATAGCTTGATCACTCAAAATCATCGCCTGATCAATAAGTGAATTAATATTAGTTTCAGAAAATTCACGAATAAAATCTTGACTCTTAGAAAATACTCCTTTAAATGCTATGGGTTCAATTGCTTTACGTAGGACTTCATGATCTACTTTTGTAGATAATTCTTGCAATTGACTGTCGTTAAGCTGTAATAATAAATTACTATTAATAAATGAACTTTCTACTAATAAGCCTTTTGATAATAAAATAAACAGCAAGGAAATCTGATCATCCCAAGTCCAATCTATACTCTGTTTCAACGTTATCACATCTTTATCTGTCGGGGCGTACGTTACTAGTACATGCAGTAATTTATCTATATCAAAATCTACATCATCAAGTAATTTTTTAATAGGTTTACTAAATTCAGAATTTCTTAGCTCATCTTGAATTTTACTATAAAGCTCTTCAATTGGTTGTTCTGTATACTCAACTTGCTCTACAATTTGAATTGGCAACTCTTGTTCTTTCATAATATGTCAATTGTATTAATATCAAATATTACAATATTATTAAAAAAAATAATAATTTGTCAATAATATATTGATGTAAAAATATCGCCTATACCTGCTTTTATTTATCATGATATTACAATTAATAAATAGCGATTTAGATTTTTTGATAAAATCATACATATTGGATTTTAATTAAAATTTATTTAAAGAGGAATTATTTATGAACAAAAACTCACGAATTGTATCGGCCCTTGTCACGGCAATTTTAGCAACATCTGCTAGCTCCTCAATTGCCAATGCTGATACTACCAAACATACAATGAATAACAATAAGATGCAACAAGAGCATTCGGTATCTAAAAAAGATTCATCAAAATCTAATCCTATGAGCCATGATAAATCTTCTAAGCATAAAAAAGATAAGAAAAGCAAAGGCTCTAAGGATAAACACGGTAAAAACTCAATGGAAAAATGTCATGTTGTAGACAAAAATGGCAAAGGTTTAATTAAAGCCCATCATGGTTATTGCCAGACAAAAGCATATAGTTGCCAGGGGCAAAATCCAGCTGGAGATCCTCACGCTTGGATCATGGTTCCAAAAGGAATGTGCGATAAAATCAATCACCAAATCAAAGCTAATAATAAGCTAAATGATAATATACCTCAAAATATTAAAAATAAACTTGACGTATAAATATTGCGGCTAATGAATTCACTTCTTGGAGTAGGGCTTAGAAAAGAACATTACAATGATATCCTTTCAAAGACATACCCAATTGAATTTTTAGAAGTACATAGTGAAAATTTTATAAATGTTGATAGTAAGTTTGTTGATTTATTGATCCAAATTGGCAAACATTACAAACTTAGCTTGCATGGTATTGGGTTATCGTTAGGATCGAAAACATTAGATAATCAACATCTAAAATCATTAAAAACACTAATTAATCAAGTAGAACCATTTTTAGTATCAGAGCATCTATCATGGAATAAATTTAACGGCAAATACATTCCAGATCTCATTCCTATACCATACACAACAGAATCATTAGGAATTTTTGTAAATAACGTTACTAATACACAAGAATTTTTGGAACGTCAAATTTTAATAGAAAATCCATCATCATATATGCGCTACAAATGCGATATGATCCAAGAGGCTGATTTTTTAGTAGAAATTGCTTTTCAATCTGGCGCTGGTATATTATTAGATATAAATAACATATATGTTTCATCTCATAATAATGATTTTAATCCAAAGCAATATATAGATAAAATTGATAAAAATTTGGTAAAAGAAATTCATTTAGCAGGTCACTCGCACAAGCAGATTGCAAAAAATAAAGTGCTAAAAATCGACACCCATGATGATTTTATTTGCGATGAAGTATGGGAATTATACGAATATGCAATAAAAAAATTTGGCCCAGTTTATAGTTTGTTTGAATGGGACGAGAATGCACCAGAGCTATCAGTGTTGATTAATGAAATACAAAAAGCAAAAAAATATCTTTTTGCAGATAGAAAATGCGCTTAAATTTAGAATCAATTCAAATAAATATTATAAATAGCTTATTTAAGGATAATGCAGATTTAAATTTTATTTCATCAGACTATCCGAAAGAACGATTAATTATATATCGTAATAATATGTGTATAGTTTTATCTCAAACTTTAAAAACAATTTATCCTGGTATTTGGAAATTACTTGGCGAAGAATGCGCAAATGCAGCAAGTTATAAATTCCTGCAAAATACTGCTCACTGGCCAAGTTCTCCTTTGCATGATAATTGGGCAGAAAAATTTGTTGAATTTTTATCGCAAAGAAACGAATTGAAAGCAATAAAATATTTGAAAGATTTTGCTCAATATCAATGGCTTCAGTACTTAAGTACATCTAATCAATATGAAAATTATGCAATAAATAATATAGAAGAAGTTGATGTTTTATCATTAAAATTACGACCTGGTATTTTTTTACATTCTTCTCATTTTGCATTGCACAAAATAGAAGATTTTATAAATAATATTTCTAAATCAAGCTTTGAACTTGGGAATTATTATTTTATAGTTTTACAATCTAATAATAAAGTTATTGCAAAAGTAGTTTCTAAAGACTTCTGGCGATTTATACAAATAATGCAAAACAATCAAACGATTATTAATACATATGAAATTATGTTACAACATAATAATAAATTTGATCTGTCAGGGGTTATAGATTTTTTAATCGAATATAACATGCTACACTATTAAGTGGTAAAACCTACGTAAGTATGGCATATAAAAAGAATGCGATTTAAAAAACGATACTGTCTAATCACTTATTATCTAAGCATAATTAAAGTTTTAGAATCTGCAATGTTACCACTAATATTGTTGTTTACAAGGTATTGGATTGCTCAAATTTTCTGGTATTCTGGTCAAATCAAAATTAGCAATTGGAATGCAACATTATATTTATTTCAATATGAATATAATGTGCCTATAATCCCATATGAATTAGCGGCATATTTTGCTACTATATTTGAACTTGCATGCCCTGCTCTACTGTTGTTTGGACTCGCAACACGAATTGCTACATTGCCTTTGCTTGTAATGACAGCAATTATCCAATTCACGTATCTAAACTTGACTGATCATTTATATTGGGCAATATGTTTATCGACCATTCTTTGTTACGGACCTGGTAAAATTTCTATTGATCATTTCTTTAGAAAAAAATACAGCAATATTGCGTCTTAAGCTCTATAGAAACCTAAGCATAACCTAAATCTACAGTAATAAATTGGTAAAATTCATGTATCTATAATTTATAGCTTCTGATATATGAGATTTTTTTACTACAAAAGATGCATCAAGATCTGCTATTGTTCTAGCGACTCTTAAAATTTTATTATATCCACGCATCGAAAAATGAAATTTTTTAGCAGCTTCATTCAATAAATCTTTTCCATCATCTATAGGTATAGCATAATCAATAAGCAATTTGCCATCTAATCTACTATTTAATGCAATATTATATCCATCATAACGCTCAGCCTGTATTTTTCTTGCCTTCAATACTCTAGAGGCTACAATTGCTGAAGATTCAGCATCATCATTATTAATATAATTATAATCCTCTACTGAAACGTTTGGCACTTCAATATTAATATCAAATCTATCTAACATTGGACCAGAAATCTTCATTTGATAATTACTGCTACATTTTGGAGCTTTGGAACATTCTCTGCGTTCATCTCCTAAATATCCACATTTACAAGGATTCATCGCAGCAATTAACTGAAAATTTGCTGGATATTTAACATGATAATTAGCACGAGCGATAGTCACCTCTCCTACTTCAATTGGCTGCCTTAAGGATTCTATGACGTCTGATGAAAATTCCGGTAATTCATCTAAAAACAAAACGCCATTATGCGATAAAGAAATCTCCCCTGGCTTTACTTTCCGACCTATTCCACCTCCAACCATAGAAGCAGCAGAGCATGTATGATGAGGAGATCTAAATGGACGTGTGCTTTGTAGCGCTCCATTCTTAATATTACCAGAAACACTAGCAATTGCGCTACATTCTAAAATCTCTTGCGATGTCATATATGGCAATATACCTGGGATGCGTGAAGCTAAAAGCGATTTACCAGCTCCAGGTGGACCTACCATTAGCATATGATGACCACCTGCAGCTGCAATTTCCAATGCTCTTTTCGCTTGCTTTTGGCCTTTGATATCGCGTAAATCAGCGTATTGATCCTGCGTAGAATCGCTTAGTTTTATTTCTGGCGGAGAAAGCACCTGAGAGCCTTTGAAATGATTTACTATTTCCAATAGGTTCGATGGAGCAATAATGCTCTCATTCGAAGACCAAGCAGCTTCAGAGCCATTACCTTTTGGGCAAATTAATCCTTTGTTTCTAGCTAGAGCTCCAATTGCTGCTGGTAAAGCTCCATTGACTGGTAAGATAGATCCATCAAGAGAAAGCTCTCCTAAAATAAGATAAGAACAAACAATATCCTTTGGTAAAACATCCATACTAGCTAATAATCCACAAGCGATAGGTAGATCAAAATGACTTCCTTCTTTGACTAAATCAGCTGGAGATAAATTTATTAGGATTTTTTTTGCAGGCAAAGCAAGACCAATTGCTGACAATGCTGCGCGCACTCGTTCTTTTGACTCTGCAATTGTTTTATCAGCAAGGCCAACAATAACAAATCCAGGAACTCCTGTAGACACTTGTATTTGAACATCGACATCAATAATTTCAATGCCATTAAATGCTAGACTTTTAACATGAACTACCATGAGACAATAATTAATTAATATTATATATATAAATCTATAATATAAAATATATACATAATATTAAACATTAAAAGCGCAAATAATATAATTTACCTTATATAAATATATGTATTATAAAATAAATTTAGATAAATTAATATTTTGAAATATATTCGATAGGCGTTCATCAATAATACGCTCATCAATAACTACTTTTTGCCCTTGCATTTCATGAGAATTAAAGCTGATATCTTCAAGTAGTTTTTCTAATATTGTGTGTAAACGCCTAGCTCCAATGTCTTCAACTTCAGAATTAAAATTTATTCCAATTGATGCAAGTTTATCTATTGCTTTATCGGTAAATTCCAATGAAATATTCTCTGTTGCCAATAAGGCTTTGTATTGTTTAATTAAACTTGATTCAGGTTCTGTTAGAATACGCATTAAGTCTTGTTTAGTTAAAGGACTGAGCTCTACTCTGATAGGAAAACGACCTTGTAATTCTGGCAATAAATCAGATGGTTTAGATAAATGAAATGCGCCAGAAGAAATGAATAAAATATGATTTGTAGAAATTGCTCCATATTTTGTATTAACATTAGTTCCTTCAATTAAAGGCAACAAATCTCTTTGAACTCCTTCACGACTCACTTCACCACTTTTCTTGTCTGATCTAGAGGCAATCTTGTCGATTTCATCAAGGAATACTATCCCATTATTTTCAACTTCGGACAAAGCTAATGATAAGACTTTCTCCTGATCAATAAGCTTATCAGATTCTTCTGCAATTAAAACACGTTTCGCATCTTTAATCGCAAGTGTCTTTGGCTTAGTCTTCTTTGAAGATAGCACTTTTCCCAGCATATCAGAAATATTTAATACGCTCATAGCAGAGCCAGGCATTCCTGGAATATCGAGTTGCATACCACTATTGACGGAAGTATCTGGAAGATCAATTTCTATCTCCTGATCTTCTAATTTTCCAGACATAATTTTCTTATAAAATTTTTCTCTAGTTTCCTCTGAAGAAGATTTTCCAACTAAAGCGTCTAAGATAATCTCTATGACTTTTTCTTCTGCAACTGGCTTAATTGATTTTTTAGCTTTAACTTTTTCACTGGCAATCGCTATTTCTACAAGATCGCGTATAATTGATTCAACATCCCTTCCAACATAACCAACTTCAGTAAATTTAGTTGCTTCAATTTTGATAAAAGGAGAATCTGACAATTTTGCAAGACGACGAGCAATTTCAGTTTTGCCAACTCCAGTTGGTCCTACCATTAAAATATTCTTTGGAACAATCTCATCATGCATAGGCTTTGGAATCATTTTTCTTCTATAACGATTACGCAATGCAATCGCCACTGCTTTTTTTGCTGCGCCTTGACCAATAATGAATCGATCTAGTTCCTTTACAATTTCTTTTGGCGTTAACCCCATATTGTTTAGCTGAGCTTGCGCTTTACCCATGGGCTTACTAGTCCTTTTAGAACTATTGTTAGCGCCTTTGCTAGCGCTGGTAGTAGATTTTGCATTCATGAAACTTTCTCTATTATAATATTTTGATTTGAAAATACACAAATATCAGCAGCTATTTTCATTGATTTTTTTACTATGTCTTCTGCTGTTAATTCAGTTTCAATAGATAAAAACGCTTGCGCCGCAGAAAGAGCATATGCTCCGCCCGATCCAATCGCCGCAGTTCCTATTTCTGATTCTACAACATCTCCATTACCAGTGATAATTAGAATATTATCTTTATTTGCAACAATGAGCATCGCTTCTAATTTTCTCAGGTATTTATCAAGACGCCAATCCTTTGCAAGTTCTACAGCGCTTCTAAGCAAATGATGTGAATGTTTTTCTAATTTCATTTCTAAATGCTCAAATAAAGTCAATGCATCTGCAGTAGATCCTGCAAAACCTGCAACTATTGAATTATTATATAATGTTCTCAATTTTTTAGAATTAGATTTTAATATTGTATTGCCTAATGATACTTGGCCATCTGCGGCAATTACAACATCTTCGCCTTTTTTGACGCACAATATCGTAGTTCCATGTAACTGTTGGTGTTTATCTGTTAACATGCTTCTTACAATTTTAACTCAATTAAAATATTCTATATTCTTCTAAAGACAATCTTTATGTTATATATTAATGTAGATAATTATAACTTGATTGTTTAATCTATTTATATATAGGAATATTAAATTAATAGCAAATATGAAAAATTGCAAGTTCTACTCACAAAATACAAACAATTTCATACACATCAAGTATAAATAACTCATGCTCGCTAATCTTTCATCAGATATAGTTTTTCAATTTCTGCTAGTCTTTTCTAGAATCGCAGCGGCAATTGCATTTTTTCCTGCAATTAGCAATAAATATATTTTTGTTAGAACAAGATTAGCTATAGCATTTACCATTTCTTTGGTATGCTTTCCTGTTCTAAAGGAATATTTACCATCTCAGTCTACGCAATTTGCCAATAATTTCGCTGTAATAATGGTAGAAATTCTAATTGGCATAATTATTAGCATTGGTGCAAAAATATATTTTTTAGCACTGAACATTCTTGGACAGATCATTGCAATGCAATCTGGTCTTGGCGCTGCCATGTTTTTCGATCCAAATCAGAACTCCCAAACGGCTATTTTTGCTACCTTCTTTTCTATAATAATTTCTGCTGCAATTATCATTACCGATACTCATCATGTTTTATTTTACGCAATAATTGAATCTTATCAAAAATTTCCACCTGGCAAATTATTAGATATTGCAGATATGACTCAATATATTATATATCTAGTTCATAATGCGATGCTGCTAGCATTTCGCCTTGTCTCTCCATTTTTGGTAGTTAGCATGATGACTCTGACTGCTGCTGGCATATTATCTAGATTAATGCCAAATTTTCAAGTATTCTTTGTACTCACCCCGGCTCAAATGCTGACATTATTTGCAATATTATATATTACAATAATTACAATCATCAATAAAACTGTTGATTCAATAGCGATAACTCTAAATTTGAGTATGTAAATAATCATTGTTTATATTCATGTACCACTATTGATATTGCGCATCTAATGTATATTTTTATCTTATGAAATCTTCTTAATTTATAAATTCTTTCTTAATAAAATGTTACAATGATTTTGAATATGATTAATATTATGATAATAGGATATGAGTAAAATACAACTAACTCTATATGATAATGATATACCAGATACTAATAATGCATATGAAGTATGGTACGATAATGAAGATATAGAAAGAGCAATTAATGGTTATACTAAAAACTTTGAGTTGATTAAATCAACGAATGACGATAAGGTTCATGTATTAAAAAGTCCTAATGGTAATAATGAAAAAATAGTTATACCAAATAATATTAATCATTCAGGCGAGAGCTTTGGACTGGATTCCATACAAGAGCGTCTTAAATATTTCATGGAAATGCAGAAAGATGATAATGCTTCTACTCATTTTATTGTTCCTATAAATCTAGAAAATAGTCATTGGGTTGGATTGGTGGTGCATCACAATCTAATAGGAGGGTATCAATATACTTACACAGACTCCTTGTCTGGAAATAATGGTACAATTCCTAAGGAAATTGATGAAGCTATGAACCAATTAGATCTAATAATTAATAGTAAGCCAATCCAATCTGATCAACAACAAAATGGTTATGATTGCGGACCATATGCTGTACATAATATGTTAAAAGCTGCTGGTTTAGATTTTCAACAAATAAACTCAGAAAAAGGATTACGAGAAGAACAGTACAGGCTCGCGCCAGAAATTTATTGGAAACATGCTAAAGCTTCTAAAGAAAAACAAATATCTGATTTATGGAATCATATATTAAAACCTGATATCAAAAGCAAAATTATAGAGATTTGCAAGCAATATATAAATCAAGAAAATACTGACGAAAAATTTCAGAATCTTATCATAGAGAATGATAATTTGTATTATATAGAGCAATTTTATTTTAATATGAAAAATAACAATCAATACAATGAAAAATTAATAAAAGAGATTGCTTCAATGCGAGATCAAAATACAAAATTAGAGTATCACGAAGCAGCTATAGATGATCAATCTGGGTATCCTCAAGAAGAAAAGGTTAATTACAAACGACACATTAATCAAGATGATAATATCCATAAAGTAATTAAATATGCAGCAGCAGGTGAGATTGCAATGGTGCATAATACATTAAAAACAATGAAGCCTGATGAAATCAATGCAATGCGTAAATCTAAATTATATAAAAATAATGTCAATCTTGAAGATGAAAACGGTCGATTACTAGATGAATTAGCTCACAATGTAGCTGTAAATAATGAAAGCACATCACAATTTCTAGTACAAGCATTACAAGCCTCATCAACTTTCTTTGAGGCTGGTACTAATCGTAATAGTATAAAAAAAGCTATAAATACTGTAAAGCTAAACAAACATAATACACCAGGAGTTTCGCGCTAAAACTTTAGGTAGTTGTCAAAATACTCCTCATTCTTAACGAAATTGCTGGTTTGATAATCTCCCAATCCTGCCGATAAAAAGAAATGCCTTCTAAAATCCTGCGCTTAAATTTGATTAACCAGGCATAAATAGACATAAAAATATGGTTTCGTTGCGCTCGTGCGTTACGAGACTGACAGCGCTCTAAA
>JBGCFO010000019.1:0-71207 GCA_045106955.1 Rickettsiaceae bacterium | reverse complement strand
TATTTACCAATCTCAGAAAAGATATGAAAAATCATCTATTAGAAATGAGTGATAAAATGATGCTACGAAGGAGAGTGTTAATAGAATCAGTGTTTAATGCGCTAAAGAATTCAATGAGACTAGAACATACAAGGCATAGGTTTCCAGTGAATTTTTTAGTACATGTATTAGCATGCATCAATGCGTATAACGTTAAAAAAATACTCAATTCTAAGGAAAGAATAGCAATATTAAATGAGCGCTTATTCTAAATTCGTATTTTAATACAAATTTCAGCTTGAGTCTTGGACAATCTTTAACCATTCTTCCTCATTAAGAATTTCGACGTTATATTCTTTTGCTTTTTTTAGCTTACTGCCAGAACTTTCTCCCGCAATCAATAAATTGGTAGAGCTTGAGATTGCATTAGAAACTTTTGCTCCAAGCTTCTCTGCTTGGAATTTTGCTTCTGCTCTCGATAAATTAGTAAGAGTTCCTGTGAATACAACTATTTTACCATTAATCTTGCTCGTAATTTGATTATTTTGATAATCGTGCACATCTAATATATCAATTAGTTTTTTGATAGTTTCAATATTTTCATTTACCTTAAAGAAATCTACAATCTCAGATACAGTCTGATTACCAATGCCTTGAATATTTTCTATTGAATTGTGAATATAAGAATCATTTTTAGATAATGCAATCATAGAATCAAAAAAAATAAATACGGTTTTAAACTCTTGCGCAAGTAATTTTGCATTGCTTTGACCAATAGTTCTAATTCCGAGGGCAAAAATAAACTTAGCAAGATCAATGGATTTAGATGATTCAATGCTTGCAATCAAATTCTGAAGAGATTTTACTCCCCAACCAGCCATAGTTTCTAGCTTAACTGCATTTTTATTATGAGTATCTTTCAAAAAAAATATATCTACTGGATTTTTAATAAAACTATGTTCGATTAAAAACTGAACTTGCTTTTTACCTAAACCTTGAATATCTAATGCATTTTTAGATACAAAATGACAAATACGTTCGTAATTCTGATCTGGGCATGAAAGACCATTATTGCATCTAATAATCACATCATTTCCATTTGAATTTAATTTAGAACCACAAGATGGACAAATAGATGGAAAAATAAACTGCTTAACATTATCTTCTCTTAAATTTAAATCTACTCCTATAATCTTTGGAATGACATCTCCTGCCCTTTGAAAATATATATAATCTCCAATACGAATATCTTTTGATAAAATTTCTTGATAATTATGTAGAGTAGCTTTGCTAATTACTGCGCCAGAAACTAATACTGGATCTAAATGAGCGACAGGAGTAATTGCACCCGTTCTACCAACTTGAACAGTTATATTTAATAACCGAGTTTTAGATATTTCTGATGGGAATTTATGAGCTATTGCAAATCTAGGACTTCTTGCAATAAATCCCATTCTTTGTTGCAACTCAAAATCATTAATCTTATATACAAGACCATCTGTTTCATAATCAATTTCCTTTCTGATAGATTGTAAATATTCATAATGATCAAATAAATTAGTTAATAAATTAGTTTTGATGCATAATTCATTAACTACAAAACCAAAATCCCGTAATTTTTGTAATAAATCATACTGATTATTAGCAATCTCATCGCTGCATTGACCAATACTATAAGCATAATATCTCAATGGCCTAGATTTTGTTATATTTGAATCTAATTGCCTGAGGGCTCCAGAGGCTGCATTCCTAGGATTAGCAAATCGCTTATCGTTTTTATCGTTTAAATATTCATTCATTTTGATAAAATCAGATTTAGCAATATACACCTCTCCTCTTACTTCTAAAATTTTTGGCGCGCCATTTATCTTATTAGGAAGCGATCCAATGGTTTTAAGATTATTGGTAATATCTTCTCCTATTACACCATCTCCCCTAGTTGCTCCAACGCTTAAATAACCATCGATATAAATAGCTGTAAACGACACTCCATCAATCTTTGGTTCGCAAGTAATATCTGGAAGGTATGCAATATTTAAAAATCGTTGAATTCTTTCTATAAAATCTTTTATATCTTTCTGATCAAATGCATTAGACAATGAAAGCATAGGTATCTTATGCTTTATTTTTTGAAATTTATTAGAAGGTGTAAAACCTACTTTACTACTTAAGCTATTATTTTGTACTAGATTTGAAAACCGTTGCTCAAGTTGCAAATAAATATTAAAAAGATAGTCATAATCAGCATCAGAAATTAACGGAGAACTATCTATATAATAAGCTTTATTATGCATTTCTAAATCACTTATCAGGGATTGTAAAATTTCCTTTGCTTCAATTTCACTTTTAATTGCATTTATATTTAATTGATAATATTTTTTCATTTTAAACTACTATATAAAATTGAGGATAACATTTGTATTTCTATAATATAACAATGCGTATTGCAAAGATTCAATCAAATAATAAGTCTATACTATTACTAATTGGAATGTGCACAATGACAAATTGTATAAACTAATGGAATATTATGGTGCTGCTTGACAAAATAATTGATATAAAACTGAGAACATGCTACACCATATATACAAGAGATGAAGTGAAAATGTGGTTTGTTTTGGAAGTTGCTTCATTGCTGACAAAGCCTGAGAAATAATATTAGATATAGCCTTTGTTGATGGCTCTATTGCCAGCACAAAGGCAAGACTGTAAGAGCTTTGAGATTCTTGGAAAAGAACTGCCTTGGGATAAAATAAAGCATCTAGTTTCAAATAAAGGTTACGATACTTTGAATGTCAGAAAAATCATTAAATCACATGATGTAACTTCTTGTAATACAATTTAAAGGAATTTATGTGCCCAAAGATTCACGCTTAGCTCCGGAAGACTTTTATGATGTTAAACTCTTAAAAAACGCAATATTTATTGGGCGATTATTTGGTAGATTAAAGGAAAACAAACGGATTGCTATGAGGTTTGACAAAATGGATCATGTGTTCCTTAATTTCGTCGCTCTTGCTATCGCTAAGTGTTGCAAATTATTTTGTCAAGCAGTGCCATCGCAGTAGATCCTTATTCTACTTAAAATGATGAATCCTATATTTGGTGATATTTTATTAAATACATTCTAGATTATCTTGATCAGATTGATTTAAAATTCTGTCAACAGGAGGATTCAATCCTAAATGCTTAAATGCTTTGTTTGTAAGGATTCTACCGCGAGAAGTGCGCTGCAAAAACCCAAGTTGAATTAGGTATGGCTCTACTGTTTCTTCTATTGTGTCACGTTGCTCTGATAATGCGATTGATATAGTATTAACACCAACAGGTCCTCCATTATAATTATCCATAATACATCGTAAATATCTGTAATCATTATCATCAAGACCTATTTTGTCAATTTCTAATTTAGCTAAAGACTCATTAACAATCTTGATATCAATTACATTAGAAGATAAAACAATTGCAAAATCACGAATTCTTTTCAGTAAACGTAATGCAATGCGAGGCGTACCTCTAGAGCGCATAGCAATATCTGTAGTAGCTTCACCTTGTATCTTAATGTTAAATAACTTTCCAGCCCGAGTAATAATGCTTGATAATTCTTCAACGCTATAAAAATTCAATTTCAAAGGAATTCCAAATCTATCGCGTAATGGATTACTCAATAATCCCAATCGAGTAGTTGCCCCAATTAGAGTAAAATTTGGTAAATTAATACGAATTGAACGAGCGCTTGGTCCCTCGCCTATCATCACATCTAAAACAAAATCTTCCATAGCGGAATATAATACTTCTTCAATATTTTTGCTTAATCTATGAATTTCGTCGATAAATAATACATCATATTCTTGTAAATTTGTAAGAATCGCTGCTAAATCTGCAGCTTTGTTGATAATAGGACCAGAGGTTGTCTTGATATTCACTCCCATTTCTGATGCAATTACTTGAGATAAGGTTGTTTTACCTAAGCCAGGTGGCCCGTAAAATAAAGTATGATCTAAGCTTTCTGATCTTTCTTTCGCAGCGTCAATAAATACCTGTAAATTGGACTTGATCTGAGTCTGCCCGATAAACTCTTGCAAAAATCTTGGTCGTATTTTTTGGTCTTGATCGATACTAGATTCTTCTTGAGATGAAATATTTTCTCCTCTGGTATTTTCAGACATAATGATTAGTTACTCGTTTAACATAATAAATCATTTCATTTACGCGTGGTTTACAATCAACTGCTAATAATTGATGATTAATCATTTTTTTTTAAGCGCAATCTTAATTAATTCCTCGGTAGATAGTGATGCATTTTGTGATAGAGCGCTACTAATTAAACTATGAGCATCATAAGAATTTATACCAAGAGCAACTAAAGTAGCAATTGCATCAGAAGAATGATTAGTAGTTTTTTCGTTTTGAGAATATACAACTGATGGCAATCTATTTTGCAACTCCAATATTATTTTATCAGCAAGTCTAGGGCCAACACCGCTTATACCGCAAAGACTACCTTTATCTTTGCTGTGAATAATCTTTTGTATCTGGTCTGGATTAAAATAAGATAATATAGATAACGACATCCTTGGGCCAACTCCAGAAACAGATTGCAGTAAATTAAAATACAGTTTTTCATTAATTGATGAAAAACCATATAAATGAAATTTATCTTCTCTGATATATGTTTCAATAAATAAACTGCAAGCATCTCCAGCATTGGCATTATGAATAGTTTTTGCAGAAACAAAAACCAAATAACCTACCCCACCAACATCAATAATTATATGATCTTCGAAGCAGGAATTAATTTTTCCTTGCAGTTTTCCTATCATTTCTTTGTCATTCACTAATAATTAAAAATACTTCCTAAATGGGATTTAATGAAAATACTTTTTTTCACTACTAACAACATGATGATTACCATTGCCTTGAGGTTGATCTCTTGTTCTATCTCTCTTGTTGCGATCATTAGTATCTCGTCCATTATTAGTATTGCCAAAATTATCGTCCATGTCTACAGCATTACCATTTCTTTTGTAACGCCTAGAATCACTTCTATTGCCACGATCATTACCATCTTGAGGTTTTCTACTAAAACGAGAATCGGAAGAACCTTGGTCAAATCTCCTTGGACCTCTTCTTTCATATGGTTTTGGTAACTCTTCTTTATCGTAATCCTTAATAGTAAATCTTGTTCTGCCAGTTCTTGGACTTGTGCTTGTTGCTCGTATTTTCACTTCATCTCCTATTTTAAAAGAATCAGAGATAGATTCTATTTGCTTATGCATAAGCTCGCTAATGTGTATAAACGCTTCTTGATTATAAGAATAATCGACAATTACACCATTGTCTAAGATTTTTGATATTTTTCCATCAAATCTATCACCAAGGTTTAATGAAAAAGCAGCCTCTTTAATCTTATCAATAGCCATAGTTAAATTATCCTGACCAGTTGCCATGATAGATACTAAGCCATCGTTGCCAATATCAATTTTTGCATTTGCACTCTCACAAATTCCTTTGATAATCTTACCGCCAGAGCCGATTACATCTCTAATCTTTGATGGATCAATGTTAATTTGTGTTATCATTGGAGCGTTTTTACTAAGCTCAGATTTTGGAGATTCGATAGTAGATTTCATAGAATTTAAAATACTCATTCTACCCTCTTTTGCTTGATCTAAAGCAACGCGCATAATATCAAATGTTACGCCAGAAACTTTAATATCCATTTGAAGAGCTGTAATCCCATCAATGCCTCCAGCAACTTTAAAATCCATATCGCCAATACAATCTTCATCTCCAGATATATCAGATAATACAACAAACTTATCATCTTTTTTCACTAATCCCATTGCGATACCAGCTACAGGAAACTTAATTGGAATCCCAGCGTCCATTAATGCTAATGACGCTCCGCAAACAGTTGCCATAGAAGATGAGCCATTAGATTCTGTAATCTCTGAAACTAATCTTACACTATAAGGAAATGCAGATTTATCTGGCATAGATGCATTCAATGCTTTCCAAGACAGTCTACCATGACCAATTTCACGTCGTGTAGGCGCTCTAAGAGCTCCAACCTCTCCAACAGAATAAGGAGGGAAAATATAATTTAGCATAAATGATTCTTTACGTTCTTCATCTAAACTATCAACTATTTGTTCGTCCTTATCATTGCCTAATGTAACTGCAACTAAAGCTTGAGTTTCACCTCTTGTAAACAAAGATGAACCATGAGCGCTTGGTAAAATAGATATTTCAGATGTAATTTGCCTAATATCAACTGGGCTACGATTATCTATGCGTTTATTTTGAGATAATAATTTTTCACGAGCAATTTCTGATTTTATATCATTTAAAGCAAATTCAACCTCAGCCTTACCAAATTGAGCATTTTCACATTTTACTAATTTCTTATGCAAATCCTTCTTTAGATTCAAAAAGGCATTAGTTCTATCTTTTTTAGCTAAGATATTATAAGCATTAATAATTTCTTCGTTTTTTAAGTTATTGATCTCATCTTTTAGAGATGATGGATACAATTCATTATCAGGAGCAATCTTTGTTGTTGATACCTTATTGGACAATTCATCTATCATCTGAACAACAGGTCGTAATGACTCATGTCCGAATTTCAAAGCCTCTAACATCTGATCTTCCGATAATAAATCCGCCTCAGATTCAACCATCATGATAGAATCGTCTGTGCCAGCTATGACTAAATCCAATTTACTATTTTTTAGATCATTTATTGAAGGATTTAGTACAAACTTATCATCTATTAATCCAACACGACTAGCTGCAATAATTTTTTCATAAGGCGCTCCAGAAATTGCCAATGCAGCTGATGCTCCAATAATAGAAAGAATATCTGGATTACATTCAACATCATAAGACATTACTGTACAAATAACATGAGTTTCACGCAAAAAATCCTTATGAAATAAAGGTCTGATAGGGCGATCAATTAAACGTGATACTAATACTTCTCTATCGGTATTCTTTCCTTCACGCTTTATGAAACCACCTGGAATTTTACCAGCAGCATAAGCCATTTCTCTGTAATTTACTGTCAGAGGAAAAAATCCAATATCCTCTTTTGTTTCAGGCGCTATAACTGCTGTGCAAAGCACCTTTGATTTACCCATACTGATCATTACCGCTCCATCTGATTGACGAGCAATTTTACCAGTTTCAATGGTGAGTTCAGAATCTCCCCAATTTATTATTGTTTTGACTTCATTAAACATTTATCTAACTATCCTTAATTTAAAATGAACGGTATATAATTTTGATTTTTTAATTGAGATATAAAATTTGGAATATTGAAACCTCTCTCTAGATGATTTTAATATCATAAGGTAAACAACAATATATGAATGAAATTTCGTTATCTTTACAATCAGATATTAGATTAACAAACTTATCAAAATTTAGCAATTTAATTAAAATAAAATTTTTGATATTGATTGATAATACTTTAAGCAAAAGAATTAAATAAGATTTCTAACAATCTTTTTCTAGTTTGTTATTTTTAATAAATCTACATGTAATATATTTCTAAATATAATATATTTACATTCTATTAAAATAATGTAATAATTTACTCGTAAATTAAATTTGTAAATAATCAAACATGCGTAAAAATAACATTAAACAGATGTTTCTATATTTGTTATTCAATTTTTTTATATTAATTGCGAATGTTATAACTTTTAATACTAAAGCAGAGATATTAGAAGTTACTAATGATATTGGAATTATCAAAGATCAAATTTCTACATTACAAAAAAATGATATTCTTTTATTTGATGTTCGAAATGTAATTTTTCAGTCCGAAAGCCAAGGATTACGCTATGAACACAAATATTATTATAAACAAAAAATAGGTCAAATAGAAGCAAATCTCGGTAAAGATAAAACTAAACAACTCAAAAGTATAATTGTTAAATATGAAAAACCATGGTTAGTTGATAATGAAATACCTAAAATCATCAACGATGCTCAAAACTCCGGCATTGCCGTTTTTGCTTTAACTAAAGGATCTACAGGAAGTTATGGAGTAATAGAAGATAGGGTAGAATTACGTACTCAAAGGCTTAAAAAATTGAATATAGATTTTACAAAATCTTTAAATTTAATAAACTCTTTACATACAAATCGTATAAATCTAACAGACAATCTAAAAGACCATTTAGATGATCAGTATTGTGATGAGGGTTATCCAGTTTTTCAAAATGGCATTATTTTTACCGCTAAAAGATCAAAAGGACTAATATTATCTAGATTTTTAGAATCAACAAAATTACATCCTAAAAAAATAATCTTAGTAGATAATCAAATTTACAATCTAATTGATTTAGAAAAAAAATGTAAGGAACTAGGAATAGAATTTGTAGGAATATATTTTACAAAAAGTTATGACAATCCTATTTTATTAGATAAAAAAGTAGCTGAGCAAAAATTCTCTACATTATTATCTGAAAATAGATGGATTGATGATAACGAAGCTACAAATAAATAATAAGTAAAAATTATATACGGTTTATCTACAGGTCATGAATACGATAATATTATTGATGCAGGATAATTAAGAATCAGCTGTAAATTTTAACAACAAGCGCTTAGCTTCCAATGAAGAGCCGCTATATTCAATAGTATAATTCATATTGAGTTCTATAGCTGTTAAAAGCGCTGCATGATCATCTTGGACATTTAAAATTATTTGCTGTATGTTATCAAACTCTTTTTGTAATTGAGAAAAGATATAATCAATTACCAGAACTCCATAATATTTAACGCTACCAGCTGCATTAACTATAATTACTTGATCACTACAATCATTTAAAAGTTTACGAGCTTCTGTCAAATTCTCAACATAAATTTTTATCATAAAATTAAAATACATATTTCTATTTACAAGTTGTAAATAATATTGTTAGTAATTACATATAATATATAAGGTAAACGTTTATAATATAAAAATAAATTGTATGAATCTAGATAAATTTACTCTCAATGCTAAATCTGTAATCAGCAATTCTCAAAACATAGCTGCAAAGCAAGATAATCAACAAATTTTACCATTACATCTATTATGTTCACTCTTAGATGATGAAACAAATGTCATATCTCGCTTGTTAAGTATAGTAAATACAGACATAAATATATTGCAAAAAACATTAAAGGAAGAATTGGCGCGCATTCCAAAAGTACAAGTATCTCAAGGCACTCAAATATACGCATCTACGTCATTATTAAAAACCATTGAAAAATCCTCTGAATTAGCAAAGAAAAATAATGACAATTTTGTTACTGTAGAAAGATTACTAGAAGCTTTAACTTATGATAACGAAACTGCTGGAAAAATTTTAAAAAATTTAGGTGTAACAAGTAAAAAAATCTCAATAGCAATAGATCAGATAAGAAAAGGAGCTAAAGCCGACAGCGAATCAGCAGAAACTAATTACGAGGCGCTCAAAAAATACGGACGAAATGTAACAGAGTTAGCAGAGCAAGGTAAGCTTGATCCGGTGATTGGAAGAGATGAAGAAATAAGAAGATCTATGCAAGTATTGGCTCGAAGAACTAAAAATAATCCAGTATTAATAGGAGAGCCTGGAGTTGGTAAAACAGCTATTGTCGAAGGTTTAGCTCAACGAATTTTTACACAAGACATTCCAGAAACGTTACTTGATTCTAAAATTATAGAGCTCGACATGGGGGCTTTAATTGCTGGAGCAAAATATAGAGGAGAATTTGAGGAAAGATTAAAATCAGTTTTAAATGAGATTAAGAATTCTAATGGTAAAATTATCTTGTTCATTGATGAATTACATTTGTTAATTGGCGCTGGTAAATCAGATGGAGCAATGGATGCATCAAATTTATTAAAACCAATGCTTGCTCGAGGAGAGCTTCATTGCATTGGAGCGACAACATTAGATGAATATCGTAAATATATTGAATCAGATGCAGCATTGGCTCGTCGTTTTCAATCTGTATATATAAAAGAACCTAGCGTAATAGATACAATATCAATCCTACGCGGACTTAAAGAACGATATGAAATGCATCATGGAATCAAAATTTCAGATACGGCAATTGAATCAGCCGCGATATTATCTGACAGATATCTAACTGATAGAAGATTACCAGACAAAGCTATCGACTTATTGGATGAGGCTGCTAGTAAATTAAAAATAGAAATATCAAGCAAACCAGAGACTTTGGATAAATTAGATAGAAATATTATTCAAATAAAAATAGAGCTTGCGGCATTAAAAAAGGAAAATGACGATAATGCAAAGGCCAAAGTTAACGATTTAACGCAAAAATTAAATAAGCTGGAATCAGAGTCATTTGATTTAACGAGTAAATGGCAAGCTGAAAAATCTAAGATGCAAGACATACAAAAGCTAAAAGAAGATGTTGATAAATCTCGTCATGAGCTGGATTTAGCTGAGCGCAATGGTGATTTAGCAAAAGCTAGTGAAATTAAATATGGTATTTTGCCTCAACTAATTGCTAAAGTTCAAGCAAATGAAGAAGAATCAAAAACGCAAATGGTTCAACAAGCTGTAATAGATAAGGATATTGCAAGTGTTGTATCAAAAATTACTGGTATACCAATAGATAAAATGCTATCAAGCGAAAGGGATAAATTACTTAAAATAGAAGATAAATTAAATCAATCAGTTATTGGTCAGTCTGATGCTATTAGCGCTGTTAGCAACGCTATTAGACGATCTAGAGCTGGAATACAAGATATCAATAGACCATTAGGATCGTTTTTATTTCTAGGTCCAACAGGCGTTGGTAAAACAGAACTAACAAAGGCTTTAGCGGAATTTTTATTTGATAGTCGCGATTCAATTTTAAGAATGGATATGTCTGAATATATGGAAAAACATTCAATAGCAAGATTGATTGGATCACCTCCGGGATATGTTGGTTATGACCAAGGAGGAATTTTAACAGAATCTGTAAGACGTAGACCATATCAGATTATTTTATTTGATGAAATTGAAAAAGCTCATCCTGATATATTTAACATTATGCTGCAAATATTAGATGAAGGAAGATTGACAGATAGTCATGGTAGAGTCGTTGATTTTAAAAACACATTGATTGTTCTTACGTCAAATATCGGCGCAGAAATATTAATAGAACAACCAGAGGGAGATGATACAATCAAAGTAAGAGATAAAGTATTAGAAAGGGTAAAGCAGACGTTTAAACCAGAATTTATAAACAGATTAGATGAAATTATATTATTTCATAGATTATCAAAAGCTCACATACGCGATATAATTAAAATACAATTGCATAATCTATCAGAAAATCTTAAATCTCAAAAAATTAATTTACAATACGACGATGATTCCTTAAATTGGCTAGTAAATAAATCTTTTGATCATATATTTGGTGCAAGACCTCTCAAAAGGATAATACAAAATGAAATCCAGAATAAATTGGCAATGATGATATTATCTGGAAAGATAATTAGCAATGATACTGCAAAAATCACTATCAAAGAAGGTCAAATCGACATTCAAACATAATAAGATTAACAATGATTATAAATCTGGTGTTATGTATAATAAATCTTGATCTATCGTAAAACTTTTAAATCTTGAAATAACAGACATTCCAAGTAAAGATACATCAAGATTACCTTGACTAACATGTGCTTTAATATCAGAAAATACAGTATTTTCGATTCGTAACGATTTTAATGTAACTTTAGCGCTGTAAGTTATTCCATTAGCTGTAGAATGCGCTTTGTTGTATTCTAATGTTTTTAGGTTAATACCTAACTTAATCGCATCTTGCTTAGTTAAAGCAATACCAGTCGCTCCAGTATCAATCATAAACCTAATCGGCACATTATTAACAACTGTATTTATATAAAAATGCCCATCATTTTGCCTTGCAATAGCGATGGTTTGCTTATCATCATTATCCACCCAAGTGTAAAATGGTATTAATACCGCTAATGTTCTATGGTAAAAGTAATTGAGTTCAGATCTAAATGCATACAATATAATTAATATCATAGCTATAGATATCCATGATAATATACCCTTAATAATATAACTAATCCTATAAGATCTAACCAATCCTATAAATAATAAAGATGCTATCAAAATGAATGATAATAATGTAAAAAAATCTAGATTCTCTAGCAATGAATTTTTTATTAAAGTTATTTCAATATATAATTACAATTATAAAATATACACTGCATTTAATGAATAAAATACATTAATTAAATATTTATAATAGATTTGCATGATATATAAAATACAGAAATAATTTATTTTAAAAAGCAATACCTAAATTAAAAATATATTAATCTTATAAGTTGCTATTGTTCAGAAAATTTTGCAATGCTATCATTAACATTATAGATTATATTAAATGATAGGTAAAATTATGAAATCATATTATTCTACTGGAAAACCATCTTGTCATAATCCAAAGTTATTTTGCCCTGATCGTGGATGGGTTAGAAACACACTGCATTTATGGAATGAATATAATGATCAATTAATCTTAACTAAAATTAATGAGAGTTTAATATTGCACCGTTTTCCTAACAAAGAAAATGAAGATTCTGAGTTAATTAAACAACAATATTATATTGATTTAGATTATTTATTCCAACAGCTTATAAAATATTATAGCGACACAGAACTACCTACAATATTCACGAATATTATGCATGCAGATGATGAAGTCCATGAAATTAATCAAAGTATCAAAGAATTAATCATAGATTCTTATTATAGAGTAGTTGAAAATACCGATGAAAATAATCTTGACTCAACCTTTGCGCGTGATGAGTTTGTATTATCTGGCGCTGAAATAATAAATCATGAAGGAACAACGCCTAGTTATTATTAAAATTACTTCAAGATTGATCTGTATAAGTCTATTTATACAGATCCTCTTGGTAAAGTTCCTAGAAATTTACCAAGATAGATGTTAGAATAAGGTTTATTTTATCAATGAAAGATACAGATATAATGAAGATCATTGCTAAGATTAGAAAAGTTTTGATACAAATTATTGCTCAAAGTATTGGTATTTATCAATTCCTAATTTCTCCAATCCTTGGATCTAATTGCCGTTTTTATCCAACATGCTCTCAGTATGCAAAGCTTGCTATCATTAAGCACGGCATTATGTATGGTATATATTTATCTGTAATACGAATCTTAAAGTGCAATCCATTATTTAATGGAGGCTATGATCCTGTTCCAACTAAAACAAAGCAAAAATGAGGCATGAATGGCTTAGAAGAATTAATTATCAACTTACCATCTAAGCCTGGGGTCTATCAGTTTTTAAATAAACAAAACCATATAATCTATATAGGAAAAGCAAAAAATCTTAAAAAACGTGTATCTCAATATTTCAAAAATAACGATCAAATTAAATCGAAATATTTAGTTCCAAATATCTCTAAGATAGAATATTTACTTACCCAATCAGAAACAAATGCTCTTTTGTTAGAATCTGAGTTAATTAAAAAACACCAGCCAAAATACAATGTATTATTAAAAGACGATAAATCCTTTCCTTATATTCAAATTACAAAACATAAATATCCGCAATTGCTAAAATATAGAGGTAAAGTAAAAACTACTAACTCTCATCTCTTTGGTCCTTTTACTAACTCTAAATATCTTGATACTACAATCAAAGAGCTGCAAAAAATCTTTAAATTACGCTCTTGTAGTGATAGTTTTTTTGCTAATAGAAAACGCCCATGTATGCAATATCAAATTGGCCTATGCTCTGCACCTTGCGTATCAAAGATATCAGATGAAATGTATAATAAATCAGTACAACAAGTCATGGGTTTCTTGAATGGTAAAATTGGAGCTTTACAAGAAGAGCTAACCACTATTATGAAACAATTAAGCAAAGAATTGAAATTTGAAGAAGCGGCAAAAATTAGAGATAAAATTAAAATTATTAGTTATGTTCAATTGAAATCAGGAATTGCTTCAAAATATCAAGGCAAAAATATTCATTGCATTAGCTTAGTAAATATAGGCTCTTCTTATTGTGTAGCAACATTTATGTATCAATTTGGAATATTTTGTGGAGATAATTACTATTTTTTTGAGATTGATAAAATTGATAATCTAGGTGATATATTAGCTCGTTTTATTATCAATCTTTACTCAAATTATAATTTGCCAGATGAAATTATAATTAATTATAAATTTTCACAAATTACTGTAGTAACTGATGCTTTAAAAAAAATATATAAAAAATCATGCCTAATAACAACTCATGATAATAATCACACTCTATTGATTAACTCATATAACAATGGCCTAGAGAAATTACGAGCTCATTTATATAAACAAACTAAAAACCAAAGTATCTTACAAAAAATAAAATCATTATTTAAATTACCAAATCAGATTGATAGAATTGAAGTATATGATAATAGTCATATTAGCGGAAAATTTGCTGTTGGAGCTATGATAGTAGCTAGCGATAAAGGATTGCAAAAAAACGAGTATCGTCGTTTTAATTTATCGATAGAATCTGGCGATGATTATTTGATGATGCGCTCAGTTCTACAAAGAAGATTTAAAAGATTTTTAGATGGATCTAGCTCTATTCCAGATTTAATGATCATTGATGGTGGAAAAGGTCATATGAATGTTATATTAGATTTAATGCAACATTATAAGTTAAATATTCCATTTATATGCATGTCTAAAGGAGAAAATAGAAATATTGGATTAGAACGATTTTATACGCAAAATCAAAAAATGTTCACATTAGATAACAATAGCGATGAAATGAAATATCTACAAATATTGCGAGATGAAGCTCATAATTTTGCCATTAAAAGTCATAGAAAATTACGCTCACGTTCAATTAGCATATCTAAATTAGATAACATCCCCGGCATAGGAAGATCTCGTAAATCTATCTTATTGAACTATTTTGGCTCATACGAAGCGCTTTGTAATAGCAATATAGATGAGCTATGCAATATTCCAGGTATAAGCAAATCAATAGCCATGAATATTATAAACTTTATCAATCAAAACTAATTGGCAAAGTAAAGAAAAAGCTACATCCATTTGATTCATTATTTTGAACCCAAATTCTGCCTTTATGCAAAGATATCACCTTCTTACAAAACATTAATTCTAAGCATTTATAGCGCTCTACGGACTTATCCTTAGAATCAACCGAAAATGGATCAAATATGTCGTAGATTTCACTATCAGAAACTCTTGCATGATCATCAGTAACGCAAAAACATACATGATTATTTTCTTGACTTAAAATAACTTCAACAGAGCCCGTTTCACAATTTTGCAAGACATTTGCAATCATATTTGACACTGTTCTAGATATATAATATTTATCACAAGTGATAAATATTTTTTCTTGAATCTGCAACGAAAATATTTGATCTTCTTTGTTTTTATAAATCTGCAATGTATTGCTAGCAACTTCTTCTACTAAAAGACTTAAATCAACAACCTCCATGTTAAAATCCAATTTCATACTGGATAATGAAGATAAATCTGTAATATTAGATGCAACATCGCCTAACACTCTAGAATACTTAGAGATTTTACTAATAGCTGATTTCTTCTGAGATTCACTCATGTCATGATATTTTTCACTTAACATTTGAGAAATATCGCAAATCTTAGTTATTGAACTATTTGCTTCTAAATCAATTCCATTAATAAATTCATTTTTCAATTCTAAAGCTTTACGAAGCTCGCTTTCTCTGTCTTTTATTTCGCAATCTAAATAATAAGATTTCTTTTTATTTAGATCGTATCTTTCTTGTTTAGGTTTAATGAATGTCAATGTAGCAGTGCTCATTATCAGCAATATATACATTATATTAAAATAAACATCATCTCCAAGCATTAGAATCATATCAGATATATCAAGAAATCTATAAAATATATTAGCTGCAGCAATGCCAATGGCGATCATGATACAGGCAATTTGCCAACGTGTTAGAATGAATAATATAGCTAAATTAAAAGTAAATATAATTAATTCAAATTCCCCTGCTCCGCTTAAGATCAAGAAAAAACTACTACAAAAGACCAATATATATGTTAATGCAAAATGCCAAGCTAAACCTGTGAATGCAGGATGTTTTAATCTAGGAGACCATAAATGCCAAAGCATGAAAAAAGTTGATGTAACTAACATCGTTTGATAGAGATATAAAATAATATCGGTATCTTGAGTTACTTGATGATTATGACTTAAATATATATTAGCAATTGTGGAAGAAAAACAAAAAACACCAAAAACAGCATAAGTGATATCATCTTCTGGTTTATTATTTATACAAAACTTCAAAAAACTGAATTTTTTTACCGATTCTAGAAACGCCCTTCTTTTTCTTTTGCGCTCAGATCTTGCTATCTCTAAATATTTGGAATCTTTAATTCCAACCCATCCTCCAGATTGTTTTAATAAATAATGACTTCCAAAGAGAAATGCACAATTTGCTAACATACCTGGGATTATTGCATCTACAGGAATTTTTATCCACCAACACAACAGAACTGTAATCAAACCAGCTATCATGCCTATTAAAACAGATTTGCCGCTACTGCGAAATCCAAAAATTGATAATATAAACGGTATAGTAACAATAGGCATATAAAAACTACTTGCAGTAATTACTATACTCAATAGGTCATTTTGAAATATAGATAGTATCAACGACAATAATCCCAATGCAAATACAAATAATCTAGATAAAAACACTTCGCCGACAAATTTAATTCCATTAGGCTTACAAAGATCATGGGCAAACATAACAGAAGAAGAATTAAACACTGAATCTGCTGTAGACATTGCCATTGCAGAAATACCTACTATAATCAAACCCTTTAAACCAGTATAAGTATAATTATCAACTATGTACTGCAATAAATTATTTGGCTCTATATTTGGATTAACACAGTATATCAAGAAAGGAATCCATGCAATTGATAGTTTAATAGCAATTAATAATAATGCAGATATTGTAAATGCCCTTTTTACTTGATTGATATTACGACCCATAGCAATCCTTTGGCAGAACGTTGGGACCATAGATGGCATCGCAAAATAAATAGCTAAAAAAATTAAATTTAGTAACCCAGGATTATTAAAAGAGAAAATATATTTATAATCAAACATTGGCTCTTTTAAAGTATCTTGTATAGAATAATTATAATCAGAAGTGCTAAATTGATACCATATTATCATTCCAACTAGAGGAATAACGAAAGAAAAAGTAATAAATTGAACTATATCAGTATATGTTACAGCTCTTATACCTCCAAATGCCGAATAAATTATTACAATAAACCCAGCTATTAATATTGCATATTCTCCTGGGATACCAAGAAAATAATTAAACACAGAACCAAATACTTTAAATTGAACTGCAACAAAACCAGAAGACCAAATACAACCACAAATAGCAGTAATAATTCTTACATTCTTGCCGTATAATTTACCCATAGATTCGGCAACAGATAAATCTCCTAAAAACTCTCCCATTCTTGGTACTAAGAAAATCAATGAAAATACAAATGATAAGGACATACTAGATGATGCAATTAAATATACTAAACCATCAGAGTATGTTTTAGATATAGTAGTAAAAAATCCACTTCCACTAATCCATGTTGCAACTATAGTTGTAACTAAAGCTGTAGTTGAAAAGCTTCTTCCTCCTAATGCATAATCCTTGATATCTACGGTGCCTTTTGCGCATCTTAAACCAACTATCAAATTAACTAGTAAAAAAGAGACGAAGATCAATGTGTCTAAATTTAAAATCATGGAGAACAAAGTATTAAAATTACCTAAATATTCACAATGTTACTAATTTAATATAAAATATTGAAAATGTATACCAATAAATAGAGTAAAAGTTATAATATTGATACTTATAAAATACTTAGAATTTAGATAAACATACTGAGTTAATTTAATTAAAACCTAATTTCTAGATCATATTAAATATAATTTAAACTTAACTTCTATCGAGAAAGATCTAAAAACCAAGCTTGTATTCAGTCTTGCGCAATGTCTTATACAATGAGATTTGAATGCATTCTTGAATGTTATTTATTTAAATATCATTATTTTTAAAAATTTTGCAAAGATGCTATTGACTTTGGGTAGAATATTGTTTATAAAATAACTTATCAGAAATGATCACGCAGAGGACTAGATAAAAAGTTCTGCTGCAGCTGTTTTAAAAGTTAAATAATTAGATAAAGGTAGTGATAATAAGCTTGTTTTAATCATTTTATCGAGTGATTAAAGCCTTTAACAATTTCGATAACAAACTATATTTGAGAGTTTGATCCTGGCTCAGAACGAACGCTGGCGGCATGCTTAACACATGCAAGTCGAACGGATGAGTCTAGAATTTATTTTAGATGTAATTAGTGGCAAACGGGTGAGTAACATGTGGGAATCTACCTATCAGTACGGAATAACTTTTAGAAATAATTGCTAATACCGTATATTCTCTTCGGAGGAAAGATTTATCGCTGATAGATGAGCCCGCACCAGATTAGGTAGTTGGTGGGGTAATGGCCTACCAAGCCAACGATCTGTAGCTGGTCTGAGAGGATGATCAGCCACACTGGGACTTAGACACGGCCCAGACCCCTACGGGGGGCAGCAGTGGGGAATATTGGACAATGGGCGAAAGCCTGAGCCAGCAATGCCGCGTGAATGATGAAGGCCTAAGGGTTGTAAAGTTCTTTTAGTTAGGAAGATGATGACTGTACTGACAGAAAAAGCTCCGGCTAACTCCGTGCCAGCAGCCGCGGTAAGACGGAGGGAGCTAGCGTTGTTCGAAATTACTGGGCGTAAAGGGCGTGTAGGCGGTGTAATAAGTTGGAAGTGAAATCTCAAGGCTCAACCTTGAAACTGCTTTCAAAACTATTGTACTAGAGTGTAGTAGGGGATGATGGAATTCCTAGTGTAGAGGTGAAATTCTTAAATATTAGGAGGAACACCGATGGCGAAAGCGATCATCTGGGCTATTACTGACGCTGAGACGCGAAGGCGTGGGGAGCAAACAGGATTAGATACCCTGGTAGTCCACGCAGTAAACGATGAGTGTTAAATATCGGGAATTTATTTTCGGTTTTGTAGTTAACACGTTAAACACTCCGCCTGGGGAGTACGACCGCAAGGTTAAAACTCAAAGGAATTGACGGGGGCTCGAACAAGCGGTGGAGCATGCGGTTTAATTCGATGCTACACGAAGAACCTTACCAACTATTGTATGGTGGTCATAATTAGCAGAGATGCTTTTGTCAGTTAGGCTGGACCACACACAGGTGTTGCATGGCTGTCGTCAGCTCGTGTCGTGAGATGTTGGGTTAAGTCCCGCAACGAGCGCAACCCTCATCCTTATTTGCCAGCGAGTAATGTCGGGGACTATAAGGAAACTGCCGGTGATAAGCCGGAGGAAGGCGAGGATGATGTCAAGTCATCATGACCCTTATAAGTTGGGCTACACGCGTGCTACAATGGTATTTACAAAGGGAAGCAATATGGCAACATGGAGCAAACCCCCAAAAGATATCTCAGTTCGGATTGCTCTCTGCAACTCGAGAGCATGAAGTAGGAATCGCTAGTAATCGCAAATCAGAATGTTGCGGTGAATACGTTCTCGGGCCTTGTACACACTGCCCGTCAAGCCACGGGAGTTGAAGTTACCTGAAGTTAGTGAGCTAACGTAAGAGGCAGCTAACCACGGTAAAGTTAGCGACTGGGGTTAAGTCGTAACAAGGTAGCCGTAGGGGAACCTGCGGCTGGATTACCTCCTTAAAGACTCTATACTGTATAAATCTTAAGTTTTATAGCTTTGGTTTTATTATAGTGAGCAATTAAGCTTATCTCACTGCCTTTATCTAATTATTTTCAACTTTTATGTTTTTGTATCTCTCCCATGATTAACCCTCATACTTTTACTTCTTACATGACCAGCGCTCAATGTTGGATTGTTGGAAGCTACTGAGTTTTTCCGAATAAGATTTTCCTGTATAGAATAACGCCTTTGTATTTCTGGTTTTTGCCCAAATGATTCAATGCCAACGACATCTATATTACTTAAATGTTTATATTGAGCTTTGTTGTTTTGCGCTTCCAAAACAAGAGATTTATAACTCTTTTTAGATAAACCTAACATATATACCTCCCCTTCGCGCTCGACATAACACATAGAAGGTAACCCTTTTTTAGATTCTGTAAATTTTATATCATGAGGAAAAGTTACCTCGGAAATCTTTCCATGATTATCGTAGTGCACACTCCATTGAGCTTCTTGATTAGTAAGATTACCATGTTTATCTTGCGCAACAAATGAAAGATGTAATGGCCCACTAGCTTTAATTAATGGTTCAATCTCTCTAATATTACTCATTTTCCTACCGTAAATTTTTATTGAATCATATCTCTTAGATTTTATATCATAGCCAGTCTTGCCAGATTCTGATTCAATACGCGTGATATACTTTCTTACGCCTGTAACACTATTTTTACTATCATTTTTTTCTTTCCAATGAATATCTTGAAACTTATCGTTAAATTGCTCATGAATTTTAGAATATCCTTTTTTTTCAATTTTATTTAGCTCAGATCTATGATTTGCTTCAATATCAGATCTTTTGTTAACATTATTATCGGTAAGATGATTATGACGACCCTGAATGATTTGCTTTCGAAATTCCTCAGTAATCGGATCTAAATAATCACCATCCCTTCCTTTAGATCTTGGGCTAGCAACAATAAACGTATCATTGTTAAGAAAATGATCTATAGACAATTTTGTATTGTTCGAGTTATTTTGCAATTGAAGCTGTCTTGCATTCTGTGATTGATCTTGATTTAAACTAATAGACTTTAATGCTAGTATAGGTTGCTCTTGAGATTGCACTAATTTTACTTCTAATAGTTGCGATTCTATTGAATTTATTGCAATTTGATGATTTAGTTTAGAGATTTCATGATTCATTTTACTTTCTTTAATTTCTTTTAATAGTTGTACATTGTCAGCTTTATGTCTTTCCAAATCAGATTTGATCTGTTGTGTTTCACTTTGGAGCAATTCTTTTTGTTGCTCATGAGATTTGTTTAAGTATTCGATTTTTTCTTTCTTTTCCAATATCTTGACTCGCTTTTTCTCTAATTTATTTTTTAATTCTTTTAGTTCTTTTGCTAATTGATCATTATGAATTTTGTTAGTTTCTAATTGTATTGCAATTTTTTGATTGATCGACGAATCTTGTTCTTTCTGAGCTCTTGATTCTTCTTCTGTTTTATCTAACTTAGGTCGTATTTCTATTAGATCTTTTCTCAATCCCTCAAGTTCCAGCTTTATATGATCGTTTAGCTTTGTTTGTATATTTATCTCTGTATCTGTAGGTTTCGATGTAGATAATTCTTGCAATTGAGCTTCCAATTGAAGTTTAAATTGTTCTATTAATTCTCGATTGTTTAATTCTAAAAGTTCTACAATTTCTTTTCTGTCATTATCTTGAGCTAATACATTCCCAAATTCCGATAAATTTCCACGTAACCTATTAACTTGATTGCGTAAATCCAGAATTGCACTATGCAACTCTGGAGAAGAATCCTTGATTTGAATACTCTTATCAACTAACGAAGAGTTAGTTGCGCCAACTAATATTGGCGCCATATTGTCTGTTGTTAATTTATTCTTAGCTTGAACTGAAACTTCTACATTTGAATATGAATCTTTCCAAAGATTAAATCCTGCTCGCAATATATTACTCATTTTATATGAAATCTTATTTAAACTTTGTTGAATTTGGAGATCATGATTTCTTTTGCCTACTTGATCCAATTTTTTTTGTATTTTGAGCAATTTTTCTGCTTGTTTTGTCTCTAATAGCTCAACTTTTCTATTAAATTCATGAGATTGCTCTATCAACTTTTTGTTTAATTTTTCTAATGCTACGCGTTTCACATCTATTTCTTTTAAGAGTTGCATGTCAGTGGTAGAAGATTTTTTTGCTTTAGATGGTTTTTTACTAATAGTATTACTAAGCACATTTAACCGCTCTTGCGTATCTTTTATTTGTGTTTGTAATTGACTACGTTCAGTTCGCAAAGTTTCTAATTCTTTAGCTTGTTGACTATTTGAATTTTTCAATTCTTTCAATACTTTCCCTTGATTCTTGAGCTCTTCATTCTTCTTTTTGGATCTATCAGTATTTACTTTAATCTTATCTTGAGCTTTATTTAATTCTTGTTGATTATCTAGTAACTTTTGTTTTAATTGCTCTATTTCTTGCTGTGCATTTTCTAATGAACTTGTATCCTCTAATTGCATAAGCAATCTTTCACGTTTTGCAGAGAATTCTTCAGCTTCAATTTTTGATAAATCTAATTGCTTTTGAATCTCATTTTTTTCAGCCTTACTATTATTTAGTTCTGTATTTAATAATTCCTGAAGATTATTTGATTCAATAAGTTTTTTTTCTAATTCCTTGAGAGATTCATTATGTTTTTGATCTAATGTATTCACTTGCGCAGCCTTAAATGCGACTCGTAATCGATTCTGTAATACATATCCAAGTTTGTCGAAAGTATGTTTTGCTGAATTATTTTTTAATTGCTCTGCTTGTGTTTTACTGTTAGCTTTCTCTAATTCATTAGCATTACTTAATGAACTGACCTTTTGCTTTTCTTCTTCTAATTGATTTCCTAGTTGAACTAATTGATTTTGTGATTGCTGAACTTGTGTAGTTAATTGTTGATTTTCTGATTCTAATTTGTTTATATTTTCTTTAATATGTCTTGCAATCTCTTCTGGGGAGTCATTTTCATTCCATTCATAACTAGACAAACGACCAACATTAACTAAACTCTTCCATTTGGATAACTCTAACTTTAGCTGATTCACTTCGTTATTTAAACTCTGAGTTTGAGCATGCAACTCTGTAATCGGCGGTTTTTCTGCCATTTGCAATTCATTATCAAAAGAGTACTTCTGATTTATTAACTGCTTCTTCTTGTTCTGTTCAAGATAGAGTTTATTCTCTGCTTCATGCGCTAATTGTTTAAGATCTACAACTCCTTGTTTTAATTTTTCAATTTGTGCCTTTAGCGCAATTATATCATTATCCCTCTTAACAATTTTCTTTTCTAGATTATCTTTTATACCTGTTTGCGCTGATATACTATGAGCGCGCTCTGTTTCCGTTGAGGCTTCAACTTGAGATACTGTTTTTAATTTACTTTTAATAGGAGCTAATTGTTCTTTTAATTTTTCTATTACAAGCTTTGATTTCGACCTTTTGGGATTTAGCAATGTTATTACTTGAGGCTTACTTAGCTCTTGAAAAAAACTATCATAGCTTGATATCCTATCTTGTAAATCGCGAATAATTTTATTGAAAGTAAATTTACCTGTTGTATATTCATGATCTTTGGCCTCTAAGTTACTTGTTAAGAAACGTACAGATTTGTTAAGTTCTTTGTTTTTGGATTCAAGTTGTGCAATGATTTCTACTGATTGATTATGTTTGTCATCAATCTTTTCTTGATCTGTTGTAAGTGCCTTTAATTCTTTGTTTAACTCATCATTCAATGCTTGTATCTCTTGTAATTTCCTTGGATCAGACTCTCTTGCTTCTTCTCCACGAGATTGATCTTCTTCTAAAATAGGTAATCGAGATTCTAAATCTGTAATTTGCCTTTCTTTCTCTGATATTAATTCATTATTAGGCTTCACTTCTTCTAAATCTGATAATTCAACTGCAAAATTACCTTCTTCTGATTCACTATCTAAATCTTCTGATTCTATAAATTTCCTTTCTTGGCTTTGTAGGGAATTTGCCAGGGATAATTTTAGTTGCAATGATTTATTTTCTTTTTGTAGTGTATGATTTAATGATTTTTGATTATCCAATGCTTTTGCTAAATTTGTATCCTCAGTAACGATGCGACCTTCATTTAATTTTAGAGATGCATTATTCCTAATATAAAGTTTTTCTTCCAGTGATGTAATGTCGATTTTTTGAGTATTAATTTTTTCTTTTTGCCTCTTAATAGTATTTTGTTGCTCAACAACTTGATCTGTAAATTTTCTATTCTCTTCTTGTTTGGATGTTAATTGACCTAATATCTTAGATTTTTCTTCTTCTAATATTTTGATTTTTATTTCTGCTTCATCAATACTTTTTAGCAATTTTTCACCATCAACAATTTGTTTGCCAATCAATTGATCATAACTTTCTACAATACTCATAGCAAGCAATGATTCATTCACTAATTCTTGATTGCTTATATCACCTCTGCTATTGCGCTTTTCATCAATAAAAGCATTCAGTTCGCGTTTGATTCCATCTCTTTGATTAGTAAAATTATCATCCAATTGCTTTAAGGCATTTTGGACTTGAGCTAACACCTCTGCTTTATTATTTTCAGAACTACTGTAAATTGAATCAGTTGCATTTTTTAAATTATCCAATACATTTTTAAACGAAGTGGTAATGCTTTCAACGTACTCATCTACACTCTCTTCTAAATCTGCATCACTCCCTAAATCCTTAAGTATTCTCTCTTGAGCTTCTTGCCTTTTTGCGCTCAATTGCTGTATTTCAGCTGCAATCTTCTGTCTTCTAGATTGCAACTGAAGCAGATCACGTTTTGAATTTTTCATATAAACCACGTATTAAGAATAATATACTATTGCCTAAATTATAGCATGCACATAATAACTCATTGTAGAATGTTGTAATTAAATATTAAGATTTATTTAATATTTGTGATTAAAGAGTGATAATTTTGTATTGCCGTAATTTCGATCTGTAATTATCTGCAATTCATTTGGTGGGGTAATATTTGCTTTTTTTTCGGTCAATATAACTGCAAAAGCATTTGATTTTAACCAGCTTCCTGATATCAGACTATCTAGAGTTTTATTAACTAAATCTTTGTGATATGGTGGATCTATAAACAATAAATCATATTGATATCTTGCCTTAGGGAGCTCTGTAGCATCCATTTTCAAAAATTTAACTTGCAAAGAACAATTGATAGATTCTATAAACAATTTACTGATATTTAATTGCTCTGAGTGATTATCAACCAATGTGAGAGATTTTGCACCTCTTGATATTGCCTCAAAGCCCAAAATACCACTTCCTGAAAATAAATCTAATACCGCTATTTCATTCATTTCATCTGAAAAATCCAAATATCCAGATAATATGCTAAATATTGCCTCTCTGCACTTGGATTTTGATGGTTTATAATCAAGATGTTTTGGTATAGGAATTAATTTATTTTTATATTTACCAGTAATGATTCTCAGCATTCACAACAACATTAATTGAATTATAAATGATAAACAGTGGTGGCTCGGGCAGGATTTGAACCAGCGACACAAGGATTTTCAGTCCTTTGCTCTACCAACTGAGCTACCGAGCCTAATGCAAGCATGTAAGTAATTGTATAATCAATATTTAGTTGTTTGTCTAGTCTAATTTTTATAATTATACAAAATAAATAACAAATGATTTGAGGATAAATATTGTATTTTAGTTTATATGATTTACAATATCTTACATAGGTATATCATTTAAGTTAGTAGGAGCGTATTTTATCATGGCAAGAATAACTGTAGAAGATTGCAATGAAGTTGAAAGTAGATTTGAATTAGTAATGTTAGCAACAAAGAGGGCCAAAGACCTTCAGTCTGGCGTCGTACCAACAATCGTAAGTAAAGATAAAAAACCAGTTGTTGCGTTAAGAGAAATTGCGAAAGGTACTATCAAAATTGATGCTTTAAGAAATGCTCTAAAGCAAAATATAGAAAGTGAAAATATTGCATCTCAAGAGCCTAAAAACGAACAAGATAATGATCATGGAATGGATGACATATCAGATGAGTTTATATTAGATAATTTTGAGTATTCTGAAAAAGATATTGATTAAGACAGTAAGTAATAATAAATAATTAAAATATAAAATTAACTTTTGAGGATTAGATGGATTATTGCATAATTCTAGATAATCTTAAGGTATACGATCCAAATTATGATGAAAAGCAAGTTATCAAATCCATAGAATTCGCTATATATTATCATCAAAATCAACTTAGAGAATCTGGTCAACCTTATTATCACCACCCATTAAACGTAGCAAAAATTGTTGCTGTAGACATGAAATTAGATAGCGCATCTGTAATTACCGCTATACTTCATGACACAGTGGAGGATACAGAACTCACATTAGACGAGGTTGCTAAACATTTTGGTCAAGAAATAGCAAAACTTGTAGATGGAGTCACTAAATTATCTAAAATTGAGTTTATGCCAGACAATGTCAGGCAGGCAGAGAATTTTCGTAAATTACTACTAGCAATGAGCGAGGATATCCGAGTGTTGTTGGTAAAGCTTGCTGATAGATTGGATAATATGAGGACTATTGATTTTGTTAAATCTCCAGAAAAAAGAACGCGAAAAGCGATGGAGACAATGGAAATATATACTTCTCTTGCAGAAAGAATAGGCATGCAGCAAATTAAAAGCGAATTACAAGATATATGTTTTCGAGTTCTACATCCAAAAATTAGAGAATCTATAATAGAGCGTCTAGAACATATTTCTGACAATAATGATCATATGATAGAAATGATCGTAGAAGAGTTAAATGCAAATCTAATCAAAGCAGAAATAAATGCAAAAGTTTATGGTCGCAAAAAAACGCCATATTCTATCTGGATGAAAATGCAAAACAAGCAAGTTGGTTTAGAGCAATTATCTGATATTATAGCATTTAGAATTATAGCAAATTCAGTTTACGATTGTTATAAGATCTTAGGTGTAGTGCACGATAAATACCAAATGGTGCATGGTAGTTTTCAAGATTTTATTAGCACTCCTAAAAGCAATAATTATCAATCTCTACATACAATTGTCATTATTGGAGAGTTAAAGCAAAAAATTGAAATACAAATACGTACATCTCAAATGCATGATATTGCAGAACTTGGTGTTGCAGCTCATTGGAAATACAAACAGCAATATCCAGATCTATCAGATGGAAAACAATATCTATGGATTAATGAGTTACTATCGATTTTATCTAAATCAAAGGATAGTGAAGAATTTTTGCATGATACAAAGCTCGCAATGTATTATGACCAAGTATTTTGTTTTTCTATTAATGGAGACTTAATCGCCTTGCCAAAAGGCGCAACGATAATTGACTTCGCATATGCTGTTGATTCAAAATTAGGAAATAAATGCATTGGTGCAAAGGTGAATAATTTAGTTGTCCCATTAAGATCATTGCTTAATAATGGAGATCAAGTAGAGATTATTACATCACCTAATCAATCTCCATCAGCTGCGTGGGAAAAATTCGTTGTAACTGGTAAAGCTAAATCAGAAATTAAACGTTTTTTAAGAAATCAAAATCAGCATATTATTCGCGATAAAACAAATGAATATAAAATCGAAGAGGTAAATAATACACAAATAAATAAAATATCTTTTAATTCTGCTAAGGAAAAATCTATTCAAATAGATCAAAATATTATTCAATATATATTGCAAGCTAGAATCGCTAATCAGATAGGCTCTCTAGCATTGCTAACACAAATAATATCAAATCATAATGGAAATATTACTAATTTTAACATTATAAAAAAAGACAAAGAATATTATGATGTTGATTTTGAAATTCAAGTAAATAATAAAAACGTTATGGACCAAATTATACTTGAATTATCAAATCGTTTTAATATAGTGCAAATCACAAATTATTATCATGATTCTGGGAATAGGAACTGATTTAATTCAAATAAATCGCATAGAAAAAATATTATCAAAAAATATTGGGATTCAATTCAAATATAAAATTCTTAACAAAGAAGAATTGTCTGTATACTCAAGTAAAATGTCAGATCAACATTGTGCAAAATTTTTAGCCAAACGCTTTGCAGCAAAAGAAGCCATATCTAAAGCTTTAGGAATTGGAATTGGTAAAATTGCATTTCATGATATTACAATATTAAATAATGCATTAGGTCAGCCATATGCAAAAATTTCAAAAAAAGCTTGTAAAGCAATATATGAATTAAAATCTATTGATCATTTTGATATACATTTATCCATCTCCGATGACTATCCATCATCTATTGCTTTTGCCATAGTTGTTGTATAGTATTCTTGTTGTAAAATATATAAAATTAAAAAATTACGTGATCTTACTAGAGAGAAAGAAATTTCATGGCAGTTTAGGTATTATTCACTTTGTTGGCATAGGTGGTATTGGAATGAGCGGAATAGCTGAGATAATGTATAATCTTGGTTATCATATCCAAGGATCTGATATTTCAATGAATGCAAATACTCAAAGATTATCTAATTTAGGAATTAAAATATTCAGCAATCATAGTAAGGATAACATACAAAATGTATCATATGTTGTTATATCAACTGCAATTCAACCAGACAATCAAGAAGTTCAAGGCGCCCTACTCTATCAAATTCCAGTAATTACGCGATCAGAAATGCTTGCTGAATTAATGAGATTCAAATGTTCGATAGCTGTGTCTGGCTCCCATGGTAAAACCACTACAACATCACTTATAGCATGTTTATTTGAATCTGAAGGTCTTATGCCAACCGTTATTAACGGAGGTATTATAAACCATAAAAAGACCAATGCGTATTTAGGTAATGGAGATTATTTAATAGCAGAAGCTGATGAATCAGATGCTACATTTGTAAAAATCCCTGCAACAATTGCTGTTATCACTAATATTGATCCTGAGCATTTGGATTTCTATAGAAACTTTGATAATTTAAAAAAATCATTTAAACAATTTATTAGTAATCTACCATTTTATGGTTTTGCAATAGCGTGTATAGATAATCCAGTAGTATCAGAAATAATTCATAACAATACAGAACGTAAAATCATTACATATGGAATAAAATCTTCTGATGCAAATATCAAGGCTGTAAATATTAGGCACGACTTAATTTCATCCACATTTGATGTAGAAATTCATTTTCCAACTAATGATGGATTTAAAGTAATAAAAGATATTACAATTCCTATGCAGGGAATACATAACGTTCTAAATTCATTAGCTGCTATTGCTATAGCGATAGAACTTCATTTTGATATGAACAGCATTAAATCCGGATTTAATAATTTTGATGGCATCAAAAGAAGATTTACCAAAGTTGGAGAGCATCGTGGAACGATTGTTATAGATGACTATGCTCACCATCCAGTTGAAATTAAAGCTACAATAGCAACAGCACTTTTAACACTATCAAAAAAACAAAGTAATAAATTAATTGCAATATTTCAACCACATAGGTTTTCAAGGTTAGAATCACTTTTTGATGATTTTGTACAATGTTTCAAGGGTGTAAATCAACTATATATCAGCGATATATATACAGCTGGCGAGAAACCAATTTATGGAGTTTCTAGTCAAGCTTTGATAGATGCAATAAAAGATAAGACTAATATTAATGTTAAATTCTTAGCTAACCCAGATATGATACCAGATATTCTATCACAAGAATGTTCTTGTGGCGATATGTTGATTATGATGGGAGCTGGCAATGTTTCTAATTGGGCAAATGAATTGCCAAATAAAATGAAAGATTTTGTATCAAAATGATATTGCCGAAAATCGATGGAATATACAAAATAAACTACAATCTTAGCAACCTTACATGGTTTAAAGTAGGAGGGCCTGGAACGCTATTCAAACCAAATGATACACAAGATTTAGTTAATTTCTTAAAACAAACTCAAGGTGATATTCCGCTACATGTAATTGGAGCTGGGTCAAATCTTATAATACGAGATGGAGGTTGCGACGGTATCGTAATTAAACTTGGCAAAAACTTTACTGATATTGATCTAACGACATATAATGATAATAACATTTTAGCTGTATCTGCTGGATGCTTGAATATTAATCTTGCAAAATTTTGCGCTCAACATGATATTTCTGGATTTGAGTTTTTAATTGGCATCCCTGGTACAGTAGGTGGTGGAATCGCGATGAATGCTGGAGCTTATAATTGCACATATAAAGATATAATTCTTGCTATTGAAGCGTTAGATTTAAAAGGTAACTTGTATAAATTTAATGTAGATGAAATAGGTTTTAAATATAGATCAAATAACTTACCAGATAATCTTATATTTACAAAAGCATATTTCAAATGCATTAAAGGAGATAAAGCGCAAATCAATAATTTAATGCAAAATTACCTTAAGCATAGAAAAAATTCTCAACCTACTTGCTCTAAAACGGGTGGAAGTACATTTAAAAACCCATCGCCTGAATTAAAAGCTTGGAAATTAATTGACGAAGTAAATATGAGAGGATATAAACTCGGCGACGCATCTATATCAGAATTACACTGTAATTTCATGATTAATCATGGGAGTGCAAGAGCCAGCGATCTAGAGAAATTGGGTAATTATGTAAAAAAAATGGTAGTTAAAAAAACATCTATAGAGTTAAAATGGGAAATAAAAATAATAGGTAAACATAGTAATGAATGACATATCAAATCAGTATTCAAAAATAACAAAACACGCAACTATTGGCAAATCTCATATCGCCCTAATTGCAGGCGGTCTTTCTAAAGAGAGAGAGGTGTCATTCATGTCATCTCAAAATGTATTAAATACACTAATCAAATTAGGTTATCAAGTTACATTAATTGACATGGGACGCGATATTGCTAATGTTTTAAAGGAGATTAAGCCAGATGTAGTATTTAATTGTTTACACGGAACTTATGGAGAAGATGGATGTCTTGCTGGATTATTAAATATAATACAAATCCCATACACTCATAGTGGAATCGTAGCATCATCTATAGCATTGAATAAAGAAAAGGCAAAAATGATGTTCAAAGCATGCGACATCAACACACCAAATTGTATTATAATTACTAAACAAGATCAGCCTATTCTTGATCCAATGAATCGTCCTTATGTATTAAAACCATTAAATCAAGGCTCAAGCATAGGAGTTGAGATTGTTTTTCCTGAGGATAAATTTGATATTAAAAACTATAAATTCCAGTATGGAGATAAAGCTCTTGTTGAAGAGTATATTTCTGGATCTGAAATTCAAGTGGCAGTACTCAATGGCAAAGTACTTGGAATGCTTGAAGTTGTTCCATTAAATGCTAAATTCTATGATTATGATGCAAAATATAAAGATGGATTTTCGAATCACATCGTACCTAATATCGAATCTAAAATTCATGATGAACTAACTAGCATATCTGAAAAGATCTATCGCGTCTTTGGATGCAGCGGGATAATTCGAGCTGAATTTATAATATGCAAAAGAACCAATAAGCCCTATATACTTGAAATTAATACTCATCCTGGCCTAACCAAAAACTCAACAACCCTAGAAATAGCAAATGATAATCCTATTGGTTTCGATGGTATGATAGAACAACTAATTAAAGATGCCGCGTTTGAATCATGAGTAAAAATTCTAAAATTAATATTAAACAAAAAGCAATTACAATATCTTTTAAAAGAAAGATTGCATTGCTTTATTTTAGAATCAAATTAGTTCTGCAAATCACAATTATTGGGCTAATATGCGCATTTTGCTTTACTAAAGCATTTGCTACAACAAAGCTCAATATCAGGAATAAATTTGATGAAGTAACTGCAAGATTAGGGTTTGATTTGAAAGATATGATTATTACTGGTTATGATAATGCTTCTGTAAATCATATGCTTACTAATTTTAAAAATAAAGATAAAATCTCTATTTTTGCTATTGATATAAATGAATTAAAATATCACATACTAACAGATCCTTGGGTTAAAAAAGTAGAAATACAACGTAAACTACCTCATATATTGTATATCAATATCACGGAGAGAGAGCCAATAGCAATATGGCAAATTAATAAAAAATTATATTTAATTGATAATGAAGGGTATAAAATAACTAGTAATTTAGGTAAATTTTCTAACCTTCCTCATATTGTTGGTAAAGGAGCAAATATTTATGCCAATACAATGCTTATGCAAATTAACAATTATCCAATGCTACAAAAGAACTTTAAATCAGCTGTGCGCTATGGAGAACGTAGGTGGGATTTATATCTTGGCTCTATTATCGTTAAAATGCCTGAAAAAGACTTCTTGGAAGCATTGGAATATGTTAGTAAAATCGATCTTGATAACTGTCAATTTAAGATGATAGATTTGCGAGATTCAAATAAATTCTACATTACAAAATCTTAATGCCAAAAACATCATGAAATTAGTTTACCCGCAATTTTGGGATAGAAGGAAAAGTATATTAGCATTAATTTTGCTGCCATTTACTCTAATATATTTTCTTTGTTTTTGGTTAAGGAAATATTGTGTAAAAACTCAGCGCTTACCAGCTTATGTTATTTGCATAGGTAATATCACAGTTGGAGGTAGCGGAAAAACACAATTAGTAATACTACTTGCAAAAGCGCTTAAATCTCTCAATATTTCATTTGCAATAATGACAAAAGCATATAATTCTAATTTAAAAGGGGCAGTTCTAGTTACTAAAGAGCATACTAGTGATCAAGTAGGTGATGAATCATGTATGTTATTGCAATATGGCACGGTAATAGCAGCAAGTAAGATCAAATACGCACATTCAATCATTGAATCTCTAAATCCACGCATTATTATTGTTGACGATGGGATGCAAAATCCTAGTTTCCATAAAGATTTCACAATAACTACAATAGATGAATCAAGATGGTTCGGTAATGGATATCTTGTGCCATCTGGCCCAATGCGTGAACCAGCTACTAATGCATTAAAAAAATCCAACGCTATATTTTTAATCACATCATCTTTGCAATTAGAAAAACATGAAGATATAATTGAAAATAATCCAAAATATAAGCGTTATTTAACAAATCTCAATATACCGATATTACAAGCAAATATCACTCCAAACATCAAATTAGATTTATCCCAAGAATATGTTGTATTTTGCGGAATTGGCAATCCAGAAAGGTTTTTAGTGACATTGAAAAATCATGGGGTTAAGATATTGTACCATGAATTCTTTCCAGATCATCATAATTATACTAAAAGAGATTGTCGAAATTTAATTACAATTGCTAATCAACATAACGCTAGACTATTGACTACATCTAAAGACTATGTGAAATTATATCAAAATATACCAGATTTAATTAGCTTTGATGTAATATTAACCTGCAAAAATTATAAAGATTTTATAAATTTAATATATGAAGCAATTACTAAAGAAGATTAGATACCTTATTGAATATATCTTATTAATTATTTTAATGTGGATATTGAGATGGTTTGGCATTGATCGTTCATCGAAAATTATGAGTACAATATTTAAAGCTATAGGCCCAAGATTACCAATTAATAAGCTAGTTGTTAAGAATTTACAAAATTTATCTAATCTCAATTCTACAAAATCATCACTCAATATACCTAAAATTGTTGATGGTATGTGGGATAATTTTGGTAGATTTGTTGGAGAATTTCCATATCTTAATACATTATCTTATAACGAAATAAAAAATAGAATTCAAATTGATGGAATACATAATGTCAATAAGGTAAAGGAATCAAATAGGCCTTTTATCTTATTTGGAGGGCATTTTGCTAATTGGGATATGATATCAAACATCTATCGCGAATTTGGGGTAAAATTTTCTACAATCTATAGAAAATCAAATAATCCATATATAGATTCTATAGTGAAAAAACTAAGGCAAAAAGATAACTTTAATCTTGTCCCTAAGGACTGTAAAATCGATAAAAAATTATTACAAACAATTAAAAATAAAGATTGTTTAATAATGTTAGTTGATCAAAAAATGAATGAATCGATCAAAGTGCCATTTTTAGCAAAAGATGCTATGACAACAGACGCTCCTGCTAAAATTGCTCTCAAATTTAACTATGCTTTAATACCAATGCAAATGATAAGAATAAATGGCAGTAATTTTAAAATTATTATTCACCCAGAAATAAAAATCAATTCTACAGGAAACTTTAATGAAGATTGCTATAATACAACATTGCTAATAAATCAAATTTTAGAATCATGGGTGATTGAACATCCAGAACAATGGTTTTGGCTACATGATCGCTGGGGTATTAAACATACTATATAAACTATAATCAATTACTATAATAAAAATGATAGATGAAACTAAAATATACATTAAAGCTGGAAATGGTGGAGATGGATGCGTAAGCTTTAGGCGTGAAAAGTTTATTCCCAAAGGTGGGCCCAATGGCGGAGATGGTGGAAACGGTGGAGCTATTATTTTTCGAGCTAATGTGAATATCAATACATTAATCCACTTCAGATATAAACAGCATTTTAAAGCAAAAAATGGCTCTCATGGTCAAGGATCAAATAAAACTGGCAAATCGGCTGAAGCGTTAATTCTAGAAGTGCCGATAGGTACTCAAATATTCTCTGAAGACGGAAATATCATGATCTACGATTTTATCAAACATAATGAAGAATTTATTATCATAAAGGGCGGTAAAGGCGGTTTAGGCAATTCCCGATTTAAATCATCTAAGAATCAAACTCCTTATCAACATACCAAAGGCGAAATTGGAGAGGAGATGTCGATGTGGTTAAAATTAAAATACTTATCTGATGTTGGCCTAGTTGGTTTGCCAAATGCTGGTAAATCTACATTATTATCTGTACTTACTTCTGCTAAGCCGAAGATCGCAAATTATCCATTTACAACTTTAAAGCCAATGCTTGGAGTGGTAGAGTATAAAGATATTGAATTTGTTATAGCCGACATTCCAGGCTTGATACAAAATGCTCACTTAGGTCAAGGTCTTGGTCATAGATTTTTAAAACACATAGAGCGATGTAAAATATTGCTGCATGTAATAGATATTACTAGCGCTAATATATCACAAGATTATAACGTCATTCAAAATGAATTAAAGTCCTATTCCAATCTATTAATGAATAAAGAAGTAATAATATTACTAAATAAATGCGATCTTTTAGAGCAAGATGCATTGCAAGATAAGATAAATCAGTTAAACTTAGGAAATCGTATTTTTACTATTTCTGCTAAAACAAAGAAAGACTTGAAAAATGTATTAGAATTTACTGTGCATCAATTAAAAAATTATGAAAGTAAATTATAAAGGCCTATTACAATGAATCATGCTAATTACTTTTATATTAGAAATTGGTATAGAAGTATCGATCAACAAATTATTGTAGCATTTTTAATATTATTTGGCTTCAGCATGTTGCTAGTAAGTACATCTAGCCCAATTATAGCTTTTAAACTCGGTTTGCCTTCTGGTTATTTTATATTTAGGCAATCTATATATTTATCTATAGCAGCAGTAATAATAATTGCATTATCGTCAATGAATAAACAATATATCAGACGAGTGGCAATCCTGGGTTTATTTGCAGGAATAATATTGCTCATATTAGTAAAATTTTATGGATACGAAGCCAAGGGAGCAAAGAGATGGATAAGTATCCTTGGTATATCTCTGCAACCTTCTGAATTTATTAAGCCATTTTTTCTTGTTGTAAGCGCTTGGATATTATCTTTGGGCTTTCAAAATAATAAAGCAAATTTTATCCCATGTTTTAGCTTATATCTTATCATAGCTGTACTGTTAATTACTCAGCCAGATATTGGCAATTTAATAATGTTAACAGCAGTATTTGCAATACAAATCTTCATCGCGGGTTTTCCAATGTTATGGATGATAATTGCATTTATTGCTGGAATTATATCGATATTTTGTACGTATTTATATATACCTCATGTTGCTGATAGAATTAATAAATTTCTAGATACTGATATTACTCAAAATTACCAAGTTAACAAATCTATTAATGCCTTTGCAAACGGCGGATTATATGGCACAGGACCTGGAGAAGGAGTGATTAAGCAATCGCTGCCAGATTTGCATAGCGATTTTATCTTTGCTGTAGCAGGAGAAGAGTTTGGAACGATGTTTTGCTTAATAATAATATTAGTATTTGCATTTATAATCATTAAAGCCTTAATTATGGTATTAAACGAAAATGATAAATTTGTACAATTTACCATAGTTGGAATTACCTCTCAGTTTGGGCTTCAAGCGTTAATAAATATCGGTGTAACTTTGAATTTATTACCAACTAAAGGAATTACGTTGCCATTCATTAGTTATGGAGGATCTTCTATTTTTGCAACTTCAATTTCCTCTGGAATTATTTTAAGCTTCACTAAAAAACGTATTCATTATAGTAATTATCAGATTCAGGACATTGATATATGCGGAAGATAATTTTAGCTGCTGGAGGAACTGGAGGTCATTTTTTCTCTGCGCAAGCACTAGGCGAAATATTGCATAATAAAGGATATCAAGTACATTTAATTACTGATTATAGATGTAAAAAATATATTACATCTGATATTAAATTTAAAGTACATGTATACAATCTTAAATCTTCTAAATCAAATATACTTGGCAAGTTAGTCTTTTATAAAAGGCTAATGATCAGTATTTTACGATCAATATTTATAATAGCAAAAATTAAACCAGATATATCGATAGGATTTGGAGGTTATCCATCCTTTCCAATAATATTTGCAAGTAAAATGTTTAATATTCCAATCATTGTTTATGAACAAAATTGTTTTATAGGCAAAACAAATCAATATTTCTTAAACATAGCAAAAGTTATCGCATTAACATACCAAGACACTATTAACTTACCTTCTACATATAAACACAAGGCTGTTGTTGTAGGTCATATTGCAAGATCAAATATTAGAAGAATCAATCCTGATAAACAAAAAAAATCATCAGATCCTAAATCAAACTTTAATATCCTAATATTTGGAGGGAGTCAAGGCGCAAAGTTTTTTTCAGAATTAATACCAGAAGCAGTATCTTTGTTAATTAAAAATAAAATAACTCAACCTATCTCCATTCTTCAACAAGCAAGATCAGAGGATATTGTACGTTTAAAAAACCAATATAAAAATCTTGATGTATCTTATAAAATCTCAGATTTTATTTATGATATTGACAAAGAATATCAAGCAGCTGATTTAGTAATATGCAGATCAGGGGCATCGACAATAGCTGAAATTACCCACCTTAAAATACCTGCGATCTTTATTCCATACCCTTGGTCAACTCATAATCATCAACTTGATAACGCTCGTGCACTATCCAAAGATTCTGGATATTGGTATTTTACTCAAGATGATCCTGATATTTTACAAAAAATATCAGATTTAATGCTTCAATTAATACAAAATCCAAAATTATTATCAGTAAAAAGAAATGCAGATAAATTGACAAAAAATGGAGAAATTCTCTTAGCGGACACAATAGAAAAAATAATTAATAAATAAGTTTTTAATAATGCTTGTGCTTTGACCAGTATTTGAGCAATAATTACTATAAATATAAATTTATATGTATTTTTAAATGAAAATAAATATCATTGTTTTATTATTAATTGCGCTAGTGTCATTGAGTAGTTGCAAATATTTTAGAGATAATACCTATCAAGAAAAACGTCGCCCAATGTATAATAAAAAATATATAAATGTGGCAAAGCGTAACGTACTAGAAGAAAAGAAAAATGGCACATTTGATCTTGATGTTGGAGATGAGATTTATGCATATAATGACCTTGAAGATTTTGCAATGATGAATCGTCAAATGTATCTCGATATAACAAAGGAAGAGGAAGAGGAAGATAAAAATAAAAGCGTATCTAGTAAGCACTCCGCTCACAAAAAAAAGATTTATGATAAATATAAAAAGTCCTCAAAAAATAAAAAACGACCATCGTTTAAAGATAATTACAGTAGATTGGAGAATGATCAACAAGATGCAAATTACCAATATCAACAAATGATTGAACAATTGGCAGAAGTTAAGCATATGCTCAATGAGGCAAAGGAAGATTTATCAACTTATCGCTGTGCACCACTGCCAGTAAACAGCGACCACAATCAATTAGTTCAAGAATCTAATGACAATTCAGCAAAAAATAATAATATAAAATCACAATCAAAACATTATAATAATAAACCTGTAAAAATTAATGCACCACACAAACTTTCTAAACACAAAAAGCATAGCCATATATCGGATGATTCTTGTCCTAAATGCAGAAAGAAGAAATAACGATATTACTTCAAATTTACTCTAAAAACGCAAAACTAATCTATCGGTTGGAGTAAATCTATTTGAATTAGACCAAAAATAGTGTAGTATTTCACGAAAATATCAAAATTTACTACTATGTCAAAATTGATTGGGTATGCTAGAATTAGCTCATCTACGCAAAATTTAGACTCTCAAATTGACCTTTTAAATCAAGCTGGATGCGCAAAAATATTTACAGACAAAATTACAGGAACAAAAAAAGTTAGAGTAGGATGGAATGATTTAATGTCTTATATTAGATCTGAAGATACATTAGTAATTACAGAATTTTCTAGGATGTCTAGATCATTACCTCATCTTTTAGAGCTAGTAAAGGAATTTGAAAATAAAAATATACATCTAATCTCATTACGTGAAAATATAGATACATCATCGCCATCTGGTAGAGCATTTTTATCCATCATAGGAGCTATATCTCAAATGGAATTAGAAATAAGATCTGAACGTGCAAAAGCTGGTAGAGACTCTGCTAAAGCTCGTGGCAAAACAGGTGGTCGGCCAAAAATAAATCAAGATAGATTAGAGCAAGCTAGTATTTTATATAAAAACTCAGATAAAACGGCAAAAGAAATTGCAAAGATATTTGGCTTTTCTAGAAGAGCGTTATTTTCATATTTAAAAAAAATACCACCAACACATTTTAATGTTTAAAAAATCAGTCTATTATGGCATTTGCGTTTAAAAAAAGTCAAAAGCGCAATATATTGCCATTTTCAACTAAGAAACGTAAAAAAATTATTTTAAGATAAACTATCGCACTAAGTCTGATTATGGTAATTTAGCAGACCTAAAATATTATTACTTGATGAAATTACTGCAGCTTTAGACCATAGAAGTGCAGAGAATATTATGCAATTGGCTAGTCGGATGATATATCTGATAATTCTTACTCAAATATTTAAATGCATGATATCTCCAAGATGTAATGTCTCAACGATATGCAATTCCCCATCAATTAGACGATATAACATATTATTATCTCCTACGTTCCACACATGAACAACATCTTCTAAATCAGATATTATTTTTGTTGAATCTAGATCAAAAGGAACAATATCACTTATTGGGTTATGCTCGAGCTTTCCATTGTCTTTATTGTATATTTTAATGATGTCGTTAGATAGAATTGCAATATATTTATGATTTATAGCAAGTTCTGGATTGCTAACTTCACACTCTTTTTGCTCTGATGTCAACCTTTCTTCTAATTCTTCTTCTAATTCAATGAACTCTATTGAATCTTTATCAAATTTTGTTTTCGACATATTTTATACTATTGATGTTATATATAATTTTTCCGCTTATTCTTTATTTTGATATTGCAAAATACATAATGCAAGCTTTGTTAATTTTGATTTATATATTTAAGTATAAAATATCTAAGAACTACAATCCACAAAATCCAAAAAAACTCCTCTTAGATCTTTCGAATTATTACATAAATACAAACAAATATATCTAATTAGTTTTTAGACGTTGATGTTGATTTGTTGTTATGATATCATGCTCAGGAATTCAATTAAAAATAGCGATTGCATGAACAAGAAAGATTTTATAAATTCAGAAAATCGGCTTCATAAAGATACGAAATCACTTGAAGAGCTTGCTAAACGATTTACTCCAAAGCAGTTAGCAATATGTACTAATTTTGTACAGATGGTTGCCAATGTAGAGCAAGTTATAGACACTGTAGATAGCTCTTTATCCACTAGTATGATTAAACTATTAGAAACTCTTATAAATCATATTCAAGCCAGCCAATCAAAAAAATAATCACTTAAATGTTTGAGATTCAAATCTAGGAAATATAGATAAATAAGATCTGTTTTATTATAATTGTTAAAAGAAATCTTGATAAATATCATATTATATATTAAACCTATAAAGGAGATAATTATATATTAATCAAGAAGAATTTTTATGGATAATTTATTGCATAGCTCAACGAGTGAAGATGAAGAAAAGTTGGATCCTGCAAAAATGATGGATATACTAGATGATAGAATTAATGTATTATTAAGCAAATTTGATAATCAAAAATCAACTATAGCTGAACTCAAAGAACAAAATCAGTATTTATCTCAAAGAAATCAAGAATTAGAGCAATCATATCTTAAGACTTTGGAAAAAATTAACAGTTATATTGGTGACTTAGAGGACATTAAGAGTAATTATGAAAAATATAACAATAACCCTAAATCATAAACAATTTACCCTTGTTTGCGATGAAGAATCAGAGTTATTACTTAATAATTTAGTGCCAAAATTAAATGAGCAAATCTCTAAATTAAAAAAATCGAATAACTCAGCTTCTTTTGAATTATTGCTAGTTTTGTGCGCATTAAATCTACAAGATAAAATAGAAAACATAGAAAAACAAATTGTTGCAATGCAAGATAGTAAAAATGAACAAAATAACACTCACAATGAAGGTCTGACCAAATATATACAAGATGTAATTAATAAAATCAATTCATATACATAAATCTCAAATACATGCTTAACACATATCATAGTACCATTGACAATCATATTGATAGAATTAAATCAGAAGGGCGTTACCGTAATTTTATTACAGTAAAACGCTTAGCAGATGATTTTCCGTATGCAATTAATGTCGATAATAATGATAAAATAGTAATGTGGTGCATTAACGATTATTTAGGTATGAGTAGAAACATTCATGTGTTAAATGCTGCACATCAAGCATTAACGGAATCAGGCGTTGGATCTGGTGGAACACGTAATATAGGTGGAAACAATGACAGCATAGTCAATCTAGAAGAAGAATTAGCATTATTACATAACAAAGATTCAGCTTTAGTGTTTACTTCTGGATATGTCTCTAATGATGCTACTCTATGCTCATTATCAAAGATCTTTCCAGATATTATATTCTTTTCCGATGAATATAATCATGCCTCAATCATATCTGGTATACGCAACTCTACAGCTGAGAAACATATATATAAACACTTGGATATGGATCATTTAGAGTCTTTGTTACAAAAATCTGATATTAGCAGACCTAAAATGATTGTATTTGAATCAGTATATTCTATGAATGGCTTAATATCTCCAATTGAAAAAATTTGTAAATTAGCTCAAAAATATAATGCCTTGACATTCATAGATGAAGTGCATTCTGTTGGATTGTATGGTGATGGAGGTAGTGGGATTGCTAATAATTTAGGATGCAGTGATGAAATAGATATAATTCAAGGTACCTTAGCTAAGGCTTACGGCGCTATTGGTGGATATATAGCATCAAATTCTAACTTAATCGATGCCATACGTCTTAGCGCTCCTGGTTTTATATTTACTACCTCACTCTCTCCTGTGATCACGAGAGCAGCAACAAAAAGCGTTGCATACTTAAAAACGTCTAACGTAGAACGTTCAAAGTTAATGTCTAACGTAAATAAAACTAAACAATATCTCGACAAAGCTGGCATTAATTATTTCAAAAATGATAGTCATATAATTCCTATTATTATAGGCGATCCAATCAAATCTCAGCAAGCGTCAGAAATGCTACTGCAAAAACATAAAATATATTTGCAGCATATTAATTTTCCAACTGTACCAAAAGGTACAGAACGTTTAAGAATTACTCCAACTCCTATGCATAATAATGCAATGATTGAAAATCTTGTATCAGCATTGGTAGATGTATTTAATGAGCTCGATATACATAATATTAATCAAGCAGCGTAATTTTAAGATGAAATTTCCTAATATTGACCCTGTGGCTCTATCTTTAGGACCAGTTGAGATTCGTTGGTATGGCGTGGCTTATGTAACGGGCATCATCTTAGCTTATATATATGCTATACATATAGTTAAAAAAAAGAATCTAACAATTACAAAAACACATCTGGAAAATTTTTTAAGTTGGACAATTATAGCAATTATCGTTGGAGGAAGACTAGGTTTCACATTAATTTATGATCCATTGAAGTATTTGATGCATCCTATCAAAATCTTGCAAATTTACAAAGGAGGTATGTCATTTCATGGTGGAATGATAGGCTTAGCTTTCGCGACGTATATATATTCAAAAAAATATAAACTTCCCTTTTTAACATTTATAGATATTATTGCAGTTGTATCTCCAATTGGTTTATTTTTAGGAAGAATTGTCAATTTTATTAATGCTGAGTTGTACGGAAGAATTACAGATGTTTCTTGGGGGGTAATATTCCCTGGAGAAATATTGCCAAGACATCCAAGTCAATTATACGAAGCATTGGCAGAGGGGTTTGTATTGCTAATTATTATGTCTGTTGCCAGTTTAAGATACAATACTCTTCGCTTTCCAGGAAGAACATCTGGAATATTCTTAGTGTGCTATTCACTTTTTAGAATAATGATTGAAAACTTCCGAGAACCAGATGAAAAAATAGGGTTTATTTTGTCGTATCTTACAATGGGTCAAATTCTATCCTCATTTATGTTTATCCTTGGTTTATATTTGTTAACCATTAAGCTTCAATCTAAGTCAGTGCGTTAAGAGTTATTTGACTATTGATAATGTTCATAGTGTAAAACAAGAAATCATACATTTGATGAAAAACATGAATAACTAATTTTTTAAAAATTATAAATGTTTTTTATTAAAAATCCAGATAGAAGGAAATTTACTGGAATAATGATACAGTTAATGCCAAAAGTCATTAGAATCATGTGAAATGTATCTTGCTCAAATGCTAGGCTTGTTAAAATAAAAGATGGAATCATTAATGGTATCAGTAAAAGTGAGATAAGGCTATTATTCGATCTGAAATAGCTTTGCACACTACCAATTAATATTAATAAGCTACTAATAAGCAAAATCATCATAAAAGATAATATAGAAAAGGCAACGAAATAATAGAAAGTGAGATTAAACATAATATAAATCAGTGAAAGATATAGTATTGCACTAATAATGCTATTTAATAACACAGAGCAATATTTAGATATAATAATCTCACCGGGTGTGATAGATGATGACAGCATTGTTTCTAACATACCATCTGAAATATCATCCCTAAATATCAGATGTATAAAACTCAAAAGAGACATAGGAATGAAGATTGTAGGTAATAACACTAGAAATTTCTCAATTTCATCTACAGATATAAATACAATCTCAAAAATATATAATAATACAAACAAACTAATATATTTAATCTGATTGTATATCTTATTTTGCAGCTTAAATTCCCATTGAATTAGCAACAATAATTTGCGCATTAGAAGCTTAATCTACATATCAAGCAGTAAGGATTCTGGATTTTCAATAGCTTCCTTCACTTTAACTAGAAAAGTTACCGCATCTTTACCGTCAATAATTCTATGATCATATGATAATGCAATATACATCATCGGCCTAATTTCTACATTACCATCAATCGCAACTGGTCTTTGTTGTATTTTATGAAGACCTAAAATACCTGATTGCGGTGGATTAATAATTGGTGTTGATAGTAATGAGCCATATACTCCTCCATTGGAAATAGTGAATGTTGCACCAGACAAATCTTTCATAGAAAGCTTACCATCTCTTGCCTTTTTGCCAAGATCTAGCAATGTAGATTCAATAGAAGCAAAGCTACGGTTATCACTATTTCTAATAACTGGTACAACTAAACCCTGCTCTGTTCCAACTGCAACTCCAATATCGTAATAATTCTTATATATAATATAATCACCATCTATCTCAGCATTAACAGAAGGTACTGATCTAAGAGCATGTATAGAAGCTTTAACAAAAAAAGACATAAACCCTAACTTGGCATTATGTTTTTTCTCAAACGCTTCTCGATATTTCTTTCTCATGCTCATTACATTAGACATATCGATTTCATTAAACGTGCTAAGAATTGCGGCTGTATTCTGAGATTCTTTTAAGCGAGTTGCAATTGTTTTACGCAATCTAGACATTTTAACTTTTTCAATAAATCTGCCATCATCGACCTGATCATCAGAACCTTTAGATGATATAGGAGCAGTTGTTAATGAATCTAACACATCTCCTTTAGTAATTCTTCCGCCCTTCCCGCTGCCAGGAATATCGGCTGGATTTAAGTTATTTTCACTAACCAATTTTGATACTGACGGAGATAGTTTAGATTCTATTGGTTTTTTATCAGTATTTTTTACATCCAATTCAGGTTTAGAAACAACTTGACTGCTACTGACACTGGAGTCGATATGACCAATAACTTCATCGACTTCAACATTATCACCTTCTTGCTTAAAAAGTTTAGCAAGAACTCCAGAAGAAGTGGCATTCACTTCTAATGTTACTTTTTCAGTTTCAAGTTCTAAAAGCAACTCATCTGCTTCAACTTGCTCTCCTTGTAATTTATACCATTTGGCAATAGTAGCTTCTGAAACTGATTCTCCAAGAGCTGGTACTTTAATATCAATAATTTTATTACTAGCCATATATCAATTTTACTCCTTTCGTTTAATGTTTAATATTTTTTACTTTATTTCTAATGCTTCTTTTAGTATTTTTTCTTGTTGTTCGTTATGTACAGCAAGGCGCCCAACGGCTGGAGATGCAGAGCTATCTCTACCAATATACTCTAAATCAACAATACCATCTAATTGATTTTTAATAAAACACCAAGCTCCCATATTTTTTGGTTCTTCCTGACACCATATAAACTTCTTTGCATTTTTATATTTCTTCAAATATTTGCTTAATAAATCACAATCCAATGGATAAAGTTGTTCAAACCTTAAAATAGTAACGTTTTCTAACTTTGATTCTTCTCGCATTTGATATAAATCGTAATATATTTTACCGCTACATAATATTATTTTAGTTATGGAGTTTGAGTCAGTCTTATTAGTAAGATTTGATTCATCTAATATAGTAGAAAATTCAGTATTTTCATCTAAATCACTCATGTTAGACACTGCTAATTTATGACGTAACAAAGATTTTGGGGTCATAATAATTAATGGTTTACGATAATTTGCATAGATTTGTCTACGAAGCAAATGAAATATAGAAGCTGGTGTAGTTGGGTACGCAACTATCATATTGTCCTGAGCGCAAAGTTGCAAAAATCTTTCAAGTCTAGCAGAGCTATGCTCTGGACCTTGACCTTCAAAACCATGAGGTAATAACACAACTATACCAGTTCTTTGTAGCCATTTTTCTTCAGCGCTGGAAATAAATTGATCAAATATAATTTGAGCACCATTGCAAAAATCCCCAAATTGCGCCTCCCATAAGACCAAATGGTTAGGATGCGCGATTGAATATCCATACTCAAAACCAAGTGCTGCATATTCTGATAAATTACTGTTATACACTCGAAATACAGCTTGATTATCTGATAAATGATTTAACGGAGTGTATGTTGCATCACTATCTTGACTATGCAATACAGAATGCCTATGAGAAAATGTTCCTCTTTGACTATCTTGACCAGCCAACCTAATTGGAACTTGCTCGTTTAACAATGTAGCAAATGCTAAAGATTCAGCAGTAGCCCAATCAATAGGCTCATCTTTTGAGATTGAATTAATCCTGTTATCAAACAGCTTTTTTAATTTTGGGTTTAATGCAAAATTATCTGGAATATTGCAAATTTGAAACGCTAAATTACGCAATATTTCTTTTGCAACTCCGGTTTTTATCTGTAAATTATTATCTATTTTAAGTTTATATTTTTTCCATTGCTCATTGAATAGATTTAAATCTGGGCTATAATTAGCAGCAAGTTCATAAGATTCATCTAAGGTTGCTTTAAAATCAGTTTTAAGCTTGGTAAAATAATTTTTATCGATAATATCTAATTGTTCTAATTTTTGAGCATAGAGAGCACCTGGTGTTTGTTTATCTTTAATAACTTGGTACATTAAACTTTGAGTATATAGAGGCTCATCACCTTCATTATGGCCATATTTACGATAACAAACAATATCTATAATAATGTCTTTCTTGAATTTATTGCGATAATTTGTTGCAATTGATGCAATTCGCAATACCTCTTCTAAATCATCTCCATTGACATGCAAAATTGGTGCATTGATTGCTTTTGCGATATCAGTTGCATATCGACTACTTCGCCCACCTTCAGTATCTGTTGTAAAACCAATTTGATTATTAATTACAATATGTATAACACCATCAATGCTGTACGCTTTTAATGTAGATAATATCAATGTTTCTGATACAACTCCTTGACCACAAAAAGCAGCATCGCCATGTATCAAAATTCCACAGGCTTGATTCACATTTGTATTTTCACTGACATCTCCACCGCTTCTAGATAAATCTAATTGAGCTCTTACCGTTCCAAGAAGTATTGGATCTATTGCCTCTAAATGGGATGGATTAGGAGCTAATGACGTGGTAATTACTATTTGATCAACTGTTCTACGATTTGTATATCCCATATGATACTTCACATCTCCTGAAATATCATATTCCTTAGGAAACATTGGATTGCCTTTAAACTCAGAAAAAATAGCAGCGTAAGGTTTTTTCAAAACATTAGATAATACATTCAACCTACCTCTATGAGCCATACCTATCATAAGATTGCAAACGCCATTTTTTACAAAAATATCTTGCATGTAGTTTAATGTAGGCACAACATTATCCGCTCCTTCTATTGAAAAACGCTTAGCACCAGGCAACTTAGAATGTATATACTGCTCAAAACCTTCAGTTCTAACTAATTCAGTCAAAAAGCCAATTCTATCCTCATTTGATAAATGTATTTCATAAGATTCAAAATTATTGAATAGATATTTTGCTTCATCTAAGGCTAAAATATCTTTATTATATTCAATTGCGCTATTGCTAGAATAGATTCGATGCAAATTATCAATTAATGCATTTAAGGTAAAGTTTTTATTGTTAAGAAATATATCGTTTAAAGATACATTGCAATCTAATTGACTTTCTTTTAAGTCAAAGGCTTCAAGATCGAGATGAACTTGATTTATAGATAATGGATGAACTAAATTTAATGGATCTAACGACGCTAAGTAATGACCAAACTGACGATATGAACTCAATATCATTGATGCTTTTATATCGATATTTGAATTATCATTAGAAATCAGATTAGATTTAGTTGATAAAGGTTGTGAATTTTGTAAATTACTATCTATATCAATAATTTTACTGCTAGTTTTAGTTCTTGCTAGCTCAAATTTAACATAATTAGATCTAAAATATTCCTGCCATGAAAAATCAACTAACGTAGGATTCTTTAGGTATTTTTCATATATTTCTTCAATAAACACTGCGTTTTCACTAAATAAAAATTCAGTATCAATAAAATCTTCTCTACGCATATTATATAAAACAACTACATCTAATTATTTACTGATTACAAGTTATACAAAACAAGCCTAAAAGAAGCAAGTATTTTAGAAGATCTTTTTACCTAAATAAAATTATAGTGGGATTAAAAATATCGTTTGGAAATGGTGGGCGGTAGTGGATTCGAACCACCGACCTCTACGATGTCAACGTAGCGCTCTAACCGACTGAGCTAACCGCCCTTGCATACCAGATAAATAAAAATACTATAATATGTTTTGCAAGTAAATACTATACATCAAAATTCATATATATTAATATATATTATACAAATAAATAAAAGGTTGATTATGGGTATAAGTATAGCTCAGCTATTAATAGTATTGTTAATTATACTATTATTATTTGGAGCTGGTAAGTTACCACGTATTATGTCTGATCTAGGCAAAGGGCTTAAGGCTTTCAAAAATCAAATCAATTCAGATGAAGACTCTGATAAAAGCGATAAATCGTAAATAATAGTTCAAAAAAAGCATGAATTTTTGGCTAAATATATATAAACCACCATCTATTAGCTCAGCTAAGGCTGTTTATATAATTAAAAAAACATTATCTCAAAAAAAAGTTGGGCATACTGGTACTTTAGATGTAGAAGCGCAAGGAGTTTTACCTATAGCAATAGGACAAGCTACAAAATTAACTAAATTCTTATTAAATGCCAAAAAAGAATATATATTCACAATTAAATTTGGAGCTTTTACAGATACAGATGATGCAAGCGGTGAAATCATTGAAACAACAGATAATATTCCAACTCACGAAATGTGTGAGTCGGTATGTGCTAAATTTTTAGGAGATATATCACAAACACCTTCTAGATTTTCAGCAATCAAAAAAGATGGCATAAGATCATATAAATTAGCAAGAAACGGTGTCTCATTTGAACTAGATCCTAGAACAGTCCATATATACGACCTAAAATTAATCGATACTGATTTAATAACTCATAACACAGCAACTTATCGAGTTAAATGCTCTAAGGGAACTTATGTACGTACATTGGCAAAAGATATAGCTTTACTATTGCAAAGCTGTGGTTTTGTGATAAAATTGGAGCGGGTTGTTGTTGGTGTGTTTAATAAGTATAACAGCATCGATTTGGATTACGTATCAAATTTAAATCAATCTGATGCTTGTCGATATCTAATACAAAATCAACATGATATTGCATCTGTTTTATCAACAGAGAATTCCATAAATGTGGAATATGATATTGCCAAAAAGATACATCATGGTCAGTTGTGTCACGTCAATATAGGTGAAAATTTAAACAATGTGTCTGTTATGTATGATAATAAGTTGCTCGCTATTGGATCTATAAAAAACGGCTGTTTTTATTCCGGTAGAGTGTTTAACCTAGTGGATATTTTAAAAAAATAAATAAGGGATTATATAATGTCTATTACTCAAGAATGCAAGCAAAAACTGATGAAGGAATACGCTTTAAGTGAAGGCGATACTGGCTCAGTCGAAGTTCAATGCGCAGTGCTAACAGAGCGTATCAATAACTTAACAAATCATTTCAAAACAAACCATAAGGATCACACATCTAAACGCGGTTTGTTGATGCTTGTTGCTCGTCGTCGTAACTTACTAAAGTACATACAGAAAAAAAATAAATCAAGATATCTATCTATTATTAAAAGATTAAATCTAAGAAAGTAAATTTTTTATAAACACATCTTTTCAATAATAATTGCACGATTTGGTTTTAGATTTAGTAGGAGTTTTGTCATTAACTGGTTTAATGCTTGACTCCACTGCAACTTGTGATGATGATTGAACAGAGTTTGTGATATAATCATGCAATATTTTGCTTTTAGCTTCGTGGTATTGACGAATTAATGCAATTTGCTTTTGACTTTCTCTTATTTCTTCGTTGCTCTGAGCTTTAGCTTTATAAATTCTACTTGGAATGATAAAGTTTTTCAATTTATTGAGCAACGTATTTTGCTTTTTATCATTTTCAATAGAATTATTGAGCTCTTCGGCATTTATAATATTGTACTTGGATTTAATCTCAATATCATTTAACTTTGAAAGATCTTCTTTTGTTAACCTTTGCAATGCTTTTAATTCAGCTTCTTCTATTAAACGTTTTCTATAGGCTTGTTCTGCGCGTTCTTTGCTGCCAATTTTAGATATCTTATTCACATTTAATTCACTGCTTTCAGCATATTTATCATCAGATTCCTTTATCCTTTTATCTAAAGCATCTTTCTCTGTAATAATACCATGCTTACTTAATATTTTTTCTGATGCATGTTTAGTTATCAACGCAGCTATTTCTGGACTCATACTTATAACAGATTCTTTAAAAGCATGTATTTTTTCCATATTAGCATTCGACTTCTCTTCTGCTTTATTCAATGCTTTTTCATGAATATTCTTTTGGCCTGCTTCATGAGCTTTTTCGTGCATTTTTTTAATATTTTCTTTTCTCAAATCTACCACTTTATCTGAAGTAATGCCAAATAATACAGCTTCATCTTCAAAATGATCTGAAGCTTTATTATGAGTATTTTTACTAGATAAATTTATACTACCTTTACCTTGAGAATCTTTATTCGTATTATTTTGACCTGCAACAAGAGCTTTTTCGTATATTTCTTTGATCTTTTGAGAATTTTTAAAAGCTTCGGATATACGTTTAATATGCTCACTCGACTTTCCTCCTATCTTTTCAGGATTTAGTATACTCTCTTTTTACGCTTGAGCTTTAATAGATCTTTCTATATCAGAAACAGTTGAACGTTTGTTAACTTCGCTTAAATTACTCATTCCAGCTTTAAGCATTTTAGATCCAAGTAACATGCTAGTTGCTAATACAGGGTTATGTATTGCAGTAATATATTTAGTGCCAAATTCCAAAACTCCTTCTATAGCCTCTTGTACCTCGCTAATACTTTCATTATGAAATACTTTTTTAATACTCTTTGGTACTTTGCCTCCAAACCACAAAAATCTAGACATTTCAATTATATTTTTTTGAGATTTTTGAAGGTGTTTCAATTGTTTATTTAATTGATTTAATTGATTTGATGAATTATTTTTATCTTGAGTAGATTTTATAGTTTGGATTTTCTTTATTTCGCTTGCTTTGAAATCATTTCTTTGTTCTTTGAGATATTTTTTTAATTCTTGTATCATCAATTTTTTATTAGCATCATTACCCTTATTATATAATCTTGTTGCGATTATTTGCTCTAATTCAGCAAAATAATATCCTAAATCTTTTTGCGAACTTGATGCCTTTGATCTAGCTGTATTAGAATTATTGCCGGATTGATCGGTTGTATTTGGGTTATTTTTATCGTTTTGTTTACCAACTTCATCTGGAAGATATTCTGAATCTTCTTTCATAGATACATAATTTTTTATGAATTGTATTAATTTTAATTTGCGAAAGATAATCTATCAATCATTAACAAATTTATACAACTTATTCAGATATTGATTGTTGTAATATTACGATAATAACTATAATAGATAGTTTTAAATTAATTGTGCAAACGAAGTTTGTGGGTAATATCAACTTTAGTCTTTCGTATAAACAACTGAATAACTGAAAATAACTCCATAAAATTTACATTTTCAAAACCCTTTTTGGGAATAAAAATCACGCATAGATTTAATGGTTTTTTACTTTGTTGAATTAGAAGCCTATGCAAATGCCTGATGCGTCGCTTTATTTTATTCCTAGTTGGTGCATTACCAAGCTTTTTTGTAACTTTCATCCCTAAAACAACAGCGCTAGTAGAACTTGTATCTACTAAATGAAGCAGCTCATTGGGAATACCAGATACAACATAGACAAAATTACTATGATGATGAGCCCTTCCTACACTACTAACAACATCAAAATGCCTTTGATTTCTTAGCGAAGTTAACAATGTAAATCACGCAATAAGAATAATAAGCTAAGCACTGAGACGATGACGACCTTTGGCCCTACGTCGACTTAATACATTTCTTCCACAAGGTGATGCCATTCTAGCTCTAAAGCCATGCCTTCTCTTGCGCACTAAATTACTTGGCTGGAACGTACGTTTCATACAAAAACCTATTGTTTTATTTGATTTAGACTACACGATCACATTTATTTTATAAAAAATATGTAAACGTAGAGGTTTAAACTCTACATAGATATCATTTTAATGTCAAGGGGAATTGAAAAAAATTTCAATGTCATTTATCAAGCTTTCGTAATGGATTGATCTTGTATAAAAAAAAATGCTACATATGGAAACTATTAACATAATTGAAAGATTTAAATAATTCTTAGCCTGAAAGTTTATCAATGATACGATATATAGCAAAAAAATCAGAAGTTTTTAATTCATACTTTATATGCAAAGAGACGTGATATCTTATATATCATAAGATATTTTAAAGAAAATTTGATTAATAAAAAGGATATCTTATGAGGTAGAATGTAGATTTTTAATCTATTATCTTATGTATTTTGCTAATAAATTCCCTATGAATAATTTAACAAAATTAGATGGTAGTTTTACTTTATGTTCTATCGTATCTGTGTAATATATTTTGTTGATATTAGTATTTTGAATCAACTGCACAGCATTATTGGATAATATTGCATGAGAAATATACGCATCAACAATTTTAGCTCCATTGTCATATAGTAATTTAATAGCTGCGCATAATGTATTTCCTGTGTCTAATATATCATCTATAATTATACAATGTTTATTGCGCACATCTGCTCCGAGTAAATTAGTTGCCATGCACACATCATGTACACGGTGCTTATCAACAATAGATATTGGATGATTAGATTGATAGGCAATATTTTTAAGGTTTTTTGCACCTCCAATATCCGGAGAAATTAATACTATATCTTTACAATTTATCTCAGAATAATATTTCGATAAAACCTTCAAAACCATTTGGTCTGGATTAATATTAATGGCGTTTATATCAAAAAAACCAGCTAGTTGCACAGAGTGAAAATCAAATGTAATAATTTCATCAATGTACGAATTAGATAGAATTTTTGCGATTACAGATACTCCGATAGAGCTACTGCAAGACATCTGACGATCTTGGCGGCTATAGCCAAAATAAGGTATTATAGCAATAATACGAGATGCACCAGATCTTTTAGCTGCATCGACAAGTAATAATAACTCTATTAAATTATCATGCACTGGTGATGCAGTTGATTGAACTATGCAGACAGTATCATTTTCTATTTTCTCCTGTATTTCAACAAATATTTCACCATCATGAAACCTTTTCAGATTAGTTTGTAAAATATGCGTATCTGTAATCAGAGATAAATTCTTGGATAACTCTTCGCTAGCGCTTCCAGCGATAATCTTCATTAATTTGTTGTTATTAATCATTATTTGTTCGCTACTAAATATTTTTTATCTTCATATAATAATGAACTTATTTTTTCTTGCAATGAATTTTGTTGCAAACGCTTTGAAATAGAAGAGAAATCTATATTGTTAACATCATAATATTGACAGATACAATTAAATACATGATTTTTGTTTTTATCTTTAATTGCAACGCATTGGCCACAGATACCATTCATCATACAATGCATAGGAGCATTAGCGTTAGAAGTAATTTTAATAGAATTACTAAATAATTCATTAACATAAGTTTGAATATCATGATTAGTTTGGCTCGATGCAAACGTTAACACGTGATATTTTTTATGACTAAAGTATGATTTTGCATTTAATTGCTTAAGAATATCCAATAAAGCCCCAACTTTTACTACATCTTGCTTGCGCTTAGCTTTAATAAATCCACTATCGGAACACCAAACAACCTTGTCTGATAATGCTTGGATTTTATGTCTATATATTAGATAAGTTGCTTTGCTGTAATACGCTACGTGCAATATATTACAATCATTTTGCTTTAGTTTCTCTAATATACAAACAGCATTTATATTGTAAACATCTTCTGCAATTACTAACACGTTAGATCGTTTAGGTAAATCTATTAACGGCTGACCAACAGGGCCCATCAAATATATATTATCTTTAGTTGTTAATTGAGAGGCAATCTTGGTAGAAAGGCCAGATTTTTTAAATATAAACACAAGAGAATTAGAATTAAAATTAATATAACTAACATTTAATGCGATTGGCTCAAATGAGTCTCTTGGGTAATTCTGTAATTTGAAAAACTGACCTACTTGAAAATTATTTACCAATATAGGTGCATGGACTGTAATTGAACAAACATCTTCATTAATATTTACAACTCTTGTTATTTTACGTTTTAATAATGAACGAAGCGCAAAATGCACTTCTGAAGCTCCAAAATATTTGGGGAACATGCCGCTTGTTTTGTTTAGTACTTTGCGATAACCGTATTTGACACTAGCTAACGCTTTAACTACACTACCGGTAAAATTAGGATCGCAATCACCAAAATATGTATATTGCTTATCATGAAGATCTTGATGATCATTCCCAATTGCAATTAATAAACATCTAGCTCTAGCTTTAATTTGATTTTGAAATTCAATAGATTCAATATAAGAATGTTTATCACAATGAATTTTAGATATTTCAATATTAGACTTAAATTGTACGCCAAAACTCATTGCATGCTCAATCTCTTCATGATTAAGTTTATACGCACTTGATTGCTCTATAGATTTACGATAATAAATAGTAACTCCTCCGAGCTTATTATTTATTATATCAAGTTTTTCATCATCAGAGCTGCAAGATCTAAATAACTGAGCATGAGTAAGAAATTCTTGAGCTATCACACTATCCTCCTCTGTCCAATCACGCTCTAAAGTTGCTTTATCGAATTTAATTGATAATTTTTCATAATTTTTAGCAAAATTTTCTACTTGTATTGGATAATATTTTAAGATTTCAATGCTTGCATCTACAGCCGTTAATCCACATCCAACTATTGCAACTGGCATCCTAATGGTTAAATTAGTATTAGAATTTTTTAAAAAAACACCGCCAGATTGTAAACTCATTAAAAAATCCGATGCAAATCTTACCCCTTTTGACAAAATATTTGGGATGTTTAAAAATTGTGGTTTTTTAATACCGGTACATATAGCTATATGATCAAATCCAATATCATAAGCTTGTTGAGAAGTTATCGTGTTACCAAAATAAACGCCATCATATATTTTAAAATTTTTACCGCGCCTTTGTAGCAAAATACGCATCAATAGCAAGTGATTCTTGTTCCATCTGGATGTAATACCATATTGAGCAACGCCTCCAAACCCATCTGGTATCAAATCACTTAAATCTTTGTTATATTCTTTCCAAGTTTTAATTGGTTGATTAATATCAAAACTAATTGGATTAATTTTAGAGCCATCTATTGCAATAACATTTTTTCCATATTGCAATAGATAATAAGACAGGGCAATTCCAGCTGGTCCTAATCCAACAACTAATATATTGCCTTCAATTATCCTAGCTGTTTTTGGATGCAATACATTCAATGGATTCCATTGAGCTAATAACATATATATCTCAGCTCCGTATGGTAAGTTTAATACATTTTGTAAAACCTCTGATTCGATAAGTGGAATATCCACAGCTTCTTGATTTTGATATATACAAGCTTTCGAACAATCATTGCAAATTCTATATCCAGTCAAAGGCACCATCGGATTATCAATCATAATAATTGCTAAAGCGCCAATATTAAAACCTGATGATTTAACTTTATTCATCTCAGAAATTTTTTGATTTAATGGACATCCAGAACTATTAAATTTTTCATAGCCTTTTCTACAAAAATCTTTATCTCTTTCCTGGCAATAAAGGCAATAATTGCTGTGAAATAAAGAGTAATTTGTATTTAATTTTGGAGCATGGTAGTTAAAATCAAGTCGATTATGAAGTTTATTATAATTGATATTTTCTTGATTAATTAAATTCTTTGTATCAATTTTTTTAAGATTATAGAATATAATCTTTTCATCTAACTGACTTGATGCGTTATTATCTAAAATATAACGCGCGTATTTTGCAGCAATATCAAGCTCTGTTATGTATTGATCTCGATTACACATCCATTCTAGACATTGCTTTGCAAAGGACTTTTGTGTAAAAGATTCATTTAAAAGTGATTCTAGTTTTATCTTGCATTTTTTAAATTCATCGTCAGTAATAGAGTTTTTCTGATATTTCACTAAAACAAATCTCTGAATAAATTTTTTATTACATTGATATATCACATCAAATTCTTTATGAGATTTTTGCAATTTATATACTTCACTTTCGATGCTAAATAACTGAGAAATAAAATCTTCTAATACTGGAGCTAATCTAATAATTAGATAGGAATAATCAGAGCTATTCAATTCTATTTCTCCGTTGAAACGATTGTTGTGTTTTCTATAAAAAATTTCTAATTCATTCCAAAGCCCTTCATCATATTCTTTGAGAAACTTTGAAAATTTTTTACTTACAGACAATGGTTTGGATAATAATATATTGAAACTAAGATCGAATTTAAGTTTCATGAATTCTTTATAAATAATTCTATGTATTATTTAACTATGCTACTTGGATATTAACCTTACGTCTATAAAAAAAATACAAAAGAAATACAGAGATTATAATCAAGACAGACAATAATAATCCATTACTCCCAGTATATAATGATATTAATTCAGTAGATTTCTTTCCTACATAAGCTCCAAGCGCCAATACTGTAAAATATGTAGTGATAGTAATTGTCAGCTCTTTATTTTGAAATTTATTGATAATATCTACTAAATTATTGTAAACAATCATACATGCACAACAACCTATTCCAATAAATCCTGCTATGTTTAATTGTTTATAATGATGAAATTTAGTTATAATGGCTGTCAAAACAAAAAATAAGATTATAAATGCAATATTGTACTTTGACTTAATTGGTAAAAACAAAATTAATAAATTCGCTAGGCAAAATCCAATCGCAATATAATCTTTCATTGTGTATAGAATATCTAAACTATCTTCTGATACGATCCTGTAATAATTAGTGATAATAGATACGATAATATACATCGATACCAAACCTGAAATTAATATTAATTCTACATGGTGAATTAATATTGCAAAATTAGTTTTAAACATCGAACGTACATAGTTAGATTGCGTTGTAGCAAATATTAGAATTATGCTAATTAAAGCTACTACAATATTGATAATGATAAATTCAAATAAGTCGTTATCTAGATTTATACCTAGCTGATTTCCTAACATATAACCCAAAATAAATATCGTTGAACTAATTAGTATGCAAAATCTTGGGGAATATGGATAATGATTAATTATTTCGAGAAAAATAGCTATTAAATATATAAATGACATAGCAGACGCAAACATCACATGCAATACCTCTATATTTATTTTTGTTAATTTACTGCTATATTGCTGATCAATGAATAAACTAATCCAATTAATCACAATAAAAGCTAAGCTAAATATCATCAAATACCTTAATTTAAACCTATGAATTATCGGAAGTATGATCGAACCAGCTATAAAATAGCTTAAAATATTCAAAGAAGAAATATCTGCAATCACAGAATACCCAATTCCCATTTCGTAGAAAATTTTAGGTATAATGTAAAATTGCATCTGATGCATAATAATAAACAAAAAAAGATTTATATTAATTAATGTAAATGATTTAAAACAGGATGTTTTCATAAAGTATTTTGATCATTATGTATTGTATGGTATATCTATTATCAGTTATTTGTATAAGTATTTTGTTTAGTTTTACCGCTACTTTAAGTTCATGCAAGTAATCTGATTATATACTCTTTGGAATGTTTTATAACAATAACTCATAGCTATTACGTATTTATATCACATACTTGCTACATTTTAGCCATCAGAAAGCCTTATACATAAATCTTGCACATATAAAATAATAATAATAGGATAATCAATGAAAAAAACAATTTTAATAGACTGTCAGTACAAAGATGAAAGTCGTGTAGTTGTCATTAACAATGAAGATCACTCCGTAATTGATATAGGATTTCAAGATAATAACAATCCTACACAAAGAATAGGTAATATATTTCTAGCAAAAATAACCAGAGTCGAACCATCTCTACAAGCGGCATTCGTAGATTACGGAGGAAGTAGTAACGGCTTTCTACCATTTAACGAAATTCATCGTGGTTATTATCAAATATCTAATGGAAATAATAATAATAAAGATAATATTGCAAATACGCTTGGAAAGTTTCCAAGTGCCATAGATGGTAATGCGGTATTTAATGACCAAATTGAAGATAGTATAGATGATAATTCTGATGCTAAAAATACTGATAATATTAATAATGATGCTAGCAATACATTCACAACTGAAAATATCAATGATTTAGCCGATGGAAACATCAAACAAAAATTTGAATTAGATATCAACGACAATGATATTGAACATATTAACATTGAAAAATTTAATGAAATACAACAATTAAAGTCCTATTCAATTCAAGATGTTATAAAAAAAGGACAGTTGATATTAGTGCAAATCACAAAATTACCTAGAGGTAATAAAGGCGCATCATTCACAACATATATATGCCTAGCTGGAAGATATTGTGTATTTATGCCAAATAGAAGTTTTTATAACGGCGTGTCCCGTAAAATCGCAAGTAGCGCTGAAAGACAAAGGATAAAAAAAATTATCACGCAATTTAATCCTGAAACTCCAAACGATCAAATAAGTTTAATAGCAAGAACTGCTGCTATTGGACGTTCTGCTGTTGAAATAGAAAAGGACTATAAATATTTAGTAAATTTATGGAACAAAATACGAGATGTTACATTCAAATCTAAAGCCCCTTGTTTTATACACGCAGAGGAAGGAGTAATTCAAAAAATAATACAAGACACATTTGATAACAATACAGGCGAAATAATTATACAAGGCAAAGAAGCTTATGATGTAGCAATCAAATTTATGAGTAGCATGTTGCCAGAAGAAGTTAATAAAATTAAAGAATATAAAGATGAAATCCCACTCTTCAAGAAATTTAATGTAGAATCTAAAATAGCAAATTTATACCAACCAATCATTGATTTGCCATCTGGAGGGTATATAATCATCAATCCTACAGAAGCTCTCACTGCTATTGATATTAACTCTGGAAAATCTAATTCAGAAATGCATATCGAAGAAACAGCTTTAAGCACAAATATGGAGGCTGCAAAAGTTATCGCTCATCAAATTAAACTGAGAGATTTATCTGGTTTATTGATAGTAGATTTTATAGATATGCAGGAACAGAAAAATAAACGTATCATTGAAAACTTATTTAAAGAAGAATTATCAAAAGATCGTGCGCGAATACAAGCTCTTAATTTAAATATATTCGGTTTATTTGAATTTTCTCGGCAGCGCTCTAATCCGTCCTTTTTAGAATTAAATACTATGATGTGCGACCATTGCAATGGTAAGGGAGTCGTGAGAGCAGATCAATCAAATGCTAGGTTGATACTAAGAACAATAGAGAGTGAAATATGCAATACTAATGTTGATCTTGTAAACGTATATTCTAGCGTATCATCTATCATGTTTTTATTGAACAATAAACGTAAGGAGATTGCTCAATTAGAAAATAAATATTCGGTCAAAATTGATTTTAAAATAGATTTTAATGCTACCGCTGACAGCTACTCTATAGAAAAAATTCTACTTACCCAGAAAAAATTTACAACTAATTTATCTGACAAACCAGCTCTGGAATTAGGAAAAGAATTAAAAATAGAAAAAGCAAATAATGATAAGGAAGAATTGGATAAAAACTCTGAAGTAAATACAACTAAAAAAAATACTATTAAAAGAAAAATGTCTAACACAAGACAATATAAAAAAAGAAATAGTGATGTTAAAAAAGCTGATAGTGAATAATATTATATTATTGTTTTCTCTGTTATTAAGCTTGCAATCTTGTTGTTTTAGGCCTGCATACTCAAGAGAAATGTCGATGAATCTATCATTAATAGAAATTGAATCTATTAATTCTATTGCTGGCACAGGCCTGTATCAAGCGTTGAATAATATGATAAAACATAACAATGTTAAGAAGTATAAATTAATCATTAGTTTATCTGATGAAACCAATGCAGCTGCACTGCAAAAAAACTCTGATATAATAATGCAATCTGTTAATCAAGTTGTGCAATATCAGTTAGTAGATATAAACACTCAAAAAGAACTCACGTCTGGCAGTTTTAATTATAGTACCACTTATAGCCTGGGCTTTACAGAATATGCAAATTATATACATAGCCAAAATACCATTGATAACTTAACTCAAGATGCTGCAAAGGAAATAATTTCAAGGTTAATAATATATTTTGCGAAGTTATGATTTTTTATATATCACAAATCAATGTATTGATTCAAAATATTAAGGATAATAAAGTTAAAGCATTATTGATATGTAGCCTTGATATTGGATATATAAATGAAATATGTAATGTCATAGCAACTAAATTAAATCTCAATATTAGATCTTTGTACAATACGCACAATCTTGGCATTGAACTTAACTTACCAAATCTATTTGATGAAAAACAAGTAATAAAAATACACAGTATCCAAGATAAGCAAAGGCAACTAAAAACTCTGCTAAATGAGAATTTTATTCATTTTCCAATATTCATTTCTGATGAGTCGTCAATTAATAGTGACATAAGGAAAATCTTCAATGACTCAATAGATTTAGCAATTATTAATTGCAATCTTTTAGATACTCAAAATATACTAAACATCATAAACAAAACTACTAGAAAGCGCGAAAAAACTATTGATTCAGAAGCGATTGAGTATCTAGAACAGAATTTACCGCGAGACTATGGCGTAATTGTAAGTGAGCTTGATAAATTAATGTTATTAGACAAGCAAAATATTAACTTAGATGATGTAATAAGAGTAGTTAGTTTTGGTTCGACAAAGATCTATATCGAAACACTATGCATTTATTTCTTTAGCAGGGATTTATCTAACCTTGAAAAGTACTTAATGAATAGTCAATACAACTTACTAATAGTTATACGATCTTTGATGCAATATGCTTCCAACATATATTACGCAATAAACCTTGTTAATACAGGTGTAAGTATAGATAAAGCATGTGTATATTTATTTTCTAAGACATTTATTAATAATAAAGAAAAATTTAAACAACTTGCATTACAAAGTAATATAAATAATATATCATTAATATTGTCATTGCTAAGAGAATATGAAGTCAAATATCTCGATGGCGGCAATTCAAGCTTAGATAAGATTTTGATGTTAATTGAACAATGTAATTAATCCTATATTTAAATCATTCATATTGATCATCTGCGATAATACTTAGATCACTAACGTTCATTATATCATCATCATCATCATTATTATTATTATAATCTGTTTCATCACTTGATACGCTATTGTTACTTCTGTAATCATTTTGTTCCAATAAATCCCAATAAGCATCTTTTATTAATTCTTTAATACTCATTTCAACTTGGGTTAAATGCTCTTCATTCATTATACGTTCAAATAAAGTTAGTATATGAGAATATTCTCTAACTGAAAAAACCTTATCTAATAATACATTCATATAAATCTTAAACTGATCATCCAATTCAAAATTTAATAAAGTTGCAATATTTGAATATATATCTCTATCTTCATCGATAGCTTCTTTATAATCACTTAAAGTATCGTAAATAACATATTGAAGATCCAATCCTTCAAGTTCAGCCCATAAGTCTAATGTACTAGATATAAATAAATCATTTAAAGTATGTATCTTCATTGAATTGCTATTATCAAATAATGATTAATGATTGCATTAAATAATACTATAACGCAAATCTATAACTAGATAATTTCTATAAATTAAATTTAATATTGTAAAAATACATAATGGGAGACAATTAAGCTAATCAATAATGATGAACTTCAAAAAGAATGAAGAATACTAGGGAGAAGAAAACTGTACGGAGAAGAAAACTGACTTTATAGATTCCGCAATGTAAAACTGAAGAATCATATAAGGTTGGCTACCCTTGACGAGCTTTAAATCTTTTATTTTTTTTATTAATTACTAAAATTTTGCCATGACGTCTAATCAGTTGGCAATTTTTATCCCTACTTTTTAGAGATTTTAATGAACTAACAACTTTCATTATTTTTAAAACAATTTAAAACAATATATAGCTTATAACATCCTGGCATTATATCAGTAGCAGTATAACTGGTCAACATCTAATTTATAAGAAAATATTAATTAGTCTGAGTTACTATCATTTCCATGAGCTAAACGCCATAGATAACAATGAATCCTTGCTGAGCTGAAAATCGCTTTTTATCCATTCAAATCTTAATTGCCATAAAATATTTTTTATATCAACAGTTTGAAAGTAATCTTTCACGTCATGACCATTTATAGGAAATTTAGGCTTTGTACGTCTATGATAATTAGTAAAAAATCTATCTACATCTGATTTACTAAAATAACCGCAGGCAAAAATTGCAATTAGATATTCTATATCATAATTTATCCAAACAATTTTCATCGCTAAATCAATGTCTTTAATCTCAATTATATATCGTATTAGATTAAATAATTGCTTAATTACTCTAATTTCTTCTTTTGTAAATTTATATTTTTTTAAATATGCAACATTTGGAGCATCAGTAGATTTGAGCAATACAGCATATTTTATATTTTTATTTAATGTGATATTAAAAGAATTAGCACAATTATTTGCTCTTGCTAATTGAGCAACATTAATATCAATACAGGGTAAAATTTGGGAAAAAATTGATTTATCCTTCATAATACTCAAAATATCAATATTATTATTACAAGTTACCATTTTATCCAACTCTTGCTTTACCCGTTCCTTAGAAATTATATCTAAATGACTCTTGAATTTTATAGATACATTTAACCCTTCTTGATCTATCTGGTCAGCGTAGTAACAAGAAAATCTAAAAAAACGTAATATTCGCAAATAATCTTCACAAATTCTAGTATTAGCATTTCCTATAAATCTAACTCTATGATTTCTAAGATCATCAAGCCCTTTGTGATAATCGTATAATTGATTTTTAAATGGACAATAACTTAAAGCGTTAATAGTAAAATCTCGCCTTTGAGAATCAACCTTAAAATCCTTGCAAAATACAACTGAAGCGTACCTTCCATCCGACTTAATATCTTTCCTCAAGGTGGTAATTTCAAATACCTCATTACAGATTCGCGCTATTATTGTACCAAATGATTTACCAACTTCTATGGTTGCTATATTATTATGTTTAAGCACATCTTGAATTTGATCTGGAGTTAAACTAGTTGCAATATCGATATCTGCGTTTGGTATTTCTAAAATTGCATCTCGCACACAACCACCAATAATTCTAGCTTCATGACCATCTTGGTTAAGATATGACAAAATCTGTTTATAATATTTAGATCTGATGTTGAGATGCATAGATCTAATTACGACGCTGATTTAACAATTCATATGCTTCTTCATCTTCAAACCACTTATCATTTTGAATTAATTGTTCTTTTTGAAATTGTACTATCTCTGGATCCGCAAACCCTTCCAGCTTAAATGCACCACGATATTTTATACCGTAAAAGTCTAAATTAAAATATTCTGAGTATTCTGACATATAATTTATATCATCAGTTTTATAGTCAAAAAATAAAATTCTATCAGGCATCATGCCAGTTGTTTTTAAAAACTTAACAACTGCATCTGTCTTTGTTAGATTTCCATTAAATAATATACCATCATAAAAAAATGCAGAAGAATTATTCTTGCCTATTTCGATATAATTTTGACCTTTTATATTTTTAGTAAATTCAACACCTAAAGCTTGAAGTTCTCCTACTTTCCAATTGCCTAAATCAGTTATTAATCTTCCAATATCTTCATCAATATAATAAATTCCAATAATCGTTACTCCAGCTTTATGAGCATCATTTATGAAATCTATCCATGATTCTTCTGATAGCATTATCTTTCTATTTTGTAGCCATTGTATAACTGTATTACGCCAAACAGGGTTTGTTTTTGAAGCTGAAATGAGATTATCTATTAATGTATTATCTAAATTGTTGTTGGTATATCTAAACATATTTGCCATTGGAGTAGTTAAGCATTCGTCTAAATTCACGAATATCAATGTTGCATGATCAAAATACTCAGATATCACAGCAATTTGTGAATCATTGATAGTAGACACATCAAGATCAACATGTTCTTTAGAGTAAGAAATGCTTGAAATAAGCATTAAAATAACCAATACAAAGAAAAGGCATAGAGTTCTATGATGATTATGTAATATCATATAGTCATACCATGAAGATAAAGTACATCTTTTAACAATATTAATAAACCTCTTTGGACAAATTGCATAAAACCCCTCTTAAAAAAATTTGCTAATACAGCGTAGCTAATATTATATATCAATCTTTGATAAGCATATATTCATCCAAGGATCAATATACTATTCAATATCTAAATCTTGCTGTATTTCTGTCTCAATTTTTTTGGCAATAGATTGATTTTGCTTGCCAGATATATTGGCAAGTATTATAGAGTTTGCAAAGAATATAGCTGCTAAGACTATCGTTGTTCTAACAAGCATTTTTGCAGCGCTTTGCTTAGTAATAACTCCAGGAGAGCCAGCGCCGCTAAGTGCGCTAATGCCATCCGTGCCGCTTTTTTGCAATAAAATTGCAATAATCAGCAAAATAGCAACCACAACATGTATTATAAGTAATATATCAGTTAACATAAGCTATTGTTAAAATTAATTATTTGAGTAAATTGTTCATAATCGATAGACGCTTTGCCAAGTAATATACCTGAAATTTTATCGATACGCAATATACTAGAAATATTGCTAGCGTTTACAGATCCACCATATACTAAGCTGATATTGCATTTAATATCACCGCAATTTTTTAAAGAATCTATTAAATCAAATATCTCAGCAATATATTCTACTTTTGGCAGATCGCCAGTACCAATAGACCATACCGGCTCATATGCAATTATAATTTTGCTCATATTATTATACCCGATAGACTCAATGCATTGCTTTTTGATGAATTCTTTATGTTGATTTTTATTTCGTATATCTATATTTTCACCAATACAAATTATAGGTACGATACCGGCTTTAATGCAATTATAAGATTTTTTTTGTATCAATTCATTAGATTCTTTAAAATTTAATCGACGCTCGCTATGGCCTATAATCGCATATTTTATATCTGAATTAAACAACATATTAGCAGAGCATTCCCCTGTATATGAGCCATAGTTTTCAATTGAACTCACATCTTGAGCGCAAAAAGTAATTGCTGGAAATGCATGCGATAAATATGTTAAATATAAAGTAGGTGCTGCAATAAGTAGATTATCAGTAATAAGCATTCTATCTTTAATTATTTTTTGACAAAAATCTATAGCATTTTTTAGCGTGAAATTCATTTTCCAATTTGCTATAATTAAAGACATAAAAAAACTCCTTGCAGATAAGATATTATCAACCTATTATTTTATAATATTGATACATTGATAAGTAAATAGATATTTTATAGTAAATTATTATGATTAATCAAATTAGAACTGTAGCAAACAGTATTCCTATACGTATATTATTTGCATTAATAGTTGTTTCATTTATTGCCTGGGGAGTTAAAGATGTCGCATCTGTAAATAATAATGCAGTCATTACGTTTAATACACTTGATCCGATTACTCAGCAAGCATTTCAAAAAGAAAAATTGCACGAAATTAATTTGATCAGACAACAAAATACAATCGATTTTAACGAATCCGATATTCATCAATTGCAAATTAATCAATTAGTGATACAAAAATTAATCCAAGCCAGAATTATGTCTTATATCACTAAATATTATGATTTTGATATTGGCGATGAGTTTGTAATCAGATTTATAAAAACTATGCCTATTTTTCATAACGATGAAGGAAAGTTTAATCCAGATTTATTTCGTGCATTCTTGAAATATTCTCATGTTACAGAAGTTGAATATGTTTCGAGTATCAAACAATCAATATTAAATGATGTATTTAATCAAACCTTCGTTGAGGCTTTTAATATACCAAATATTTTAACCGATAATATATTGGAATATCTAAGTAATACTAAGATTATAGACTTGCTACAAATGAATCTAGAAGATAATCATAACATTAATCAGCATAAGCCATCTCAGTTAGAACTAGAAGAGTTTTATAATAATAATCCTGAATTATTCTACGTTCCAGAAAAGCGCAATATTTCTTACATTGAAATTTCAAAAGATATATTAAAACACCAAATAAATATCACCGATTATGAGATAATGCAATTTTATCAAGAGCACAAAGATGAATATCAAAATCAAAGCTTTGTTCAAATGAAAAGTGAAATATATCAATATTTAATGCAACAAAAATTTGATGAAATCAATTTTCAACTAATTAAAACATTAGAAGATGAGATAGATTCTGGTTTATCTATGAAAGAAATTGCTCAACATCATGATTTTCCTATGGCATTTTTAAACCAAGTATCTAAGATAGAGTTATCTCAAAACCCAAAATTAATAGGTAGATTAGCCGAAAGTATTTTTGATATGAATCATGATGAGATACTTTATCCAATTCAACTAGAGTTGGATGGAAGCATGTATATATTATTAGTGCAATTACATTCAATTTTACCTGAATACACAGAAACTTTAGAAAATTCTACATCTGAATTATTGAAGTTGTGGCTCTTGGATAATATACGCAAGCAAAATTTACAAAACTTTACCAATTTAGTCAAAGAGTATCCTAAAAATGCTTCTTTATTGAATAAAAAAGGTATTTTAGTAGAAAAAAATATGCATATTACAAAAGCAGATGCAAAAACAAATAGTAAATTACCACAAAGATTGCTAGAAGATATATTCCATACAAAACCGCAAAACATTACTCCTCCAATTGTAATCAATGACGTGGCATATGCAATATATGTTCGATCTGAATATCATGATATCAACAAAATTGATGACATAGATCAATATAAATCAGACATCTCTAAACGCATTAAAACTCATATTGAGCATGAATATATTGATTATTTTATTAAAAAAGAAGATGTAAAAGTAAATTATAATATTTTACAACTTAATTGATGTAATATCTTGTATGATTTCTCATGTAGTTAATTCAGAGCTCCGAACTAGATTAGATAAATATTTAAAACGAATATACCCTAACCTCCCACAGAGTATCATAGAACGAGGGATTAGAAAAAAACATATTCAAGTCAATAATAATAAAGTCAAAGCGCATACAAGAGTAGTCTCTGGAGATTTGTTAAAAATATATAATGGGTTTCACTTTTTTGCAATTGATGATGCAAACAATACAGCTACTAAAAAACTTTATTCTGATAAAATTATTGATTTATCTAAGGATGTATTAGGCAAATACTTAATATATGAAGATCAAAATTTAATTGCCATTAACAAACCTAGCGGTATTGCAACTCAAGGCGGATCTAAAATATCTGTATCAATTGATCATGCAATCGCATATTTAAATTCTGTTAATGACACTCAATACAAACTTGTTCATAGGTTAGATAAAGATACTAGCGGAGTATTGTTAATCTCAAAGAGTTATATTTCTGCTTGCAAGCTTGCAAGTGCCTTTAAATCTAGAGATATTACAAAAAAATACATCGCAGTAATATATGGTAAATTACAACAAAAATATGGCACTGTAGAAACTCATAATGAGAAAAATCAAAAATCTATTACTCACTATAAAACATTACAACATATCGCTAACAATAATATCCATTTAATTGAATTTCATCCTATTACAGGCAGAAATCATCAAATCAGATTGCATGTATTAGAAATTGGCTGCTATATTTTAGGAGATCGCAAATATGGTGAACATAACGACTATTATCATGACTCTCAGATGTTATTGCACGCTCAAAAGTTAATTATACCAAAGCAAATATTTGAAAAAGATCAAATATCAATTATAGCGAATCTTCCAGAATATTTTAATCTAGAATTTTGCAATGAAATTAATGCTAAAATAGACAAAAGATAATACAGCTGTTCACAAGGCTTTTTGTTTTCCTTTAATCTACCAAATAGTCTCTCAATAATATTGCGTTTTTTAAGAGTTTAACATCGTAAAAGCCTTCTGGAGTTAAGCGTGAATCTTTAGGCGCATAAGCATTGTAACCTTTATATCAATTATTTTGTTAACAGTGCCATATTAATTTCATTGCAAATTACATAGAGCTATATTCCATCATTCTATCAATAGACAACTTAGCTTTTTGTGCAATATTATAGTCTAGAGTAATTTTAGGAAATTGGTTCACCATGCATAAATATAATTTTTCAATTGTATTTTTTTTCATATAAGGACAATCACTACAACTAACACACCCAGATTGATTAATTGAATTCACTGCGTAAAACTTGCTTGCTGGTGAGTGTATTTGCATTTGCCTTATAATTCCTGGCTCGGTCAACACAATGAATTCATCGCCATTATGTTTTGTTGCATATTTAATTAAGCTCGAGGTAGAACCGATATGCTCAGCATAATCTAAAAGATGCATTGGACATTCTGGATGAGCAATAATTCTAGCGTTAGAATGAGTTGTTTTAAGGCGAATAAGTTCTCGTTCTGAAAAATTTTCATGCACTATACATGTTCCATTCCATAGCAACATATCCCTAGATGTTTTTTTGCTCAAATACCTACCTAAATGCTTATCTGGAGCAAACAATATTTTTTGATTTTTTGGAATATGAGAAATTATTTTCTCTGCATTAGATGATGTAACTATTATATCAGACAATGCCTTTACCTCTGCAGAGCAATTGATATATGTCAAAGCAATATGATCTGGATGAGCAGATCGAAATTTTTTAAAATCTTCTGGTTGACACAAATTTTCTAATGAACAACCTGCCGATAAATCAGGCAAAAGCACGGTGCAATTAGGATTTACAATATGAGCAACTTCAGCCATAAACTTAACCCCACAAAATACTATAACAGACGCATCTGTTTGCATTGCTTTTCTTGATAATTCTAATGAATCACCTACAAAATCAGCAATATCTTGAATATCATCAATTTGATAGTAATGACCTAAAATTATAGCGTTAAGATCTTTTTTTAATTTTTGTATTTCAACTTCAAAATCAATAAAAGGGTCAAGGTCTGAAATCTGAATAGGTTGATTCATAAATAACCAGCTAATTCTTAATTAAAATTGATTAAAAACATACTATATATGTTAATGTAAATCAAATTCTCATCGATCATATTTACAATTTATTGTGCCAAGTGCAGTAATAAATCATTGATATCTTTTGCAATAGGAACGATAAACTTCATTTGCTCATTTGTTCTCGGATGGAAGAATTCTATATTATAGGCATGCAAAGCTTGTCTTTCTAATTGATTCAAAGGTATCTTTAGCTCATCTCCTAATTTATTTATTTTACGTTTATTATATCCATAAGTTGTATCTCCTACAACAGAATGACCAATGTGATTTAAATGCACTCTAATTTGATGAGTTCTACCAGTTTCAAGCGAGCATTTTATTAAACTTAACAAGCCGTTGTAAAATATTTGCTCAGTTTGATAATGCGTTATAGCATGTTTTCCGCCAATTTGAAGCACGTCCATTTTTTTGCGATTTGATTTACTACGACCAATGTTGCCAGATATGCTTCCTTGCGACGGTTTTAACATTCCCCATACCAAAGCCTTGTACTTGCGTTTAAAACTTCTATTTGCAATTTGCTCTGCTAATAAATTATGCGCTAAATTATTTTTAGCAACTACAATTAAACCAGATGTGTCTTTATCTAAACGATGAATAATGCCTGGTCTTGTAGATTCATTAATATAAGAGAGTTGCTTTGTATGATATAACAATGCATTGGCTAAAGTATCATCGTAATTTCCAGCTCCAGGATGAACAGTTAACCCAGCTTGCTTGTTAACTACTATTACATCTTCATCTTCGTAAACAATTTCAATCTCCTTCTTTTTCGGAAGTACATTAGTCTCGTCTTGATTAAGACCTAACGATATCTCTACTATATCATTTTCTTGCATCTTATGATCTACATCTACTATAATAGCATCATTGATTTTAGCGTTACCATGTTTGATAGATTTTTGTATAAAACTTCTGGAAAAATCTGGTATAAAATCGGAAAGAATTTTATCTAATCTGCTTTGAGCAAGATGCTCTGTAATAATAAATTTATAATTCTTGTGCATAATATGAATGAAAAAGATAAACAATATAAAATGATATCTAATAACAATAAATTATGGCTTAAAACTATGGGCGTCAACTATTATTTTTCTAAAGTAGATACAGAGCAAGATCAAGATAATATCACAAATGCATCAGATAATAACCAACAAATCCTGCCTAGTGTGCAGATTGATACAAAGCAAGAAGATTGCAATAGCGGAGTAAAGCTTGCTAGAAATATCGCAGATAAAGTTAATACGATAGAGGATCTTGAAAACTCTGTAAGGAATTTTGATGAATGCAAATTAAAGCTTCTTAGCTCTAATACCGTATTCAGCTCAGGCGCAAAAGATGCACAAATTATGCTTATAGGAGAAGCTCCAGGCGCGAGTGAGGATGAACAAGGAATACCATTTTGCGGAGAAAGCGGAAAGCTACTGGATAATATGCTAAGCGCAATAAATCTATCTAGAGAAAGTAATGTATATATTACAAATACAGTGTTTTGGCGCCCACCTGCCAATAGAAGACCAACTGACGATGAAATCTCTTTATGCAGACCATTCGTAGAAAAGCATATTGCTCTAATAAATCCTAAATTGTTGATTCTTGTTGGAAGCACAGCATGTACTAGCTTACTTGGAAAAGACTACGTCATAAGTAAAGTACGAGGTAAATACCTCGCATATTCCAATCAATATCTTAATCATGCTGTAACCACTACGGCGATCTTTCATCCAGCGTACCTACTAAGGCAACCAATGAACAAAAAAAATAGCTGGATTGACCTACTAAAAATTCAAAGAAACTCATTATGTAATTGATCATTCGACTGTGTAATAAAATTAAGTACGTCATTCATTTCTGTCGCTTCTCTTTCATCATAATTGATAAACGACTCCAAATCCCTCATAACAAACAAAGGATTAAAGGCATTTGATAATAAAAAATCTACCTTCTCAGACTGCACTACTTTAAATTTAGAAGCTAATCTCTCATTTAAATAATTTGGTGGTGAGCCATAACGACCATTAACTGATACAGAGTATACTTCATCAAATAAAGAGACATTCTCAAAGCATTCTATCAGGAGTTTCGCGCTAAAACTTTAGGTAGTTGTCAAAATACTCCTCATTCTTAACGAAATTGCTGGTTTGATAATCTCCCAATCCTGCCGATAAAAAGAAATGCCTTCTAAAATCCTGCGCTTAAATTTGATTAACCA
>JBGCFO010000018.1:0-98905 GCA_045106955.1 Rickettsiaceae bacterium | reverse complement strand
CAAAAATCATCTATGAGACAATATAAAGTTGTGATACATTTTTTCATGAGGAGTGGTTTTTAGTTAAAAAAATAATTTTAACTCCTCGCTATTCCTTTTGCAAACTGGGTTTTATAGTTTTCTTATCCTAAATTCGCATTTAGAGCGCATTTTATCTGATCTAATATGAAATGGGTTATGAGGATCATCTACAATCAAAACATCACCTCCTTCACCAGTAACAGAGCCTCCAATGGACGTAGCAAATCTAAACCCATTCTCTGTTGTTAAAAACTTACTTTTTTGATTATGAGATTTACTTAAGATAGTTTTAGGGAAGATATTTTGATACCATTTTGATGATAATATTAATCTACAATCTAAAGAATGCTTAATACTTAAAATCTGAGAATAGCTTGCAACTATAATGCGTTTCGAAGGGTTATGTCCCAAGAGCCATGCAGGCCATGCAACGCTAACGCATATAGATTTAAGATTTCTTGGTGGAATATTGATGATTAATCTTTTAATTTGACCATTTTGTATAGCTTGTAGATATTCTGCTATTAAATCGATATGCCAATTAGTTTCAAAAACTAATCCTGGATTGATTGTATTAAATACTTTGTTGATAAAACTTGCAAAATCTTTGCGTAAAATAGCAAATAATAATTCATTACTCTTTGTTTGCATTATTATTACAATATTTGTCTAAAAACTGATTTATGATTTCTTGGTCAGAATCTTTTATATGATAAGCTTTCTTTTCATTTTGACTTAATTTATTAAGTTGAGCTGTTGTTTGAGCTAATTTATTTAACATTGTAGTAATAGTTTGTTTTGTATTAATTGTGTTTTTAGATTTATCCAATTTCAATTGATCTAGCTCTTCTTCTAGTACTAATAATAATTTAGCGACAAATTGATATAGTTTTGCAATAGTTTCATTTGAATTCATAATCTACTTATTTATAATTTATTGCCATCTTCGATTGGTTCTAGACCTATTAAAGCTCTTTTTTCATTAGTAGTCATAAATTCTGCCGCAGAAATTCTTTCCCATAAATTTTTGCGCTTCTCAGTTAATGCTGATACAGAATTTAAATCAAAATCAATCATTAATGATTCTTGGTATAACTGTGACATCCAATTGCTTAAAGAATGTGCGATTCGTTCTAATAATGGTATGATGGTTTCTTCCCATAAAGCTAATCGAGCTTCTTGCATATTACTATAAGTATTGTCTCCATTAATGCCAAGCAATTGAGGTGGAACGCCAAATGCTAGAGCTATTTCACGCGCCGCGGTATTTTTAGATTCAATAAAATCCATATCTTTAGGATTGATACTCATTTCTTGCCATTTAAATCGGTTGTCTAGTAATAAAATTTTACCAGCATTGGAACTGCCGCTGAATTTATCGTATAACTGATCTTTTAAGCGTTGAAACTGCTCATCGGTCAAGTATCCAGCTGGATCGTCTACAATTAAAGCGCCAGTCGGCCTTGCTCCATTTTGAAACAAAGCGTTATTCCAAACGCTTGCTTTATTATGAGAGTTAATTGAGAGGGATGCAGGGTCTAAATATGATAAGCCATAATGTTTGTTTGTTGGGTGATAATTTTTTAAATGAAGAACATTGCTATGGCGATCTACTGGGTTTGAGCGGAATAATTTTTCGCCATTAATTGTGTTATATTTATAGCCTATCACTGTATTATTTTTTAATACAAGAGATGTAGAATTTGGATGAAGTAAATGCAGCTCTCTGGGGCTTTGACCTTTATAGCCACTTGCCAGAATATATGCATTACCAAATAATAAAACATGAGAAATGATTTCGGATAAAAAATCCATGCCACTGATATCTGGATTAGGATTTTTAAGAAGTTGATAAACAGAATGATTATTAGCTTGCGCTATATCATTGTTATATAATGTATTTTTTTTAACAGTTATAGGCACATGACTAGCAGATTGTGCAATCAAACTTACACAACGATATACAATAACGTTTGTTTGGTAAGGATTAACATTAGATTTGTTTAATCCTTCAAGAAAATTCTGATCTGATAAATTAATTACATCATAAGATTTATTTGTTTTAGCTTGTTTAGTGGCAAAAATTTTTCGCAAATATTGATTAATCATATGGATGATGTACTAAACTTGATTAATAGAAACTAAGAATATATATAACATTTGACTTGGACAGCGCTAAGTATTTTTTGTAGTATAGAGACTTCTAGAGAAGTAAGGATTCAGCTACTAGAGCTCAAATCATTCTCATTGAAAATAAGTGTAAATATATTTATTATGCATAATAAAAGCTAACCAATATGCTGAAAACAAAAATTTTAAACCCATTATTGTTTAATTACCCTGATTACTTAACTGGTTTTTTGGCTCAAGGAGATCTTGTTGCTATACCTACTGAGACTGTGTATGGACTAGCTTGTAATGCAGCTAATGATAGCGCTGTAAAAAAAATCTATCTTGTTAAACAACGCCCAAATCGTAATCCATTAATATCGCACTATGCTTCAATGGAGCAATTATCTATTGATGCATCTCTCAACAAAGATGCAATGAATCTCGCCAATGCCTTTTGGCCAGGACCATTAACTTTAGTTCTAAAAAGGACAGCAAATTGTCGTATTTCTAATATTGCTACTGCGGGATTAGATACAGTTGCAGTTAGAATTCCAAATCATGATATTGCATTAAAATTGTTAGGTAAATGCGATTTTCCAGTGGCAGCTCCTAGCGCTAATATATCTGGCAAATTAAGCCCTACATCTGCAATGCATGTTAAAAAAAGTTTAAATTGGAAGATTGAGTGGATTTTAGATGGCGGATATTCAGACATTGGCATTGAATCAACAATTGTTGATTGCACTAATAATAATGCAATTATTTTAAGATGCGGTGGAATCACGATTGATTCTATCGCTCAAGTTTTGGGGTATGAGCCGATTTATGATAATAACAACAGTCAAAATATTGTTAAAGCTCCTGGTATGTTATATCGGCATTATCAACCATATTTCGCTAAAGTTCGTATAGTTTCTCTTTCTGAAATGAAAGATAATATCGTAGATAATGAAGCTTTAATTACGTTTGGTAAAATTGATATACCAATTGGCTATAGGCATTGCAGGCATTTAAGTTTAGCATCTGATCTATCTGAAGCAGCTAAGAATTTATTTAAGTTCCTACATGAGCTAGATGAAATGCGAGTTAGCCGAATATCTATTATGTCAATTCCAAATGAAGGAATAGGGATTTCGCTTAACGAAAAATTAAACAGAGCTTGTATATAAATATTAATCTTGTGATTGCATAATTTATAATGTTGCCGATTTATCAATCAAAATATGAGTCAGTTTCCAAATATCAGCAATGCTCATATAGTTAGCGTGGCTGGTAATTACTCTCGTGATATAGAAGCGATTCAAGATGGCATATGTACTATATATAAATACAGTATATAAATACGGAGCATTTCCTATAGAAAATATTTACGAAGAAATTCAATATAAATATTATCCACATAGTTTTGATTATATTGTATCGACATTTTGCTTGAAGTAGCCATGTGATTCAGTTGGAGCATTAATACAGATGTATAATTTAATGAATTTAAATGCTATAGCTCATCTTGACGGCTTTAATCTCCGATTAACTTATATTGATAATACTTGCGCTAGGTTTTCATTAAATGTACCAGTAGAGTTATTACATAATATGCAAGCGCCATTTGCATTAGAAATATTCATTATCTACATCAGATGGTTTCGAGCAAGGGTCTTTATAAGAAGTATTAGTGGTTGATATTTTTTAATTTAAAATCATTATGTATTTATTATTTTTAATTAGTTTACTTATGATTACATTGTTTGCCTCTCTTTCTGGATTCATTGTTTCTATTGTTCCAGAAATGGTAAAATTATTTACAATTAAAGACCATGCGCAATATCAATTAAAGATCTTGGAAAAACAAATAGAATATTCTAATAAAAGCAAAGGGCAGAATGCATTGTTTGCTAAGGCTATTGCAAAGACCGAGATGTATAATAATTTATACGCTACATATAGATCAGGTATTAACTGGGTGGATGCTCTTAATGGATCAGTGCGCCCAATGCTTGCATATAGTTTTTTTATTATGTATGGGTTAGTAAAATATATTCAATACACGATTATTGCCAAAGAGAATATCATGATAGATTTTGTCGATATTATGTGGACTGCTGACGATCAAGCAATTTTTGCAGGTATTATTAGTTTTTATTTTGGACAGCGCAGTTTTAGTAAAATATTTAGACGTGTCAATCATTCTATTAAATAATGTACCGACAATTAGTTACAATATCAAAAAGAATTAATAATGCTATTCCTCATATCATATTAAATCATTTTCACCAAGAATGTTGATATCATCATCAGGCGGAATGGTGATATCAGGAATAGTGGTGATTTTATCAGATTTTACTACATTGCTATTATCGTCAATTGATTTGTCTATATACAATGGATGTGATTTTATTAATTCTTCTTGCTCTTGATTCAGAAGACCTCTATTTACAAGGATTATATCATCTTTTAATTGTTTTGATATATTGCTGTAATGAATGTACGCAACGGATGTATTACGTAATGGGCTTTCAAAGAATCTTGAATATATCTCAGATTCATCTAACGCTCTATCATCATTGCCGATTAAATTATAGTATTTTTGATCTGATCCGATAACTGTGTTGTTGCCAATGAATGTTCCATGAGGTAATTTATAAATTTTCTGCACTTTTGATTCGTCATATAAATCTCGTATTCTATAAAAATATTGTTCTATGCCATTATTATAAATCAAATCTGGTCGCTGATAATTTGTAGAGCTAATAATTAATGTACAACCAGGCTCTATATATAAACATGCTTTAAATGTAATGCATCCAGTACATAATATTTGATTTGCTGCAATTCTCTCTCCAAAAGGAATAATTAATTCATTAAAATGTCTAGCAATTATTTTTTCATGCATATTGTTACTATATCCTGACTTCATTTTATTACCTATTATTTATTTTTTATTATTTCTTATTAATTAATAATAAAAAATATTGGCACTTTATTCAATTAAAAGTATTATTTTATTATTAATGCTTAATGAATATGTGTAACATAATTATTACCTGAAACAAATAATTAATTTTACAATTCTTACTTTTGAATTAATAATCAAGAGAGATTGAATCAAAAAATAACTTGTTGCAGTTTAATTACAATTTTAATATAATCAAGAGTTTGTAATTATATGATTAACTCTTATGTTGAACGTCAAAGAAAAAGTGGTGGTAGCAATGTCTGGTGGAGTAGATAGTTCTACTGTAGCTGCTCTTCTTAAGTCTCAAGGATATGACATTATAGGGATTACATTGCAATTGTATGACTATAACTCAAGTGTAAAAAAAGGCTCATGCTGCGCTGGTCAAGATATATATGATGCAAAGAATGTAGCGAATCAACTAGGTATATCGCACTATGTATTAAATTATGAAAATAAATTTCAAGATGCAGTGATTGATGATTTTGTGGGTAGTTATTTTCGAGGAGAAACTCCATTACCTTGCGTTAGATGCAATCAATCTGTAAAATTTAAGGATTTATTAAAATTTACAAAAGAAATAGGCGTAAATACCTTAGCAACTGGTCATTATGTTCGTAAAATCAATCATTCAGATGGACCGAAATTACTCAAGGCCATAGATAAGAAAAAAGATCAAAGTTACTTTTTATTTGCTACAACAAAAGAACAGTTAAATCATTTGTATTTTCCTCTAGGAGATTTTAACAAGGAGGAAACCAGAGATCTTGCAAGAAATTTTAATTTACCAGTATCCAATAAGCCAGATAGTCAGGATATTTGCTTTGTGCCAAATGGTGATTATAGAAAAGTGATCAGCGATAAGCATTCTGATTCAATTTGTAGTGGTAAGATTATACATGTCGATGGTTTTGAATTAGGAATTCATCAAGGCATTATAAATTATACTATAGGGCAAAGAAGAGGTCTTGGTATTTCTTATCATGAGCCATTATACGTCACTAAAATTGATGTTGATAATAACATTATATATGTTGGCCCTGAATCATCATTGCAAACTACAGAATTTAAAATTAAAGACATTAATTGGCTGGATGATACTCCTTTAGAAGATAAGAAAGATATGCTAATGGTTAAGATTAGATCAACTATGGCTCCGGTAGAAGCAACTTTAAATAAAATCGATGAAAATGAAGTTTTGGTTAAACTTTTGTCAAAAGAAAAGGCTGTTGCTCCTGGTCAAGCCTGCGTTATATATCAAAATGATCAGGTTTTGGGCGGTGGCTGGATTACTCGTTAGCAACATTATTACTAGTTAATTTAACAACAAAATAGATATATTATATGGGATTTTTTACACGTAAAAGCTTTGAATCGATTAAGCTAGCAGGAGCTACGAGCGGTTTGAACAAAACACTAGGAGCTGCGGATTTAGTCTTGCTTGGATTAGGGGGGATTATTGGCACTGGAGTTTTTGTATTCACAGGACTTATTGCAGCTGAATGCTCAGGTCCAGCTGTTACTTTAAGTTACACAATAGCTGGCGTCACATGCATATTTGTTGCATTTGTATATGCCGAGTTATCAACTATGATACCAACATCTGGTAGTATATATACTTTTTCTTATATTGCATTTGGCCAAGGTTTTGCTTGGATAATGGCTAGTGTTATCATATTAGAGTTAGGCTTTGCAGCTGCAACTGTCGCAGCTGGCTGGTCTGGTTATACTCAATCTTTACTAGGAGCGGTTGGTATCCATTTGCCAGAGGCTCTAACCAATGCTCCTGGATGCGGTCGTGGCATAATTAATATACCTGCGGTATTTATATCTGGCGTAGTGTGCTTTGTGCTTTATTTAGGAACAAAAGATAGCAAAAGATTAAATGCTATTTTAGTTATAATTAAGATAGTCGCGATTTTTGCATTTATAATATTTGCTTTCCCTTATTTTGACATTTCTAATTGGAATGATTTTATGCCTTTTGGAACGATGAAAATGTTAAAGGGAGCATCGATTTTATTTTTTGCATATTCTGGGTTTAATACTATAGCAACGGCTGCAGAGGAGTGTAAAAATCCTAAGCGGGATTTAATGATTGGAATTATCGGGTCATTAGTACTCGCAACAATGCTGTACGTGTTAGTTGCAGGCTTACTTACTGGTATTACAAGTTATACAAATCTTAACAGCGCACACTCTTTATCCTACGCTCTAATGCTAAATGGCAATCGCGTTGGATTTGCAATTGTTGCGACTGGGGCTATCTGTGGAATGACTACAGTCTTAATGCTTAATATTTATGGTCAGTCACGTGTATTTTACGTGATTTCTAGAGATGGTTTATTACCTAAATTTCTTTCTAAACTTCACCCAAAATATGATAGCCCATATGTGACTATCATGATATTTTCTCTTATGACTGCAGGATTAAGTGGATTTTGTTCGTTAGAAATCTTAGGGCAAATGTCAAGTATGGGAGCCCTTATTGATTACATAACTGTAGCTATCATAGTGATGTTATTTAGATTTACCTTAAAGGATGTTCCTAGATCATTTAAATGTCCTATAGTATTCATCATAGCTCCTATCATTATCATTACATGCACTGGTTTATTAATGACTCAGGTATTTGAAGATGGGTACTTAATATTAAGTGGTAAACTAATCATAGCTTGGTTTGTATTGATGCTAATTTTATATTTTATTAATCAATTTTGTAATAGAAGGAAAGTAGCTGGTTAATATGAAAGATGAACTTAAATTAGTACGTGGAACAAAAGATTTGTTGCCAGATGATTTTAAACTTCATAACTTAATTATTAGAACTGCTGCTTCGATTTCAAAATTATATTCATATAAAGAAATGAGTGTTCCATTAATAGAGTATATTGGAGTATTTCAGCGTACTATGGGAGAATCATCTGATGTGATTTCTAAAGAGATTTACAGCTTTCCTGATCGCAGTGGTAATATGATAGCCCTTAGGCCAGAATTTACCGCTGGTGTTATGAGGGCAGTTTTAACAAATCACTTAAATCATTCTTTGCCATTGAGATTGTTTTCTCATGGACCAGTATTTCGTTATGACAGGCCGCAAGCCGGTAGACAAAGACAATTTCATCAACTAAATTTTGAGCTTATTGGTCTAGATAAAGCTAATTATGACGCTGAGATAATTAAACTTGGATATGACATTATTCGGGCTTTAGGTATTGGATATGATAGTTTTCGATTGGAAATCAATTCATTAGGATGTTTTGCATCTCGTTCATCTTATACAGAAGCTTTAAAGCAATATTTATTACGTTACGAATCTCATTTATCTCAAGATAGCTTGAAAAGATTATCAACTAATCCACTTAGGATACTAGACTCTAAAGATCAAAATGATCAAGAAATTTTGTTAGGAGCTCCATTGATTTCAGATTATCATACAGATGAATCTAGGAGCTATTTTAATGATGTCCTAAAATACTTAGAGATGCTAGGTATTAGGTATATTGTGAACGATAAATTAGTGAGAGGGTTGGATTATTATTGCAATACAATATTTGAATTTACTACAACAAAAATTGGTGCCCAATCAGCTTTAATTGCTGGAGGTAGATATGACGGCTTATCAAAAACTATGGGTTATAAACAAGATATCCCTGCTATTGGTTTTGCCGCTGGTATCGAGAGGCTTGCATTAATGATGGATTCTAGTTTAGCTGATCAAGAGAATTGTGATGCAGTTTTAATATTTCCAATCGAACAAAATAATATTGCTCATTCGTTGATTTTAGCTAATAAATTAAGAGCTGAGGAGATTGCTTCATTATTAGATGTAGATGGCAAGATTTCTAAAAGAATGACAAAAGCAATGAATACATCTAAATATAGTTATGTTGTATTTATTGGAGAACAAGAAGAAAAACTTAATACATACAAACTAAAAGATCTTCGTACAAGACAAGAGCATTTTTTACCTTTAGATGAATTGATCAAATTTATTAAATCATGATTAATGATAAATTTGTAAAATTAAATCAAATTATTACGACTAAGATACTACATGATTTATCTGGCCCAATTGGCAACGTTTACAACTCCATTGAGATGCTAATTTCTACTAATCCCAGCCTTGCTCAATCTTCATCAATTAGACATGATGCCAAAAATATTCTTGACGCCTCATCTGCAAAGCTTATGCAAAGGCTAAAATTATATAAATATCTATATAATCCTTTCTTAGAAGATGATCAAATATCATTCAATGATGGAATACTGACCTTATCGCAAATTTTTGATTGTAATTCAGATCGAATTACAATCAAGGGCAATTGCGCAACTATTTCATCTAATATCTTAAGAGTTGTAGCATGCTTAATTATGATAATTGATGCGCGTCAAAAGATCTCAACAATTCAGATTGTGAAAGAAATGTCAGATTCACAAGTCAATGCTGAATATAAAATTTATATAATGGTTTCTGATAAAAGCCTCACTATTTCTGATATTACAAAACAAATATTATCTAATAGCGATTTAGATAAAGAATTTGAATTGCGTTACACGTATGAATATTATGCTGTATTATTAGCTAATTGTGAAAACTATAAAATATCTGTACAAGATAAATCAGATCAAATAATATATCATTTACAACATAAAAATTAAGTAGCATGCAAGATCAATTTAGAATTGAAGTGGACGCCTTAGGAGAGATCAAAGTACCAAAAACAGCTTATTGGGGAGCTCAAACTCAAAGATCTTTAGAAAATTTTAAAATAGGTTCAGAAAAAATGCCTAAAGATTTGATTTACGCTTATGTTTTATTAAAAAAAGTTGCAGCTAAGTGTAATCATCAATTATCAATTTTGAATCAAGATATTACTGATAGTATATGCGATGCAGCTGATCAAGTATTATCTGGCAAATTTGATGATCAATTCTTATTATCTGTTTGGCAGACTGGATCTGGCACTCAAACTAATATGAACATAAATGAAGTTTTGGCATCTATTGCAAATGAGAAATTGACCGGCGATAGAGGCGGCAAGCATCCTATTCACCCCAACGATCATGTAAACTGCTCTCAATCTTCGAATGACTCATTTCCAACAGCGATGCATGTTGCTACTGCTGTAGTTTTAAACCGGGATTTATTGCCAATGTTAAAAAGCTTTAAAGACGAATTGTATTCGAAAGCAAGAATCTGGGATGATATTGTTAAAATTGGCCGTACTCATCTGCAAGACGCTACTCCACTTACACTTGGACAGGAGTTTTCCAGTTATGCAGCTCAAATTCAGCATGCAACTGATTCTATTGAATTTGCTCTAAGCAAAGTTTATTATCTCGCTCAAGGTGGAACAGCAGTTGGCACAGGAATTAATTGTCCAAATGGTTTTGGAGAGTTATTCGCATCATTAATTGCAAATATTACAACCTATCCATTTAAAACTGCGACAAATAAATTTGAATCTTTGTCTAGCCATGGAGCTTTAGTTGATTTATCTGGCGCGTTAAATCATCTTGCAACTAGTTTAAATAAAATTGTTAATGACATAAGACTTCTTGCATCAGGTCCGAGATGTGGATTTGGCGAATTAATTCTACCATCTAATGAACCTGGGTCATCGATTATGCCTGGCAAAGTAAATCCGACTCAATGCGAAGCTCTTGCTATGATTTGTTCTCAAGTTATTGGTAATAACGTTGCAATTACTTTTGGTGGATCTAACGGTCATTTAGAGCTAAACGTATATAAACCATTAATTATATATAATATCTTGCAATCAATAGAATTATTATCTACTGGAATGAAGAGCTTTTTAGATAATTGCTTAAAAAATATTCAGCCTAACATAGCAAGAATAAAAGAGCTGAAAGATAAGTCGTTAATGTTAGTGACAGCGCTCAATCCGCATATAGGCTATGACAATGCTGCAAAAATTGCCAAGAAAGCGTATAAAGATGGTACAACATTAAAAGAAGCGGCTATATCTTTGGAGTTGTTATCGCCTGAAGAATTTGATAGATTAGTAGTGGCTGATTTCATGGTAGGTAAGTGAGGTTTGTTTTTTAATGTTAGAGTCGTAATATGAGCGCACACATTTTACAAGTAATTAGACATAGTAAGTTTCGTTATTTTATATGGCCGATTAGGTCGTATGAATTGACAAGATTTATTCCAATGGCTTTTTTAATGTTTTTTATACTACTCAATCAGAATTTGGTGCGTAGTGTTAGAGATATGTTAGTAGTAACTTCGATTGGACCAGAGGTTATTAGCTTCATCAAGCTTTGGGGTGAGATGCCAGTTGGAATATTATTTGTCGTTATTTATTCAAAACTTTCTAATGTCATCACTACAGAACAAATTTTCCGTATAGTTATAATATTCTTCCTTTTATTCTTTGCTATTTTTGGTTTTGTGCTATTTCCTTATCAAGCTTATTTCAGACCAGATCCAGAACTAATTAAACATTATATAGAATTATATCCTAATTTTATGTGGTTTATTTTATTATATGCAAAATGGGATATTACTTTATTTTACATATTAGGAGAATTATGGTCAGTAATAGTGTTTGCATTATTATACTGGCAACTTGCTAATAAAATCACAAAAACAGAAGAAGCAAAAAGATTTTATATGTTTTTTAGCTTATTTGGTCAAAGCAATTTATTCATTTCTGGTTTTATTATCTTTTATTTTTCTCAAACTACTCATATTTTAACTCCATTTTTTTCTCAATTAAGCGACAATGTATTAATTACAGTACAATCACTTATGTCTATGGTGATGATATCTGGAGTTATAGCTCTTTTATTGCATCGCATCATTGAAATAAATTTTATTAAAACTGCAAAAAATATTTTATTCAAAAATCATAGAACAGATATATTAAAATTAAGCTTAAAAGATAGTCTAAAGGTCATACTTGAATCTAAATATCTAGGGTCAATATGTATTTTAGTAATATCGTATTCAGTATCAATTAATTTAATAGAAGGATTGTGGATGTCTAAAACTAGACAGCTATATTCAAGTGAAAATGATTTTATGTCATATCACGGAATAGTCCTTGCGTTCACAGGGGCGTGCACAATGATTTTTGCTTTATTAGGCAGTACTATAATTAGAAAATTTGGATGGTTTTGCGCGGCAATTATCACGCCAATTGTCATTTTAATCTCCGGTTTAATATTTTTTCTATCTGTAGAATCAGAGCATTATATGCCAAGCTTATTAGTATCTATAGGATATTTTTCTCCTATTTTTTTGATAGTATGCATTGGTGGATTATGGCATGTAATGAGCAAGGGTGCAAAATATGCCTTATTTGACGCTACAAAAGAAATGCCTTATATTCCATTAGATAGAGAGTTAAAAGTTAAAGGCAAGGCAGCAGTAGATATAATAGGAGCTAAGCTTGGTAAATCCATTGGCGCAATTATGCAATTTGGTATTTTTACTATCTTTCCACATACTCGTTATGATGATATTTCATCGATTTTGATGTTATTATTTATACTAGTATGCGTAATATGGATATATAATGTCGCATCTCTTTCTAAATCTTATAAAAAAGTATTGGATGATCATATTGCATCATGACTAGTAAAAATATAGAAGAAGAGGCTTTGTTTTTTGTTAAAATGCACGGTCTTGGCAATGACTTTATTATAATCAATTTAGCTGATGTTAAGCATGGCAAAGATTTAAGTGAACTTGCCATTAATGTTAGTAGGAGACGTTTGTCTATTGGATGCGATCAAGTGATTTTTTATCAGCCAATAGGTGCCAATCATTATCAGATGTTGATTTACAATCAGGATGGATCAGTCGCAAAAATATGTGGCAATGCGATGAGATGCTTAACAAAATTATTGCATCGCTTACATGAGATCCAAGACATTAAAATTACAGTCAATGGTAATGTTTCAGACTGTCATGTTATTAGTGAAGATAAGATATCTGTAAATATAGGGCGAGTAAGTTTTCATGCTCCATGGATGCCAGACAATCATTCTTTATTTCATTTATTGCAAAATTATGATATAGCGCCTCAAGATATTGTATGCGCCGATATAGGCAATCCGCATTTAATTATTTTTAAAGAATTAAATGATAGAGATAAAACAGTCGTTGCTCATATTATTCAAGATAGCAATTTATTTATAGATGGTATCAATATTAACTTTGCGCATATTCATAATAATGACATATATTTAAAAGTGTGGGAGCGTGGAGTCAGAGACTTTACCTTAGCCTGCGGAAGTGGTGCATGCGCCAGCTTTGCAACGGCATTAAAACTTGGTTTTGTTAAGGATATGTGCAATGTAATTTTTGATGAAGGATCTCTTTATATACATCGTGATGACGATAATAACATTATTATGACTGGCCCTGCATCTTATGTAGCTCATGGTGGATTATATTTGTGAGTTATATATGATAGAAAATTTAGTTAAAACTTTCGGATGTAGATTAAATATTTATGAAAGTGAGATTATTAAGCAAAATCTACATAATGCACAACTTGATAATACGATAGTATTTAATACATGTGCTGTAACAAAACAAGCTGAAAAAGATGCTGTTAAAGCTATTCGCAAAGCTAAAAGAGATAATCCTGACTCCAAGATTTTAGTCACTGGCTGTGCAGCGCAAAGCTCACCAGAGATATTTGCAGCTATGCCAGAAGTAGACAAGGTAATTGGCAACGAAGAAAAACTACATAGTGAATATTATAATTTTGATACAGATAGAGTCATAGTTAATGATATAATGTCTGTTAAAGAAAGTTCTTATCATTTATTACAAGATTTTGAATTTAAATCTCGAGCATTTATTCAAGTGCAAAATGGTTGTGATCATCGCTGTACTTTTTGCAATATACCATATGCAAGGGGTAATAATCGCTCCGTTCCAATAGGGGTGATAGCTAAGCAATTAAATATTTTAACGCAAACTGGATATAATGAGGTAGTGTTTACAGGAGTTGATGTTACAGCTTATGGCGCGGATTTACCTGGTAATCCTACCTTAGCACAAATGATTAAACGTATTTTATCTCAGGTTCCAAATTTATCAAGACTGAGATTATCATCTATAGATGTAGCAGAGATTGACGATGAGTTATTTGAACTTATGGCTTACGAGACAAGGCTTATGCCTCATTTTCACATTAGTCTTCAATCGGGTGATAATATGATTTTAAAGAGAATGAAGCGCCGTCATAATCGAGAAAACGTGATTGAATTTTGTCGTAAACTTAGATCTATTAGACCTGAGGTAGCTTTTGGAGCTGATATAATCGCTGGCTTTCCTACAGAAACTGAGGCAATGTTTGAAAATACAAAACATTTGATAGCGCAAGCGGACTTGCAATATCTACATATATTTCCATACTCCGCAAGGGATGGCACTCCTGCATCGAGAATGCCTCAATTGCCCAATGACGAAGTAAAGATGCGAGCTAAGATTTTACGCGATACAGGACAGGAGCAATTGCTTCAATTTTTTAACAATAACATTAACAATAGAGTTGAACTATTAGTGGAAAATAATCAGATTGCTCATAGCGAAAATTTTATTCCTGTAAAATTTTCCGAATCAATGAAAGTTGGAAGTTTGATTAAAGCCCAATTGACGGGAATACAAGGTGCAAACATGACTGCTAATATAATTACAGCTTAAAATCAATTTATATTTATGAATAAAATAAAAAATATAGCAGTATTAGGTGCTGGCAGTTGGGGGACAGCTATATCTTGCCATGTATCATCAATACATAAACAGGTTAAACTATTTGCAAGAAATAAATCCATATTAGAGGAAATAGCAAGCAACAGGACAAATTCTAAATACTTGCCAAATATCAATTTGCCAAAAAATATAATTGCATCTAGTGATATACAAGATTTATTTGATAGTGATTTGATTGTAATAGCAGTACCATCTAGCGCTGTATTGCAAGTTCTAGATCAATTAAAATTAGCTAATTTACCATCAAATGTAATCCTTTTAGTTGCAACTAAAGGAATTTTACATGATCCAATAGAGTTGATAAGCGATAAAATTAATACGCTATTTCCTAACCCAGTAGCAATACTTTCTGGTCCTAATTTTGCTATAGAAGTTGCGCAAGGATTATTGACATATGCAACAATCGGATCTGAGGATGCAAAGATTGCTAATCAAATCGCTCAAAGTCTTAATTCTAGTAAATTTATCGTAAATACGACAGATGACATTATTACACTTCAAGTTGCAGGTGCTATAAAGAATATTACAGCGATTTGCAGTGGAATGTATGAATCAATGGGATACAAAAAGAATGCAAGAGCAAGCTTGATCACCAGAGGTCTTAATGAGATTTTAACTTTGTCAAAAGCTCTAGGTGGAACAACATCAGCATTATTAACAGATGGAGTATTGGGTGATTTAGTATTAACTTGTTATTCTCAAACATCTCGCAATACAAAATTTGGTTATCAGGTAATTCATCAAAGTGATAAAGCGGAATTTTTAAAAAATTACCCATATTTAGTTGAAGGGATTGAATCTTTAAAATCAGTGATGGAATTATCAGATAAGTATAAGCTTGATATGCCAATCACTAAGTTTGCGTTTAAAAATTTATACTAATCTTTAAAAATTAAAAAAGTGAGATAATCGCTAAAAAAAATATAGCGTATTTATGAAAAACAAATACGCTATATTGTAATTATTAAACAATTACATATAAATATTGAAGTTCAATCTTATAAATGGAGATTGAAACTTTTTGTTACCTACGTTTATCGTACTAGTTACTTCTTGCCCGTCAATTGTTTTTGTTTCGGTGAAATTTTTTGTTTTGGTTTTACCATAGTAACCCCATCCGCCAACTAAATCTACACTAAATCCTTCTAACGGCAAACGAACACCTATACCTATGTCACCTGCAAAGCTATATGCATTTTTAGTAGAGAATTTTATTTTAGTCTCCTTGTATTCATTTTTAATACGAGATACACCAGCACGACCAGCGACAATAGCTTTAAAATTACTAAAATCATACATCTCATAATCACCAGAAGCCATTATCGCCCAGCATTTAACCTTTATTGACTTGTTATCTGGTTTATATTTAAAAGTTGTTGGCGCAAAATATGTGAAATCAACACCTAGCATTAATTCTTCTTCAAGTCGAGTATAAAATCCAGCTTGGCCAGAGTAAGTTACATCTTTTTTAAATCTGCCCGATGCTCCGTCAGGATAAGATTGCTTTAATTTTTGTGGAAACATCAAATTACCACCGAGACGTAGTACAAAATCTTCAGCCATAGCTGATTCTGTTAAAACTCCAGCAAATAAAGATCCAGCTAAAGCTGTTGTTATAAGTAATTTTTTCATATTAAATAGTTCTCCTTAATATTAATATACAAATAAATATGCTACACACTAATTAACCAATATACACCAGTTTTCTAATGCAACACACAAATTATATATCATATCCCATTGTTATTGTATATTGCTTTTATGTAGTATTATTAAAATTTATGAATAATACTGCTTGTTATGTGACATAAAACACACACAATTGCACATTAAATGCCAAAATTTATCAGTTCGTACAATTTTTATATTACAGATTTGATACAGAGTAAGTGCAATTTATTTAGAGTCTATCCAAGAAATATTCCCGTCATGATTATAATATATCAAGTTCATACGATTTGTATTAGCATTTTGAAACATTAAAGCAGGAAGGTTTTCAAAGTCCATTTTCATCAATGCATCGTCAAGAGACAGTGATAAAATTTCCATAGGATCTTCTTCTGTAACATTTGATTCGTAATGAAAATTTTTGTTTTTATATGATTCATCCTCTTGTTGAGCAATATTATTTGGATTTATTGTATATTTCACAGCCTTAGAATGAATCATATCAGATAATTTTGCGCTATCTTTTTGATGATGATCTATGATGCGTGATTTATATTTTCTTAATTGCCTCTCAAGTCTTGCAATACAAGTATCAAATGCATGATAAATATCATTAGAATGAGTTTTGCTATTGATCATTTTACTGCCTTTTAAAAACACATGAGTTACAATATCGCATACAAATTGATACGAATCTTTATAAAAATGGATCTTAGTATTTACTGGTTGCGAAAAATATTTACGCATAACTTCATTTGAACGCTTTTCTACGTATTGCTTTAATTGTTCATTTAGTTCAACATGCTTTCCCGAAATTGATATGTTCATTATATTGCCTATTAATTATTTGAATTTGACAGATTTGTTCTTAAGTAATATACACCCACAATCAATGAGTGGATCTAGTGATAATTTAACTGATTTTATTAACGTTTCATTAGGAATTTCTTGTTTTAGATCTGTACGAATATTGTCAAAAATTTCAGATAAACTTAACTCTTTATCGATATATTTAAATATATGCGCTGTGTAATTATCAATTGGTAATCCAATGACCTGATTACAAAAAGCGTGATTGATAGTCATATTGACAGTAGTATTTATCATAGCAGGATTAGCGCTAATTGCATTTATAATGTTTGATGGAATATTTTGAGACATAAATGTATAAGGTGTATTATCTAAGTCGTCAAGCTCAGCTACAGTGTTGCTTTTAGAATTTGTAGAATAAAAAGTATGTTTTATCACAGATCCAAATATCAATTCTGCAATCGCTTGCTGATTCCTCTTACTAGTTTTTTTAATTTTTTCTAGAAGATATGAATTTTTGATATAACGTTCAACCTTCAATGCAGATCTTTCTGATATGTCGCTAAATTGTACAAAACTTAATCCAGCATTTTCTATGAATTCATATAATTGAGGTATGGTATAAGCCCTATCTTGCTTATGCAACAATAGATCATATATGCCAATATCACCATAATTTTGGACATCGCTTATTAATTCAGCTCCTCTAGAATACCAATTAGTTTTGGGTAGTGATTGCAGGATTATTTTAGCATTTTCCACTTCCAATGCTCTATCATCATCAATATCGCTATTAACCACGCGCATTAACTCTTGGACTTGATAAACTCCAGTTCTACCATATTGCCCATATACCATTGCATTTAGCGCGCCATTATCAGTTAATGATTCTTGTAATATTTTAATTCCTCCATCTGGAGAGCTTAAGTGATGCAATACGCCTGAGCAGTTAATGTAATTAAATTTACCAAGTTTTAGTTTTGGAATGTTTAATATGCTATCAAACACCCATTTAATATTCTTTAATCCACGAACTTCAGCGCGTTTTTTAGCTATTTCTATACTAGCTTTACTAAAATCTAGATATACAAGCTCGGCATTAGTATTTTTTAATTGCTCAGCAAAATAAATAATCGCATCTCCGGTTCCACCGGCTGCAACTAACAAACGAAAATTTGATTGAAAATCTTCCTTTCCATTATAAAGCCAATGATTCAATTCTCCTATATATTCGCCTCCAAGTTGTAAAAGCCTCTTTTTTTCGTCTTCTGGATTACGACCTGGATAAGGATAATCTTGATAATGTTCTCTAACTTTTGGTAAATCTACTAAACCTGGATATTTTTCAGAATCTTTACCTTTAGAATGAGTTTTTTCCGTTTTTGATTTAGACATTGATAAATTATTTTAAAACTAAACACGATAGTTACATGACTTAATTATCAAATAATATGCATGATGTCAATTCTGTATTTCCTTAATTGCGCTACTAACTCTAGTTAATTGGTTTTTAGTGTTAGCGTGTAACCATTTCGTATCTTCTAATGTTATTCCATATATGTTATAATTATTGTCGATAAAATATTCTCTTAATGAAAAAATGTTACGAGAATCATTCATAATCATTTCAATATCAATAATTCCAAGACCAGTATATAGATAAGCATCGGATATATTGCCGCTTATATTATTTTGTACTCCATAGTATAATTTTCCATCATGATTTAACATTTTAAATGTATATTTTTCTATTGCATAAGATTCTTGGTTTATTTTACTCATAAAAAGCAAGCAATCGATTTTATTTATATCAATTTTATCAAGCCAATAGGATAATAAATGATCCATAGGATGAACTGAATTATACATTATAATTGTATCTGCATTCATAATGAAGATTGGAGAATTTGAAATATGTATTTTTGCATTTTTAATTGCCCCTCCTGTTTCGAGCAAAACTTCTTCATAAATGGTTATTATTTCTGGCAAATTATTGTTAGATGTAGATTTCTTATCTCGGTATAATGCAATAAATTCAAGCATTTGATCACTATGATAATGCATGTTGATTATTACTCGCTTTATTTTATTGCATTTAATAATAAAGTCTAAGCAATACTCAATCATCGGAATATTATTGATTTTTAGCAATGGCTTTGGCATATCAAGAGTTAAATCTTTCATGCGTTTACCAAATCCAGCTGCAAATAACATTACGGTATCAATCATTTTTTTACTATAGGTAATTAGATGAATGTTTTAATATTAAGTACAAAGCTTAAAATAAACCCAGATACTAATACTAATATTGATAGCCAAATAATGCTGATCATAGGTCGATAATATATTGTGCAATGCAATAGTTGATTTGCATCGATTTGATTTAATATTGCATATATGTCATGTGTTAAGTACGAATATATATCACTATCTTGTGTTATGGCTTTTTCGATTGTATATAATCTATTTTCAGGCTGTAGTATTACAATGCTGTTTGTTTGTTTATCGTAAATAGAAAATTGTGCCATTTGTGTATAGTAATTCTGCCCAGAGCCAAATTTTATATTATCCAATGATATATCAAATCTACCAAAATCATGCTTATCTCCAATTTTTCCTATAAATTCATATTCTTTTTGCAATGAAACATTTAAATTTATACTTAGCGCTAATAATCCTAAGCCTAAATGACCAAGAATCATTGCAGCTTTATTAGGTTTTATAAAAACACGAAAGTAATGACTATGTACTAGTAATTCTAGTATAGTTTGTATGATCAAGAATATAGCTGATATGTTAATAGCAAAGGACAATATAATATGCTTTCTATCTGCTTGAACATATAGATATAATTCAATATATAGAGTGAATATTAATGATAATATTGAGGCTATAGTAACTCTAGCTAAATTCTTTGAATTCACCATCGAGGCAAGAACTAATACTGGTATTGTAATTGGGATGAATAGATTTGTAAAATATTCAGTTTCAATTGTGACTTGTTGATCAAAAATACAAGAATAAATTATTGGATACAAGATTGAAATAAGTATAATAATTATTCCTAATGAAAGAAAAATAATACCTAAAAATATCAGCTTTTCTTTACTGCTTAGAATATTCTGTTTAATACTTCGATATTGTATTAATCTAGTTACCAATATGGCAATAGATGGAATGCTAATTAGTAGATATATACCGGCAAAATATATGCTATTTCCATTTGATGCAAAGGAATGAACAGAGATTAATATGCCAGATCTAATCAAAAATGTACTTAAAAGCCCTAGTAAAAATGTTAGAATACAAAGAGCAATTGTGATTTTTATTAGTTTCTGTGAGTTAATGCTTGTATGAAGCGCGTGATGCAGAGCTAAGCCAGATAACCATGGTAATAAAGACAGATTTTCAACTGGATCAAAGAACCAATATCCTCCCCATCCAAGCTCCCGATACGCCCACCATGCACCAAGTGTTATTCCGGTGGTGAGGGTTATAATAGCAATTCCAGAAAAGAGTTTTGCTAATTGTAATAATACGATGACATTATTATTTATTTTTATATGTTTATTTAGCGCTAACAATTGAATAGTTATAGCAAATGGAATAGCGTAAGTGATGTATCCTATATATAATATAGGCGGATGTATAACTAATCCATTGTCTTGTAATAAAGGATTCAGACCTAAACCTTCAGATGGGATAAAGGAAAGTGTTGTAAATGGGTTAGACGTGCAATATACCAAGATTAATAATGGAATTTGCAAGCAAGAAAATACGATGATTTCAAAATAATTATTATGTTCTAATTTAAGTTTGCTCCTCAAACTTAAATAAAAAGAACACATTATGCTATAAATACTTAACCACAACAACAGAGATCCTTCATTACTGGACCAGCAGGCTCCTATTTTGTATATTAGTGGCTTGATCGTACTAGAATTAAAAAATACTGTTTGCAAGGAAAAGTTCGATGTTATAAATGCGTATGCAAGCATAACAAATCCAGTGCAGATAGAGATCGTAGAAGAGTGAAATAGAATACGAGCTAAAGATTGTTTAGTGTAACAACTGCAAATAATTGTCATTAGAGAAAGTAAGATAGCCAATGATAATAATATGTTGCCTATTAAACTAATCACTCGCTTTTTTAATTATTTGTACTCTTACAGATTTAATCTTGTTATTTATCTTTTTTAAAATGAAAAATGTCATGTCGTCAATTGTAATTTCTTCATTTTGCTTAGGTATTGTTTGGATATGATTGATGATGAATCCAGCAATAGTATTTGCTTCTTCGTCTGGTAGATTCCAATCTAGCTCTTTATTTATATCTCTAATTGTTGTTGACCCATCTATGATAAAACTCGAATCTGATTGCCTTGAGATATTAGGGCTTAATTGATCATGTTCATCATATATCTTACCAACAATTTCTTCCAATATATCTTCTAATGTAATAATTCCTTGTAAATCGCCATATTCATCTATTACACATGCAAAATGATTATTGCGTTGCTTAAATGCATTTAATTGCTCTATTGCTGTAACATGATCAGGTACAAACCAAGGTTTTGTAATGATGCTTTTAATATCAACTTTAGAAAAATCGTAGCTATTTTCAGCAAGAGTTTGAAATAAATCTCTTATATGTATCATCCCAACTATATTATCTTGTTTTTCTTGCCACACTGGAATGCGAGTGTATGATTTAGATAATATGGTTTGAAATACTTCTGAATTGAATTTATCAAGATTAATAGATGTGATATCACTACGATGTATCATAATTTCTGATATACTAATATCTCTAATATCGAGAACTCCTTCAAGCATCTCTCTATCTGCTTGATATACATTTCCTTCATGATGTTGATGTTGGATAATTCCTCTTACTTCGTCTGTTCCAGAGACTTGGGCATTGAGATTAATTTTGAAAAGTTTGCATACAAGTGTAACCAATATATTTAATACAAAATTAATTGGGCCAAATATTTTCAAAAAAACCGCTATTATATATGCTTCAAATAATAATATTCTTTCTGCGAGTATAACAGCGATTGCCTTCGGTATAGCTTCTGCAAAGACAATAATTGTAAAAGACATAACAATTGATGCAATAATTGCACCTAAATGCTGATCATTTACAAGATCAATAAATAAAGCAGTTGCTGTTGTTGTAGATATAATATTGACAAGAGTATTGGCAATTAACATTGCGCTAATCACTTTGCCTCGTGATCGCAGTATTTTAATAGCTAGCTTTGCTCTTCCATCTCCATCATTTTTGAATTTATGAATTTTTCCAATTGATGATGCAGTAATTGCAGTTTCTGTGGCTGAAAATAAAGCGGATAAAGCAACTAGTACCACAATAATAATAATTAAAAATAAAGTGATTATCGACATGTTTGATTAATTATTACTATTAAGTATTTTATTAGCTTTGCTGAATAAATTAAAGAAATTTTGAGTTGTGATATTAGCAATTTGCTCAAAGCTTGTATTATGTAATTCTGCTATTTTAGATGCAGTGTGCACTACAAATGCAGGATCATTTGTTTTGCCTCTATGCGGCATTGGCGCTAGATAAGGCGCATCTGTTTCAATTAATAACCTATCTAATGGTAGAAATTTTACGATTTCTTGAAGCATATGAGCATTTTTAAATGTAACAATTCCAGAGATTGAAATATATAGACCTAAATCTAACATTTCTCTCGCGAATTTTTTTGATGAAGAAAAACAATGAATTAATGCCGGGAATGATTTATATTGCATTGCCGATGATATAAGAGATGCAGTATCAGAATCTGCATCTCTAGTATGCACTATGACTGGCAGTTGTTCAGATTGCGCTGCTGCAATATGTTCATTAAAACTTTGTTTTTGTTTTTCTTTATCTGATCTTTCGTAATAATAATCTAGACCAGTCTCTCCAAAGGCAATTACATTATCATCTTTTGATAGTTTTATTAAATAACTTCCTTGAACGATATCATTTTTTACTTCATTTGGATGCACCCCTACAGATGCATAAATATTATCATATTGTTTCGCAATGCTTAAAATATTATGAAAATTTTCAATTTTGGTGCAGATAGTGTGTAAATATTTTACACCTGCATCACTAGATCTTTTAATAATTGCAGATAAAGTGTTACGACTATCTTTTAAAAGCATGTCTAAATGACAATGAGAATCAACGAGCATAATTATTCTAGCTTATTAAATATTAACATTGGCTCTTGAAGTTTTAAATTTGGAGCGATTGCGTAATCCATACTAAGATGTTGAAGTAATCTCTGATCGCATGGAATTGATAGTTGATCCAGAATAATTTTTGCTGAATGCGGTATAAACGCTTGCATAATAATTCCAATATACCTCATTGTTTCCAATAAATTATATAACACATTAAACATAGAATGTTTATCTGTCTTGCTCAGCTTCCAAGGTTCCTCGATGTCAATATAAACATTGGCCTGTTCTGCGAGTTTTATCACTTTTTCTAATGCGATACTAATTTTAAAATTGTCCATCAGACTGCATATATCTAATGCTAATTTATTTGCCATTTGAAGTAAAGGTAGTTGATATATTTTTTCCACTTCTTTACTATCTAAATTTGGTACAAAGCCACCATTATTCTTAAATAATAACACAAAAGTGCGATTCATTAAATTGCCTATTTTGTTTGCAAGTTCAGTATTATTACGATTTATCAAGCTAGATCTAGCATAGTTACCATCATTGCCAAAAGTAATTTCTCGCATTAAAAAATACCTGACAGCATCCAATCCAAATTCATCTACAAGCTCAAATGGATCAATTACATTTCCTATAGATTTAGAAATTTTTTGACCCTCATTTGTCCACCAGCCATGTGCAAAGATAGATTTTGGTAGTTCTATCCCTGCAGCCATTAAAAATGCTGGCCAATATACAGCATGAAATCGTAAAATATCTTTGCCAACTATATGAGCATTTGCAGGCCAGAACTTGTGATATTTTTCTGCATTTTGCTCATAATCCAAGGCTGATATATAATTTGTTAAAGCATCCAACCAAACATATACCACATGCTTGCTATCATTGGGGACAGAAATGCCCCAATTGAAACTAGTTCTAGAAATAGATAAGTCCAGCAAACCTCCTTTAACAAAACTTACTACCTCATTATATTTTGATTCTGGATTAACAAATGATGGATTTTTTTTGTATAATTCTAACAAAGGTTCTTGGAATTTTGATAAAGCGAAAAAATAACTTTGTTCTTTTACCCATTCGACAGGAGCTCCAGTTGGAGCTAAACCATCTTGAGTTAATTCAGATTTATCATAAAATGCTTCATCCCGTACTGAGTACCAACCTTCATATTCACCGAGATATATATATTTTTTTTCTAATAATTTATTCCATAAAACTTCTACTGTTTTTTTATGCCTTAATTGCGTAGTGCGAATAAAATCATCATTGGATATATTTAATTTGCGGGTCAAATCAATAAATTTATTAGACATTTGATCTACAAACTCTTGTTCACTTAAATGGTTTTTGAGAGCTGATTTTTGAACCTTTTGTCCATGCTCATCAGTTCCAGTTAAGAACAAGACATTTTTGCCATTTAACCTCTGAAAACGAGCTATCACGTCGCATGCAATAGTAGTGTATGCATGTCCTATATGAGGTGCGTCATTGACGTAATATATTGGAGTTGTGATATAATAATTATTTGTCATAAAAAGATATTTGATGGTATTACATGTTATTTTTGGTAGCGAGGGAGGGATTTGAACCCCCGACACGCGGATTATGATCCCGCTGCTCTAACCAACTGAGCTACCCCGCCATAGTTAATGAAAAACCTAATGATCTTAGAATGCATTATTTTTTTAATCTTCTTGTTTTGTTAAATTATCACTTTGAGCGTCATTAAATTGTTCTAATAATTTGTTTAATTCTCCTTGAGTACAAAGACCTAGTAATACTGGATCGCGCAACCTAAGATTTTTAAAATTCCAATGACTTTTATCTTTTATTGTTTCGATAGTACCTTTGGTGGTACCAATTAACTTAATGATTTGCCTATCAGAGACTCCTGGACAATGTTTTAACAGCCAATATATAGCATCTGGTTTATCTTGCCTGCGTGCAATCGGAGTATATTTTGCATGCTTTTTTTTCTTAACCATAAACTCATCAATTATACTTGATGACAACATCAATTGCGCATTAGGATTCTGAGTGCATCTATCTATTTCTTCTTGAGTAAGTTGACCATTCATTACAGGATTAAAACTTCTCATATGATTTGCTATCTCATTGTCAGCAATACTGGCAATTTCTAGTTCGTGCATACCGCAAAAGTCAGCAATTTGTTTAAATGTTAGAGCGGTATTCTCTATCAACCATATCGCCGTTGATTTTGGCATTATAGGCAATTTATAATTTTTAACCATCTTTAGATCGATTAATCATTTACTTAAAACTTAACAATACTCAGTTTTCTATCTCAAGTCAATTTGCTTTTTTAAATACACATCTATGTCAACAATATTTTCATACATAATTAAATCATTCCTTAAAACACAGTTTACAAATTTTTAGTATATAATTTTCATACAAATAAAACATTATATTTTGAATTATATATACTAAATTAATCTATATTTGTTTAATTTATGTAGTTTTGATTGGCGTGTATATAAGGTTAATATTATTACTGGTATTGCTACTTTTTACCAATTATTCCAATATATACGCTTCAGGACTTGTATCAAATATCAAAAATATTGTAGATGATGGTAGAAGCGCTGGATCAAGTCTAATTGATGGCACAATAGAATGTTTAACTAATCCTTGCAATTGTGGAGGGCATGATGTGCACGAAGAATGGGGCGGCAAGAGTCATAATAAAGGACCAGAAAATGCAAATTGTATTCCATATAACAAAAAATCTGGTAGATCTGGTACGTGTCTTACTCAATATAAATATCCAGAAATATTTATGCCATACTATATTAGATATTGTGGAGAAAATACATCGGAGAATAGTTATTTTTCTCCAAAAATTCGCGCAAGAATACAAGTATGCAATGCAGTAGCATGCTGGACTCAGACTAGTGTATTGAATTGGGATGGTCAATGTGTAAATTGGCCAGGGCCATATGGGTTACCTATGATTAGAATTTGCGCTAGAGTAGCATTCCCAGAGAGTACAGTAGAAGGTTTGCCACAAGATCCAGGTTATACTAAAGATAAACATATAAACAATGAAGGCTATCCAACGAATGATAAGCAAATTACAGGTAATGATGGCAAGCCAATTAAGATGATGCCGCCAAAACTATGTTTATATCGAGACCCATCAGTGTTATTTTTTACAGAAAGCTCATCTACTCCAGCAGGTCCTACAGGAGCTGTTGCTGCTGCGGCTATGGAGGAACAAAAAATTGATCTTAATAATATATTGCCAGATATTATGGATATTAACCCAGTGTCTCAACCAATACAAGATACATCTCCAAATGAAAGTCCAATAGTTCAAGCGCTATTATTTTTAACAAAAGAGGCTTCTGGGGGTATGAAAATGGCAATTGGAATGTTAAGCAATATATTTGGCTCTGCGGGTTCAATGATGAAAGCAACATTAGACGAGTTGTTGGATATTACAGATAAAATTGCATCTGAAACTATATATGCAGCTATCAAGAAAATGGGGCAAATTAATAGAGTAGTATTTACTCCGATTTTTGGTCATGAATTTGGTTGTGTCAATATTCCTTTAGGTCCTTATCCTCCACCATTTTGCCCAACTCTTGGAAAATTGCAAAGGCCAATTACAACGCAAAGAATTTGTCATGTTCCATCTAGTGAAAGTTCACCAGATAATCTAAGTAACATCAAGAATTCTTTAGATAGTATGATTTCTTCAGACAAATCAAGCTCTTCGTCAAATACATCAAGCTCTTCGTCAAATACATCAAGTACAACAAATGCAGTTAAGAATGGTGGCAGTTCAGATAATTCACTATTTTCATCTCCATCTACAAGTGACAATATATGCGTAGTGTCAAAGCTAAATAATAATGCCGTTAGCAATAGCATTAGAGTCACTATTGATAATTTTATTCCATTGTGCGATGGAAACAAAAACCCTAAAAAATTAGGCACATGTGTTACATTAGAAAATATTCATAATATCCCCGTTACTGCTAGTGCATTGCATAATCTTACTAAAGGCACTGATCTAATAGATAGATGTGGTTCTGGAATATTTTCAAACCTAACACCATGCGTTCGAGCGTATGATATTGAAACACCATTAAATCACTATGTATACGATGGGATAATACCTTCGATTATTGGAAATAGCAAAGAAGCATTCAGAATTGCATATGCAGATAGAACTGGTGATTTAAAATCATTTGGCGCATATGTTAATGACCTTCAAGATTGTGTAACGAAGGGCGTTCAAAATAAGCAATGTCAAGAAGTATTCGGGGTTAACGCAGGTCCTTTTACAGATGTAAATCTTACATTTCCTAAAACTCAGTTTTTGTTAACAATGAGCTCCCCATTAACAAATCATTTCTCAATTAAAGATGGAGACATTACTCATAATTTAACTGCTTCTATAGCCAGAACGCCTACAACGCTTAAAAATCTTGATTTTGTACAAGAACCAAATCAAATATGTATAATTGGCAAAGACTCTGTGATAGGTTGTCAATTAAGGGAGCCAGTTCCAGAGCCTAGAGTATATGACTGTAAATCATCAGATAGTCTGTTGTTGCAGTGCACATCTACTCAATATGAACCAGCTCTTATCGCTACAGTCAAAGTTGATGATAATTCTACTAGTGCTATAATAGCACCAAGAAATATATCAAGTTGGATAAATAAGAATGCAACAGCAAATTTAGCTGCTCATGAGTTTACAGGAACGGTAGCAGATGAGAATTTTTTATTTATTCCATTTCAATATGCCCCAGGGGAACGCTATAAATATCCACGTAAAGAGATTAACGCAAATACATTGTCATCAATTTACAATATTTATAAATCTGATCAAAAGACTCACGAAGATATCTCATTATTTGGTGAAACAACATTTTTTAAAATGTTAGGACCTGTTACTGAGGATATTGAAATTGAGTATACTCAAAGCATTGAAGTTAGCGCAGGTAAATATAAAACCTATGATATGTTAGCTGCATATACAGGTGGAATGGAGTATAAGAATGGATCTTACATCAGAGGAGGTAGCTATGCGTGCGTTGATTTTAATACGGATATACCTTGTTCTAAAGACAAACCTGGAAATTGCGTTTTAACCAAGCTTTTAAATACAGAAATTAGTTGCAGTGAATTTTTTACTAAGTTGGCAAATTATCGAACCTCTGGCAACACAATAGCTCCATGTACGAAATCTAATTTACGTCCATGTTTTAAACCAGGCGCTGATCCAACTGTAACAACAGCTGCTATTGGAGTGTGTATGCTTCTGCCAACGACTGTAGCAAAAACTGAATGTTTATACAAATTAAAAAAGGATGTTGATGTAACCTGCATAATGGCAACTGCATTTGACAATGATTCATTATGTATTATTCCTGCAGATGAAATTAAATACAAAGATGGTTCAAATTCAGTAAAAATTTATAAATGCCCTAGTTTACTATCTAGCTCTAAACGTTATTGCTATGAAGGAGATTGGTGCAGAATTAGTACTGCATTAGAAGATAGATATATACCATCTCCAAGTGATGGTCAGGTAATAACTGGAAGCAAACAGCATTATGATTTTACAAAGATACCACCAATGTATCCATCGAGTTGTACAAAATTTTGCCAAAAATATCCAGATGCTATTGAATGCAAAGGTAAATGTGATATACCTGATTATCCATATTATGATACCGATATATACGCTCTGCGCAATAAAACTCCTGTAGAAAAAGGCCTCTGCATTCCTATTCCACCTTTGCCTCAAGTGTGTGATCCGAGTATAGTAAATAATATTCACTTTCCAGAAACGCAACTTGGAGCAATTGCAAGCGGTAAGTGCATTGGCTCCCCTCCAATAGGTGGAGGAACAAATGGAGTTTGTACATATTTAAGTTATACAAAAAAAGAAGCAAAACCAAGCATTCAATGGGTTGACCCACTTACTCAATGCTTACCAACTCCTTATTGTAAAGCCACGCAAGATACATATAGCGATTCAACGGCTCATCCTCCATCTGGATCTACAGTAATATTAAGCAATACTACAACTATAGCTGAATATCCAGAAATGGGCGTTGGGGAAAGAACCTATCCAACGATTAGAATAAATGACAAGTTATATAGTATTCCAGATATTATGGCGAAATACAAGATATCAAAATTCCATCATTTATCGCCTGTCGCATGTGAAGTTGATAGAACTTGGAATACATCTCATACTAATAAATTAACAAATGGAGTAGCTATTTTAGAATTTCCGCAATATTGCGGAGCAACCCAAATCAAGTATACTGGCAATGGAGATGGCAAAGAATATTTATTAGCGAGATTAAATGCAAACAATAGCTATGCATATATTCCAAGAGATGCTAATTATATGTATTATTATGTAAAACAAGAAACAACGGACTATAAACAAACAGTACCAGTGCAATGCATTCTTGAAGGAAAGAAATATGACACAAAAGCTAAATTATTAGCATCTTGTAAATATACTAATAATACTGATGTTAATGGAGGAGTTTGGTTAAATCATGACAGAACTAAACCATTATCCCAAGATGATGTTAATGATTTCTTGGAAGAATGCGCTTCAGAAGTCTTTGGTGATAAATGTGCTACAGCAAAGATGTTATATACTGGGGCTGGAATACCAAATTATAGTAATTTAAATAAATATATTACTTCTGATACATATGCGCTATTTAATTCTAGCGCCCCAGGTAAAAATGTATCAGCTGAATGTGTAATCAATGGTAAAACTACAAAAACTAGTGCTACATTATCTAGTAGTTGTGATGAAAAAACTATGAGTTGGAAGGGCGTTGATAATAATGATGTCAATAACTTTTTACAACAATGCGTGCTAGATCAGCATGTCAGTCAATGTTCAGATCGCAAAATATCGTATAATGGTTCATCTACTAGTGATGATTTTTATAACACATATGCATATTGGAAGTCTAGCAAGCCAGGTAAAGATATTAAAGCTCAATGTTATATAAATTCACAGCAAAAAGATTTTGACTCATCGGCACCAGAAAGCACTTGCAGCGCATTAACCATGGCTTGGTCCTCAGTCAATCAAGATTCAGTAAATGATTTTCTAGAAGCGTGCGTACGAGATAATTTTGATTCATGTTCTAGTGATAAAGTTAAATATTCGGCTCAAGGTTTAGCTGGTAGAGATGATTTGAATAAAATTCTTAAGAATAATAATACATATGCATTTTTTCAGAAAGCGAAACCAGGAGAAACAACTGAAGCTGAATGCTTTTTAAATGGCAGACAGATCAAGTCTAAAGTGGAGTTAGCTAGATCTTGTGATATAGGAGGTGATTGGGAGCCTAATATGTCAGGGCGAATTAACGCATTTTTAGAACAGTGTGCATTGGAAAAATATCCAGAGAAATTGTCTTCAAGTCAACCAGTAAATGGGTCTTCTAGTAATTCATCTAGCTCTAATGAAAACAGTTCTAGCAGCAGTGGCAATGAAAACAGTTCTAGCAGCAGTGGTAATAATACATTTAAAAATGCTACTGGTAATCCATTTAGCAATGTTACTGGTAATCCATTTACTAACCCATACATTGTTACTCCAGCATCATCAACGTCTAATCCAGAGTATAATTACAATGATTACAATTACGGCTATACTCCTCAAGTCAATTCCTCTATAAATACTCCAAAAGCTAATTGGAGCAATACAAATAGCAACAGTTCGTCTAATCAATCAAAAACAGATGATGATCCAACTGGAAGTTATAACTTTACGCCAATAATGCAGCCAAATAGCAATCCAGATCCTTCTGGTAACGTAGAATTGCCATCGTCTAACGATGAAAGCATTATGAATTAGAGATCAAACTTAACCACGAGTTTTTTACTTGGATTATCTAACTGCTAGCCATAACGCCATTTGATATTCCATATTTAATCATCTCCAAACCATGTTGATATAACGATAAATGTTCAGTGATTCTATTGCTGTGTTTATCGAGAGATTCTAAATCAGTTTAGCAAAGTGCGAAACTAATGATATTTTTAGAAGCAAATGATGATCAAGTCAAATGAAAGTTTTGAAGGATCATTTCTAGGATAAATGTAGAATTTGCTAAAGTCTAATTATTAATGTATCGTTCAATGATAGATATATAATCATCTATAATATTTTTCTTTGATTGTATAAACTTATCTAAATTAATCTTGTATTCAGCCAATTCTTTATCTGTGATATTAATTGAGTTTATAATTGCATTTGTTAATTGATCTGCATCATGAACTTGTGTTGCATATTTTTTTTGTACCATTTCCGTTGCGATCTCATTCCAATTGCTCATCCTAGGGCCAAAAATTATCATATTATTGAAATACGCTGGCTCTATTGGGCTATGGCCACCTTGAGGGCCAAATGATCCTCCAACAAAAGTAATATCAGCGATACTGCAAAATAATCCTACTAAACCAAATGCATCTACAATGTACAAATTGTTTTTTGGATCGGGAGTTCCACATCTAGAATGTATACTGAATTTACATCTAATTTGTCTTAATTGATTTTTGAGTTGACTAAGATGATCTTTGTGCCTTGGAATTAATATAAAATATACATTATTATTCTTCAATTTCTTAATTGTACTTATTAATACCTCTTCATCTTCATTATAAGTACTTACCGCTAAAATAACTTTTTTATTTTCAAAAATTTTGCGAAGGTGCACAGAAGTTTCTTTATTAAATGGCAATTGTTTATTAGTAAATTTTAGATTTCCTAAATTTTTTACATTTTTTGCATTGAGAGCTGAAAATTTATCAAAATTATCTTCGCTTTGGGTTAAAATTTCAGAAAAATGCGACATAACTTTACCCGATAGAGTTGGTATTTTTTTCCAATGATTAAAGGACTTATCTGATATTCTTCCATTTACTAAAATTAACTTGCAATAATTTGTAGTTTGAGTAATCAGGCACGGCCATATCTCTGATTCCACGAATATGCCAAGATTGGGACGCCAATGTATTAAGAATAAACTCACTGCTATAATATTATCCATAGGAGCGGCCTGGTATGTTGCGTTTATTGGCAATCTTTGCCTTAGCATTTCCCCAGATGATTTGGTGCAAGATGTAACTAAAAACTGTAATTCAGGCGAGCGTTTTGTAATAGCCTCTACAAGATTGACCGATATCATTGATTCACCAATACTTGCTGCATGAATCCATATCAACTTCGTTTGTGATCTTTTACTATTTGAGATGCCACATTTATTTAGAGCGGAAATCAATGTTTCCTTGTTTCTAACAATTCTAAGTAACAATATCAACAAATATACTGGAGTAAGTATAAATGTAATAAATTTGTATAAAAACAACATTGACGCTTTAAATCTCAATATCAATAATAATTGTATACACGACTAATCACGTTAAGTCGATAAGTTTTTTGCAAAAAACAATTTACTAATATAGCAAAGATTTTGTTGTTCACTCTAATCTACGACTATTTTTTAATTAATGACATTCTAAATTTAAATTAACTATGTCCTTCCAGGATTTTGCCCAACCATCAGCATGATCAGCATTATCAATTACATAATGATAAGCACATATAGATGCATTATTTTGATTTGTAACCTTTACAAACTCCGACGCTATAAAAGGAGGTGTAACTTCATCTTTATCTCCAGAGATATGGATTTGAGGTATATGACTCACAGATGAAGCATAATCAATTGGATTTAACGATCCAAACAAAGGCACTATGTTATTAAACTTTGCTCCTCTCGTTCTATTATATTCTGTAAATCTAACATGATCAAGATTTCCAGCAATAGTTACAATGTCTTTAACATTTGGATTTATAGAAGCAACCAAAACAGCAATACCTCCTCCGCCTGAATATCCAACCAAGCTGAATTGCCCACCATGATTGACCGTAGTTATAACCTCGTTGATACTATCTACAACGTCTTGTGACATTCTGTAGTCGGTCCAAAATTTGCTGACGCAAGTTGGGTTAAGCTCTTCTTGTGTGTATTGACAAGGTCGTGCAATATACACAATATTTGGCCTAGTGTCAATCGCAGCTAATCGTATTAACATTAAATTTCTAGGTGTTGGATTATCTGTAATTTTACCATATTTATCAAAAGCATATCCATCGCCCTCTATATAAAATACATAGTTATCACTAGGGCTGGTGATTCTTTGATAAACAGTAAGCCAAAACTTTCCGCCTTTAATTATTTGCTTCTTAAATCCTCTAGATTCTGCAAATTTTCCTAGATTATTTGCATTGCTAATGTAATTACTTGTAGTGCAGCCACTTAAGATAAGTGTTATGAATATCAATAATATTTTAAAATGGTATGTCATCATCTAACTCGCTATAATCAAAATTTTTCTCAGATTCATTAATGTTTGAAATTGGATCAGAGTTCATCGTAGAACTATTCGCACCAGAAGAGTCGAGAAGAGTCAAGACCCCGTTAAACCCTTGAAGTTGAATTGCTGTAGTATATCTATCTTTTTGTTCATTATCTTGCCATTTATTGGTACGCAACATACCTTCTATGAAAATTTTTGAGCCTTTTTTTAAGTAAGGCTTAATTACATTTGCTACTAAACCTTCAGAAAACACCACGATTTTATGCCACTCTGTTTTGGTTTTTCTTTCCTTAGTATTTTTATCTCTCCATGTTTCAGATGTCGCTAGAGCTAATACAGCAATCTGCTTACCATCATTGGTAGACCTTATCTCTGGATCACGGCCCAAATTACCAATTAGCATAACTTTATTTAAACTTCCTGACACTTAATAAAATCCCTTATTAATAAAATGATATTGAAATCATATGACAAAATGAATTATAATGCTACAATTTTTATTCATTAATTAATTAATTTTTATCATTAAATGACACAAGAGCAGCAATACATCAAAGTACGTGGGGCGAAAGAACATAATTTGCAAAATGTAAATGTAGATATACCACGCAATAAATTAGTTGTCATTACTGGTCTTAGCGGCTCTGGCAAATCATCTCTAGCTTTTGATACTATATATGCAGAAGGGCAAAGAAGATATATAGAAAGCCTGTCTGTATATGCAAGGCAATTTTTGCATTTAAGGAATAAGCCAAAAGTAGATTCAATTACTGGTTTATCCCCAGCCATTGCAATAAATCAAAAAACTACATCTAAAAATCCTAGATCAACAGTTGGTACTATTACAGAAATTTATGATTATATTAGGCTTTTATATGCAAGGGTGGGAATACCATATTCTCCAGCAACTGGTAATCCAATTGAAAGGCAATCTCCTTCAGATATGGTAAAGATGATACGTAAAATTCCCAATGAATCAAAAATATATATATTAATTTCTATTGCCAGAGGTCAAAAGGGTGAATTTAGAAATGACTTAATACATTTAAAAAAACATGGTTTTCAAAAAGTTATTATAGATGGTCAGCAGTATGATATCGATAATTTACCCCAGATAGAAAAAAATAAAAAACATAATATTGAGGTTATTGTAGATAGAATAGTATTAAGTGATGAACTTGGAAATCGCTTGGCAGATAGCGTTGAAACTGCATTAAAATTTTCCGATGGTGTAATTTATGTAGAAATTTTGGAGTTACCAGAAGGCTCAGATTATAAAATGCCAGAAAATAATAGAATATTGCTTTCAGAAAGATATGCATGCCCGATTTCTGGTTTTCAAATAGAAAAAATAGAGCCACGAATTTTTTCTTTTAATAATCCATTTGGCGCGTGCAATTATTGTGAAGGTTTAGGGATAGAAAATTTATTTGATCCAAAATTAATCATACAAGATGAAAACCTAACTATCAAAGAAGGTGCTATTGCGCCTTGGGGCAAATCTTTATCAAAATTATTTCTTGATGTGATGTCTTCATTAGCTCAGCACTATAAGTTTGATTTACATGCAAAATTTGCCGATTTACCAGATAATATAAAGCAAATTCTGCTATATGGATCTGGTGATGAAGTAGTGTGTTTTCAACATTATGATGGTTCTCAATATCGTTCTGTAAATCAACGATTTGTTGGTATTATAAAAAGTTTAGAAGAAAAATACAAAAAAACAGATTCAAACTCAATAAAAGAGGATCTTGCTAAATATCAATCTGCCTATAATTGTTCAAAATGCAATGGCTATAGACTCAAAAATGAGTCATTATGCATTAAAATATTGGGCTTGCATATAGGTCAAGTTTCAAATATGACGATTACGCAAGCGAAAGAATGGTTTTCTAATTTAGAAAGTCAATTATCAGAAAAATCACAAATTATTGCTAGACCAGTTATCAAGGAAATTGTCGAAAGATTAACCTTCTTGATCAATGTTGGTTTGGATTATTTGACCTTATCAAGAGAATCTGGCGCTTTATCTGGCGGAGAGAGTCAACGTATTAGGCTTGCATCTCAGATTGGCTCGGGTCTAAGCGGTGTCTTATATGTATTAGATGAGCCTTCTATTGGTTTGCATAAAAGAGATAATGCAAAACTAATCAATACATTGCTTCATCTTAAGAAATTAGGCAATACCGTATTAGTAGTAGAGCATGATGATGAAACAATGTTAGCAGCTGATTACATTATAGATGTTGGTCCAGGCGCTGGCATTAATGGCGGTAAAATTATTGCTTATGGCAGTATTCAACATATTCTTAGATCAAAAGAAAGTATTACAGCTCAATATTTGAGCGGTAAAAAAACTATACCAATACCAGATAAAATTCGCCCTATATCAAAACATAAATCTATACAACTCTACGGAGCTAGATCTAATAATTTAAAGAATATAAATCTAAAAATCCCACTCGGTACTTTTACATCTATTACAGGAGTATCAGGAAGTGGTAAATCTACCTTGATTATTGATACTTTATATAAAGTCGCATTAAGACATACAGAGCCGCAAGCAAAAACTTTTCCAGGCATTTATGATTCAATTGATGGATTAGAATATATTGATAAAGTTATTAATATCGATCAATCGCCTATAGGTCGTACTCCTAGATCAAATCCGGCAACATATGTTGGTATGTTTACATTAATTAGGGATTGGTTTGCAGATCTACCAGATTCGAAAGCTAGAGGTTATAAAGTTGGCAGGTTTTCATTTAACGTTAAAGGCGGTAGATGTGAATCATGCCAAGGGGATGGATTAATCAAAATTGAGATGCATTTTTTACCTGACATGTATGTAATATGTGATTCGTGCAATGGCCATCGATATAATCAAGAAACATTAGAAATACGATACAAGGGAAAATCTATCTCAGATGTGCTAAACATGACAGTAGATGATTCTTTATTATTTTTTGAATCGATACAATCAATATATGAAAAAGTACATACATTGCAAGAAGTTGGCCTTGGTTATATGAAAATAGGACAATCCGCAACTACCTTATCTGGAGGAGAGGCTCAAAGGATTAAGCTAGCAAAAGAATTATCAAAACGCTCGACCGGGAAAACGTTGTATATTTTAGATGAGCCAACTACTGGTTTGCATATTGATGATATTAACAAGCTATTAGGAGTGTTGCACCGACTTGTAGACTTAGGAAATACCGTAGTGGTGATAGAGCATAACCTAGATGTAATCAAAACCAGTGATTATATAATTGATATTGGGCCAGATGGTGGTAACAAAGGAGGGCGTATATTATTTGCGGGTCAAGTGCAAGATATTATAAAGCACAAAGAAAGTATAACGGGTAATTATTTGAAGTCGTTATTTGTAAAATGACATATTAAATAAATAACAAGCCAAGAATGAGTCAACAAGTTAATACAAAACATTCTATTACTCAAAAACTCTTATCAATGTGTATTGTTGGTAAGCCAAATGCAGGTAAATCTTCTTTGTTAAATAATATTATTGGCCATACATTATCTATAGTTACTCATAAAGTACAAACTACTAGATCTATAATTACTGGAGTTGTTAATATAAAAAACACCCAGGTAATCATTTTAGATACGCCTGGGATATTTGAGCCAAAAAAAACATTAGAAAGAGCAATGGTCAGATGCGCTTGGTCTAGCTTACATTCAACGGATATAGCGATGGTGATTATTGATTCTTCAGAAGCCTTAAATCATGAAACAATAAAAATCTTAGAACGTATTAATCAACATGTAAATCCAGTATTTTTGCTCAATAAAATTGATTTAAATTCAAAATCTATAAAAAATATCGAAGAATATATACTGTCTAAGTATCATAACTCAAACATCTTTAAAATCTCTGCGACACATGGTTATGGATTAGATGAATTGTTAGACTATATATTGAGTTGCGCAAAGAATTCACCGTGGCTTTATGATGAAAATGCTATTACCAATCTGCCTATGAAGTTCTTAGCGTCAGAAATAACAAGGAAGCAATTGTTTTTAAATACGCACCAAGAATTGCCATATAATCTTACTGTGCATAATGAGCTATGGGAAGAATTAGCAGATGGTTCTGTTAAAATTAATCAAATCATTGTAGTTTCAAGAGAGAATTATAAAATGATGATTTTAGGTAAAAGAGGTATTTCGATTAAACATATTGGTTTAAAATCTCGCAAAGAAATCGAAGAAGTGCTCGGAATTAAAATACATTTATTTCTATTTATAAAAGTTAGAAATAATTGGGAGAGCTCGGCGCAATTTCTTCAATGATGTTCAAATATGTTTAAAACTCAATGTTATGTAAATTAAATTATGAAATGCAATTAGGTCTATGGTACAAAAAATTTACTACGCCATTTAGTTTATTTTTAAAAAGATCTATGAATTTACAATCAAAATGATTAAACTCCATTTAAAGCAAATTTTTATCGATGGGCTTTTAAAAATATCATTTATAATTAAGTATCATGAAACACATAGAAATAGCCAAAAGAGTGATTCAAGAAGAATCTAATGCACTTCAAATCTTATCAAAAAATATTCCTAAAAGTTTTGATGAAGTTATCGATTATATTTTACAACTTGAAGGTAGTGTAATTATGACCGGCTTAGGAAAGAGCGGTTATGCGGCGCAAAAAATCAGCAAAAGCTTATCTTCAACTGGTACAATTGCTTTTTATGTGCATCCAACAGAGGCTAGTCACGGGGATTTAGGAATGATAACTAGCAAAGATATGGTTATCATGATCTCTAACTCCGGTGAGACTCAAGAATTGCTTAGCATATTACATTACTGTCGAAAATTTAATATTAAAACTGCAATCATTACTATGAATCCCGTCTCGATCCTAGCTGATCAATCTGATTTTTTGCTAAACATTCCACAAACCCAAGAAGCATCATCAATTGGAGCGCCAACGACATCTGTGCTACTTGCTCTATCCATAGGCGATGCAATATCTATTGCGTTACAAGAGGCAAAAAATTTCAAGAAAAATGATTTTCATACTTACCATCCAGGAGGATGGATTGGTCGTAATGCCTTCTCTAATCACAAATCTTGAAATAAAATAACATATATCTTGATATGAAGATCATTATAAATTATAGAGCTTTAGTATTAGCATTAAAAATAATATCTGCATTGATCATTGTATGTATAATGTTCTTCTCATATAGTTTTTTATTCTTGCAACCAAATAACGTAGAAAAATTAAATACATTGGATACTGACAAGAAGATTCTTGATAATAAGCATAATAATAATTCTAATATAGTAATTAATAATTCAAATTTTAGCGGTTTTGATAAGGGCTCAAGATACTACAATGTAAATGCTAAGTCAGCAATAAAAATTAACGATAATATTTATAAATTAGATGATATCAATGGTCAATATCAGTTGCAATCAGAACCTTTATTATTAAAAGCCAATAAAGGCATTATCAACGATTCCACCAATCTTATAATGTTACAAGAATTTGTGCAATTAAGTATGAAAAATGCTATGATTAACTCAAAAGAGCTTGCTATAGATTTAATTAATAATAATATTTACAGCAATCATGGAGTATCAGTAAAATTGAATAATAGCGATATTGTATCTGATAAATTAGAAATTATACAGAATACTGATATCATTAAATTCAAGGGCAATGTAAAAACTAAAATTGATGTTTCAAACTTTAAAACAATGAATTAACATAACAAATATGATTAAAATTATCAGATATATATTATGTATTATATTGTTTATGCCTCAAGCGCATGCTGATTTATCATACAAAGATATATATATCGATTCTGATGACTTAACTATAAATAATGTGGAGCATATAGCTCATTTTACAGGAAATGTCATAGCTAATATCGGGAATTTAACTCTTAAAACTACTAGCATCAAAGTGGTGTACGATGCAAATCAATCAATAAAAGATATCAAAATAGATAAAATACTGATTCCAAATAAATTTTTTGCTCAAGATAAAGAGAATAATTTTACCTTAATTGCAAACAGTGCTCAATACAATGTATTTGAAAAGAAATTACAAGTATCAGGGGATGTATTATTATCTAAGGATAACCAGATATTAAAAACCAATTCTTTATCCTATTATCCGTCTATTAGTTCTGATAACAAAATTTTTTAATAAGGCCATCTTTGTAAACATATAGACTATTAGCTCGAATAATGAATATCTTGAACAGAGAAAAAGATCTATGAATTTATAATTAAAAAGGCTAAAATTTATTTAAAATGACAATTTTATTAATATAATCAAGCTTCAATGAATAATAAATTATCAGCAATTCATATTTCAAAGTACTATAATAAAAAAATCGTATTACAAGATATCTCATTGCATTTATCTCAAGGTGAAATCGTAGGTTTATTTGGACCAAACGGCGCTGGTAAAACTACATGCTTTAATACTATTATTGGACTTACTAATCCAGACAAAGGGCAAATTATGTTCAATGATACAGATATCACGAGATTGCCTATTCATATAAGAGCAAAAATGGGTATTTGCTATTTACCTCAAGAGCCATCTATTTTTCGAGGTTTATCTGTATATGATAATTTAAAAGCAGTTTTAGAATTAGTATACAAGAATAACAAAGACGTAGAAGAACGAGCTGAGCAATTACTTTCTAAATTTTCTATCACGCATCTAAAACATTCATCAGCATTAAACCTTTCAGGCGGTGAAAGGCGTAGGTTAGAAATTGCTAGAGCATTGGCTGTAAATCCAAAATTTATTATGTTAGATGAGCCATTAGCCGGTATTGATCCATTAACGATTAATGAAATCAAAGACATGCTAATACATTTAAAAGATAATTTTAATATTGGCTTGCTAGTTACAGATCATAATGTAAGAGATGCATTAGATATGATAGATCGTGGATATGTAGTATATGATGGTAAAATATTAATAGAAGGCAGTAAATCTGATATTATTAATCACGAAAAAGTACGCCAAGTATATCTCGGAGAATATTTTGAACAAGAACAAATAAATCAATAAATAATTATCTCATAATGAGCTGGATAACAAAGATATCAAACTGTATTTATGACGCTATAATACAAACTATAGATCACGATGGCATTGAACATGCTGGGTATATGTCATTTATGGTATTATTATCTGTATTCCCATTTTTAGTGTTCTTCTTGGCGTTAACAAGTTTCATTGGAGCCTCAGATCTTGGCAAGCAATTTGTTGATTTTTTGGTCAATAATATGCCATATAATACTACAGAAGTTATCAGAGTAAGAGCTGATGAGCTCACTCAATCACCTCCTCAAAGCCTTTTAACTTTAGCTATAGTTGGCAGCGTATGGACGGCGTCGTCATTCGTAGAATGCATGAAAACAATATTAAATCGCGCATATCATATCACTTCTCCTCCGGCATATATTTGGCGTAGAATGCTTAGTATATTGCAATTTTTTATTATCAGCTGCGTCATTAGTTTTTCAATGCTTATATTATTTGTAGTTCCCATAATACTCAAAAAGGTACCAGCAATTTTAGAGTTAATTGATGGTTATGAATGGCTTTTGTATTTTTCTAGGCATATATTTACCTTTGTGATATTATTTTTTAGTGTATCAACTTTCTACTATATCATTCCTAGTATCAAAATTAAATTCATAGAAATTATACCTGGAACTTTAATAACTGTATTTGCATGGATAATTACTGGATATTTATTTTCAAAATATTTAATGTATTATAATCAATTAAATGTAGTTTATGGCTCAGTAGGAAGTGTTATTGTAACTCTAATTTTCTTTTATATTATTAACATTATTTTTATATTCGGCGCAGAATTTAATGTTAAACTAAAATATTATATTTAATTAAGGATAGAATCATCATCATTCGTAACAAGTATTGCAGTGATGGCCTTATGTTGAGCAGTATATTACTTAAAAGGCGTTAATGCATTAAGCAACATTTGATCATTATGAGCTTTATCTTTATCATCTGAGAATTTTATAAGATCGCTAAATTGAACTGTAATACATGAAAAAGGCAATGGAATCATCATTTTGTCCCAGCTTTTTAATCGAAAATATCTAGTGCTGACAAAAGATACTGCAATTATTTTAAAATTATACTTTTTTACTATTTGAGTGATGTTGCTATTCACTTGATGCGCGGGACCCCTTGGACCATCTGGAGTAATTGCAAGATTTGTACCAGATTTCAAAATTCTAATAATCTGCCTAACCGAAGCCATTGCATTTTTATTGGTAGATCCTTCGATCGTCCCACAGCCAAAACCAGTGACAACTTTATTGATAATTTTACCATCACTATGGGGAGAGACGAGGGCAACTGTATTTGGTTGTAATTTGAGCAATATTGAAGCAAAAGCTAGAACATCATGCCAAAAAACAATAGCAGTTCCTTGGGCATTCTGAAAATCTCCCTTGCTATACCTATCTGAAAAAATATAATTCCAACGAGATGTAAAATATACAAATTTTAAATATAAGATCAATATGCCCAATAATATATTCGGCAATATTGATTTGTCGTTATTTAAAAGATTTTTAAAATATTTCTTAATCACGCTTTAATTGACTACAAGCTTTTGAAATTCGTCTACAAGATTCTTCAATAATGTCCAGCGATGTTGCATATGAAATACGGAAATGCCCTTCAAGGCCAAATGCAACGCCAGGTACAACTGCAACATTTGCATATTCTAATAAATATTTAGCAAGGTCATTACTATTGGCAATTTTATTGCCAGATGGAGTAACTCTGCCAAATAAATCTTTACATTTCGGAAAAAGATAAAACGCACCCTCTGGTTTATAACAGGTAATTCCAGGAATGTCATTGAGTATTGATAAAGCGAGATCCCGTCTTTTCTGAAATGTTATTGCATTAGCTATAATAAAATCTTGATTTCCATTAATTGCTTCTATAGCAGCCATTTGACTTATCGAACATGCGTTAGATGTACTTTGAGATTGTATCATCGACATTGCTTTAATCAAATCACTAGATCCAGCCCCATAGCCAATGCGCCATCCGGTCATTGCATAAGCCTTAGAAACGCCATTAATAGTAAATATCCTATCTTTTAAATCAGGAGCAATTTCTGCAATAGTATGAAATTTAAATCCATCAAATATAATATGTTCATAAATATCATCCGACATAACATGCACATGAGGATTTTGACGTAATACTTGCGCAATATCATTAAGTTCATGCAATAAATATGCAGCTCCAGTCGGATTACTAGGAGAATTCAAGATCAACCATTTAGTGCGAGGCGTAATGGCATTGCTTAATATCTCTTTGGTAAGTTTAAAATTTTGCGAAACAGGGCATTGCACAATCATTGGAACACCGCCAGCTAATAAAACTACATCTGGGTATGATACCCAATAAGGAGCTGGAATGATAACCTCATCTCCATTATTAATTGAAGCCATAAATAAATTATAAATAACTTGTTTTGCTCCAGTACTAACTATAATTTCATTAGCATTATATTCTATATTATTCTCTCTTTTGAATTTATTTTGAATCGCTTTTATTAATTCACTTGTTCCATTAACATTTGTATATTTAGTATGCCCAGCATTTATAGCATCTATCGCTGCATTTTTAATATTTTTTGAAGTGTCAAAATCTGGTTCACCAGCACCAAGAGAGATAATATCAATCCCTTTAGCTTTGATTTCATTTGCAGCCTGTACCACACTTAGGGTTGGAGAAGGTTTTATAGATTTAAGTCTGTTTGATATAATCGACATAATTAATTCAGTAATATAGTTTTTTTAATCTTAAGCTTAGTTATAGTAACTATTGATACCATATATGGTTTCATGTAGCAATATACATTTAAAATATTCATCAAACAAGTTTAATGAATAAAATATTACTTGCTATAATTTAATTTATAGTTAAAGCCTAAGATTTCTGCTTATGAAATTTACTAATACTGTAAATAACATGCGGGATAATCATTGTTATGACATAACATACTATTAAAGCTACAAGATAGTCTGTATATACTTCTTTCTTAACAGTGCTAGGGCGCGCAAATGATACGCAGAAAGCGATAAAGGTAGATAATAAGCCAATTGCACTTAAGGAAATACCAACAGAGCTAGGCATATTAAATTTTCTTGGATTTACTGAATGTGGAACTGTAATTTTAAGATATATGTAGCTTGCAAATAGTAACATATACATTGTAAGATATATAATCACTGTCAAGGTCATTGCTGTAAAGAACGCCATATCCTCACTATGAGTTAAGACGCCAGCGCTTGTAACCAAGGCAAGCCAGAATGATACTATTGCACCTTGTAATACAATAAGTCGCACAGGCATTTCATGAGAATTGATTTTAGCAAAATACTCAGGGATAATACCAAGTTTAGCCGTAGATTTCATGCCATTTACAGGGCCATTAATCCAAGAGGAAATTTTACCAATTGCACTTATGGATACAATAAATGCAAATGGATAAAACAACCACATTATATTATGATATTCAAATAAAAATTTAAATGCTTCAAAAATTCCTGCGCTAAGAGAGATTTTGTCATGAGGGATAATCATAGCAATTGTAAGGGACGTCGAAGAACCAATGATAATAGTCATTATAACTAATATCAAAGTTGCTAAAGGGTAATCTCTACCAGGGTTTTTTAAGCTATTTACATGCACTGCTGAAGCCTCAGCTCCCATATAAGAAAGTACGAAAGATACTAGCACTACTAGTGATGTAATTGTACTAAAATTTGGGAAAAACTTGCTCTCAGTAAATTTAATCTGTATTGAATTTCCATCGAGAATATAAAGAATTCCCAAAATGATTAATACGATCATAGGAAAAACTATTCCGATAAAAAATGAGTATGTAGCGATAAATTTAGTAACTTTTGTGCCAAAGAAGTTTGCAAAAGTAATTCCCCAAAATATAACTAGAGTTAAAATTAACTGAATCAAAGTTGGATTTTGAAAATCAGCTATATCAAATGTATATCCTAAGCCATTTGATACAAAATATAACATTGGTATAAATCCAAGAAGGATCTCAAACCATTGAGAAAATATCATGCAAAAACCCCATCTAGGGCCAAATGCGGCCTTGCCCCAGCTAAAAACCCCAGAATCTGACCAGCCATTGCCACCAGTTCCTAATTCAGCGGCAACTAAACATACAGGAATAAACCAAAGAAATCCTGCTGCGAATAGAAAAAATACCGCTGCAAATCCAGAAGTTGCAAATGTCGGGTAAGTATAAAGACTCACTACCATGGATGATGTAATCATCAAAAACCCAAACAAGCTTAGCTGATTAGAAGGCGCATTATTCATCAATTACTCATTATCAAATAAAATTATTAACTTAAATATTGCCATTATTTAATATAAGAATCAATTAATAATTAAAAAATAATTATATAATTAATACTTTGAATATTAATTATATCACAAGTATTATCTATACTAATGAGTGTAGGCAGAATCTAAGGATAATAGATGAGAAATATCGAAGTTTTTATCCTGGCAGAGTCTGTAGCTATTTTTATATAATATTAATATTGCATACTTATAACGTTTTTGTAGATATTCAGCATGATGCATACTAATAGATTGATGCTTAACATTATGGTTAAAACTTGAGCTTAAATTTTCTAGTTCAGTTAATTTTGTATTCAACAAGAGAATATATTGATTAATCTGCTCAAATGTTAAGGCTTTATCTTGTTTGCTTAAATCTGAAATTTTTGCAATCGTCTCTTTCAAAATCTTTGAGTACTTTATGTAACTTGCTTTTGCGATTTTTATAGTGTAGTTATTTTTATAAATAAAATATTCAAAAAAGAGAAATACGCAAATCCCAACAAACACTCCTACGCCTCTAGTTACCAAAAAATATGTTTGATCATAATATAAGAATGGGATGTTCATATAATTATAGTTAATACATATAATTATAGTAACCATCATAATAAAATATTTATACTCTTTTAGCAGTGAAAACGCCACGAAATAGATAGAAATCACAGCAAATATGCAGATCATATTATGATTATATCTAAGTATAAACATGATTATAATACTAATTAACAATCCAGCCGTTGTACCATATAATCTTTGATAGGCCTTATTAATCGTAAGACCAGGTAAAAATGGCCCAGCAATTGCCATCACTGAAATTGGAATCCAAAGTGAATGATCCCATTGTGTGAATTGATATAAAAATAATGAAACTGCTAGCAAGATACAAATCTGTATTATACGGACTTTTACTAAATTCTCTTGCATAAATCATTCCAATTTTTAATCAATTTATTAATTTCCTTTGGTAGATGATCTTCTTGGTTAATTAGATCCAGCTGCTTAACGGATATGATCATTGAATGAAAAAAAGAAGGTAGAAATTCGATAGAGTCACTCTTTGTATCAATTTCATGCAATAACCATGATTGAAATTCATTTAACTGGTTTGTAAAATTGACTGTAAAAACAGCATACTCTTTAGCACGCAATAGAGGAAGAACATTATACATAGCAAAATAATGCTGACTAATTATTCTTGTTGTGTTAGCATCATAACTACCAGATTCAACTATTCTAAGGTTAGTCTCCAATAGCCTTAGAATAGAGCTTCTGTAGGTGTTGCTATATAAATTTGGAAAAAATTTATGAGCCCAAAATGCTGCAAGGCCAAATTCGAGATAAAAGAGCGCCTGATTATATACAGAGTATAAATCGGTTACAGTTTGTCCTTCAATGGACATTAATGCAAGAACAATAATTATACTTACAACTTCGAGCATTTCTGGTTTTTTGATAAAAGTGCTATACATAATATATCCGCACCAAAGCGCTGCCAAAATAAACCCTAATAAAAAATAGCTAAAAAGATTAAAAATACTCATGGTCAATACAGCAAGAACAAGATATATAAAATATAGAATATCCTTGGTTTTAAAATCATTGATTTTCGGTAGTTCTATGAATAATATACCAACGCCTGTAATTAACATTGGCATAGTAGGAAAAGTTGGAGCAAAAACAAATCCATTAACTATAAAAAAAACAATTCCTACATACGTGAATTTAATTGATATCAGTCTACTATACCAGTACGGATCAAAACGATCTATCCAATTACTTAATGTAAACATAAGCGCTCATGCCAGACTGTAATGGATATTTCTTAGAAGGATTTGTAATCCTAATAATAACTGGCATACGTTGTGGCAATAATAGCCATTTATTTTCTGTCAATATGAATTGCATGCCATTAAATGGATTATCTTTTTGACGATCTACGGCCCAAGATGATGATTCAACTACTCCATGAAATATTTTTTTTCCTAGATATGTTCTTGGAAAAATTAATACCTCATCTCCCTCTTTTACTTTTGCAAGATCAGTTTCATTAAAATTTGCTTGAACATATATCGTGTCTTTGTTTAATATCACGAATAATGGTTTCTTAGGCAAAATATCAGTTCCCAAGCCTAAAAACATGTCTTGTACTATGCCATCTGTTCCTGCGTGTACAATTGTATCATTAAGAGCAATTTCTGCCTGATCCATAGTTGCTTTTAATGTTAAAATGCCTTGCGTTGCTTGATCTAGCATTAACTTATCAGTCTCAACTTTGATAGCAAGAACTTCAACGTTATTTTGTTGAGCTTCAATTTCAAATGACAAATCTTTTAACTCTATTTGTGGAACCGCTTTTGAAACATTTTCATGGCTTTTTTGTTCATATTGATATTGTAATAATTTTAAATTTGCTTGCACTGCCTTTAATGCGTACTCTGAAGCTGTAATTTGTTTTTTTAGCACATCAAGCCCTATAAGAGATTGTTCGTACTGTGCTCTAGCTCCTTCATATATTAAGCGATATGTTTTATCATCTATTTTAAATAAAATATCTCCTTTTTTAACTTTTTGGCCATTTTTAATAAAGATTTCTTCTAACTCTCCTCCAACTTTTGCTGAAACTTGAGTAATGTTTTGGACAACAAAAGCATTATCCGTGACTGTAAATAAATAAGTTAAAAAGTAACTAAAGGCGATAAAAGCCCCTAATGAAAATACTATGGTTGCAAAATTTAATTTTTTTATAAATTGTCTAATATTTTCTTTAGTCATTTAACTTAATCTCTTTCTTGATTTTTATATTTTCAATATTATGCATATATCCACCGCCTAACTCCAAATACACATTTGTTAAGGCCAATAAAGCTGCCAATTTAGCGTCACTTAATTCAATAGTTGATGTTATTTGTGCAATTTCATTTAGTATAACAATTCGTTCGCTCACAATTCCACGGCTCTTCATTTCTTCTTGCAGTTCGACATTGTCGGTAATTTTTACTACAGATTGAAATAGATATTGATAACTATCCTTCCATGCCTGATAAGTATTTAATGCGTTATTTGTCTGATGTAGGGCTTGGTTTACAATATCAATATAATTAATTAGCGCTGCTTTATATGATGCTTTTGCATGTTTTATCATCCCTAAGACTGCAGGAGATGGAAGCCAAATTAGAGATGATGATCGATTATGAAAATGCTGATGAAAATCATCGGTCGATGCGTAGAATAATCTTAGACTGATAGCTGGCAAAAGAGCAGAAGAAGCAAGGCCTATAGATTTATTAGTTGCTATTAGCGCTTGCTCTGCAGCAATAATATCTGGCCTGGCAGAAATAACGTTAACTGGCAAATTCCCTGGTATTATTTGATCTACTTGAATTTGGCTAAAATTACTACGCAAAGTTAATTCCCCAGGTTCTTTGCCTAACAAATAACGCAGTATGTTTTTTGCTTTCGTTATATTATTGTTTGTTAGAATAATTTGTCCCTTTAATAATAATAGATCACTTTCTAGTTGATTGATAATCAGATAAGAGGACATGCCATGAGTTTCCATATTTTGAGAAAGCACAACAAGTTCTTTGAGTTTAGATTCTAGTTTATTAAGCTCATTCAACTTGTTTTCTTGTTCTAAAATAACAAAATAAGTTTGCACGGTTTGAGCTATAATTATCAACCTGGCTCCTAAAAATTCTGCATAAGTTGCCTTCACTATATGATTAGCCATTTTTTGTTTTTGGAAATTTGCAAATAAGTTAATCGTATAACTTGGCATAGCAGCAAAAAAACTACCTAAGCCTTCCAATGGTATAGACATTTGCCCAACAGATAAATCATTATTGCCACTGCTATGACCAAGAAGTAAGTTTAGTTTTGGAAGCCAATTTAATTTTATTGTCAATAATTGAGAACGTGCAATTTGAATATTTTGAGCAGCTAATTCTAATTTTTGATTATTCTTTAATGCGTTATCTATTAATTCATTAAGTTCATTTGATTGCAATAGTTGCCACCATGTTAAATACGGTAAATTGCTAACTTCATTGCTTGATTGTCGCTGCCATTTACTCATATATGTAATATCTGGATTATGAAATGTAGGATAAAAATAATTGCATGATGTAAGTAGTAGTAATACACAAGATATTAAATTTAAACTAACAAAGCCTCTCATATCTAATCAATTTACTGTTATATGTTTTTATAATTCAACTAAAAGTTGATAAATACAAAGTACATTTTTATTCTAATGCGCTCTATATTGTATAGTCAAGTTAGTAACCAAGTATTAAATTTTTAAACTATTTTACTGTGACTTATATTTCTTAAATATAACCTGTATTAAATTACTTATATTTTATAAATTGCTTATTTGAAGAAAATTGATAAGAAATTGACTCTGGAATTTCAAGTAAGAATCTAGATTTTTGTGATGCATGAAAATCCATAAATGTTTTACGACTTTTTGCAAAGCTAATATATAAATCGCGTTTAGCTCTAGTAATTCCAACATACGCGATTCTTCGCTCCTCTTCTAGGGATTTTGGATTTTCTTCTTGTAGAATTTTATAATGAGGAAATACCCCTTCTTCCCATCCAGGTAAAAACACTAAATCAAATTCTAATCCTTTAGCAGCATGAAATGTCATAATGCGAACATTCCCACGCGTGCTAACCACTTGAGATTCTTCATCCATTACAAGACTAGAATGTTCGATAAAATCAGTAATATTGCTAAACCCTCCAATAACCCTGAGCATTTCTTCTATATTTTCAAGTCTTGACCTAGAATCGCTATCATTATCACTTTTGATCATTGCAAAATATCCAGATCCTTCTAAAATTGCTCTTGTCACCTCAGCTAGATTTTGTGTTTTGTAACTGTTCTGCCATCTGTATATATTTTCTACAAATATTTTTAAAGATTGATAATTTTTATTTTTTAGTAATCCGAAATCAAGCATTCTTTCTATTGCATGAAAAATAGAAACTTCACTGCTATACGCAAACTCTTTAATTTTATTAATTGTCGCTGTTCCGATAGAGCGTTTTGGAGTATTAATGATTCTTTCTAATGCTAAATTATCATTATTATTTACAGTGAGTCTTATATAGGCAAGAACATCTCTGATTTCCATGCGATCATAGAACTTTAATCCGCCAATGATGTTATAAGGCAAAGCATTGCTAATAAATACCTCTTCAAACGCTCTGGTTTGAAAGCTTGATCGTACTAAAATAGCAATATTATCCAAACTATAATTTCCAGATCTAGTTAATTTTTGAATTTCATTTGCTATAAACCTCGCTTCATCTTGCTCATTGAAGCAAGACACTATTTTAATTTTTTCATTTTCAGATCGTTTTGTCCAAAGAGATTTATCATGACGCTTGGAGTTGTTACTAATTAAACCTGAAGCCGCTGTTAAGATTGTAGAGCTTGATCTGTAATTTTGATCTAATGTAATAATTTTTGCGTCTGGAAAATCATGGCTAAAACGTAAAATATTCTTAATTTCTGCTCCTCTCCAGCTATAAATAGATTGATCATCATCTCCAACGCAACAAATATTTTTCGATATCAAAGAAAGCATTCTCACCCAAGAATACTGAACAGCATTAGTATCTTGGTATTCATCTATTAGTATGTACCGATATTTGTTTTGATAGTATAATAATACTTCATTGCACTTGTTGAATAGCTGGTTGTTGTATAATAATAAATCACCAAAATCAAGAGCATTTGATTCATGCAATCTACATTGATATTCTTTGTATACTTCATGAGCCATCCTTCTGATGTCTGAAGTATGCTCTGCTTGGGTAATATCACTTGGCAATAATCCTTGATCTTTCCAACGTGATATAATAGAACAAAACGATTTTGGCGTGAATTGCTTGATATCGATATTCTGCTTTTTTAAGATATCACGAGTTAATTTTACTTGATCATCATAATTAGCAATGCTGAAGTTTTTATCCACTCCTATTTGTAGTAATTCTATGTCTCTGCGTAATATACGAGAAGCGATTGAATGAAATGTGCCAAGATTTAGACCAGGAGCATCAATCATTTTATTGATGCGAGTGTGCATTTCATTGGCGGCTTTATTAGTAAATGTTACAGCCAAGATATTATTTGGATATGCTAAATTGTTGTATAAAATATTAGCGATTCTACATGTCAAAACTGTGGTTTTACCTGTTCCAGCTCCTGCTAATATCAATACTGGTCCTTGGGTGCTTAACACAGCATCTAATTGTTTTTCGTTTAGATTTTCTAATAATGCTTGCATATACTAATAATTTATTGCGTAAACAAGGTATCATTTTGACATCCTAATATAGTTAAAGCAAGAGGATTTTTAATTAAGAAGTTGGCTAAAGTCTATTTCTAAAGATTGCCTTTTATAGAGATTGCTATCTCCACCTTTATATAGGCTGAAACTGATTACAAAGTCTTTTTAATTCTGCGCTAAAGTTGATTTGATGCTAGCTATAGCCTTAGCTGGATTTAATCCTTTTGGACAAGCTTTTGTACAATTCATAATAGTATGGCAGCGATATAGTTTAAATGAATCATCTAACTGTTCTAGTCGCTCGCTAGCGTACTCATCTCTAGAATCTGCAATCCATCTATAAGCTTGTAATAATACAGCTGGACCTAAATATTTTTCTGAATTCCACCAATAACTTGGACATGATGTAGAGCAACAAGCGCATAATATACATTCATATAATCCATCAAGCTTTTCTCTGTCTTCAATTGACTGCAATCTTTCTTTATCCTTCGTTATTGGAGTATTACTTTTTATCCAAGGCTCTATAAAAGAGTATTGAGCATAAAAATACGACATATCAGAAATCAAATCTTTGACTATTTTCATATGCGGCAATGGATAAATTTTAATATCACCTTTAATTTCATCAATAGGCTTAATACAAGCTAGAGTATTTGTTCCATCGATATTCATAGAACAACTGCCACAAATACCCTCTCTACATGATCTACGAAAAGCTAATGTAGGATCCATTTCATCTTTGATCTTGATTATAGCGTCGAGCACCATTGGCCCAGTATCGTCTAAATCAATTTCATAAGTATCAATACGAGGATTCTCTTCTGAGTCCGGATTATATCGATAAATCCTGAATTTCCTTGGCTTTTGCTGCGAAGCAAGATTAACATAAACTTTGCCCTCAGTAATTCTTGAGTTTTTTGGCAATCTGAATTCGACCATATTCTTAGTATTTTTTCTTAAAAACTATCATAATTAATATACTCTCTTAACTGGTGCGATAGATTCAACTTCATCTGTTAAAGTGGTTAAAGTAACTGGTTTATAATCTATATTAACTTTATCCTTTTCAATTTTAGCTAAACTATGTTTCATCCATTCTTTATCATTACGATCTGGATAATCTTCTCTAGCATGGGCACCTCTACTTTCCTTGCGATTTGCAGCTGAATGTAGTGTAATCACAGCCTGATACAACAAATTTCTTAACTCTATTGCCTCCATTAAATCTGTATTCCAAATTAATGATCTATCGCTAATCTTGATGTCATTATACTCTTGGAATATCTTGTCTATCATATTCACGCCTTCGTCTAGCACTTCTTGGGTTCTAAAAACTGCAGCATGCTCCTGCATCGCTTTTTGCATTTTTAACCTCAAAGATGCAACTCCAACCTTACCATTTGTATAACGTATTTTATCAAATTCTTCTAAGGATTTATCCTGAATCTCCTTAGAAACAATTGGACATGGTTTATTTTTATCAATAATTTCTAAAGCTTTATTAGCAGCTGCTCGTCCAAATACTATTAAATCTAGCAATGAATTTGATCCTAAACGGTTTGCGCCATGCACTGAAACGCAAGCAGCTTCACCGATGGCCATTAGATTTGGCACAGCCACGCTGGAGCCATTTTTCCATTGTATAACTTGTCCATGGTAATCCGTTGGTATACCTCCCATATTATAATGCACAGTTGGCAAAATCGGGATTGGCTCTTTTGTGACATCAACGCCTGCAAAAATTTTCGCAGTTTCTGAAATGCCCGGTAACCTCTGATCAAGAATTTCTTTTGGTAAATGATCTAAATGTAGATATATGTGATCCTTATTCGGTCCTACACCTCTGCCTTCTCTAATTTCAATTGTAATTGCCCTTGAAACTACATCTCTAGAGGCCAAATCTTTTGCAGCTGGGGCGTAACGTTCCATAAATCTTTCGCCTTGAGAATTTACTAAATAACCACCTTCTCCTCTTGCTCCTTCTGTAATTAAGCATCCAGAGCCATATATGCCAGTTGGATGAAATTGCACAAACTCCATATCCTGCATCTGAAATCCTGCGCGCGCTAACATTCCGCCACCATCACCTGTGCATGTATGAGCTGAAGTTGCAGAAAAATATGCTCTTCCATATCCGCCAGTCGCAATTACAACCATTTTTGCATGAAAGCAATGCATAGTACCATCATTTAAATTCCACGCCATTACTCCTCGGCATTCTTCACCTTCCATGAGTAAATCAATTGCAAAATATTCAATAAAAAATCGTGCCTTATACTTTAACGATTGTTGGTACAGAGTGTGCAATATTGCATGACCAGTACGATCAGCGGCGGCACAAGTCCTTTGCGCTGGTTTACCTTTCCCGTATTGAGTGGTCATGCCACCAAATGCACGCTGATATATTTTACCATCTTTTGTTCTTGAAAATGGCACCCCATAATGCTCAAGTTCAATAATAGACTCTGCTGCGTTTTTACACATATACTCAATTGCATCCTGGTCCCCTAACCAATCAGAACCTTTTATGGTATCGTACATGTGCCAGCGCCAATCGTCTTCTCCTATATTGCCAAGGGCTGCACTAACACCACCTTGTGCTGCGACCGTGTGGCTACGAGTTGGAAATAATTTGCTAATACAAGCGGTACTTAATCCTTTGCTAGACATCCCTAAAGCCGCTCTAAGGCCAGCGCCTCCAGCGCCAACTATAACAACGTCAAATTTATGGTGAATTACATTATAAGCATGTGACATATTCAAAAATATTATAAAACGTTCATAGTATTATCATTTTATATAGTCATCATATAAAATAAAGCAAATATAAAAGCAATTATTGTAACTAGATAAAAAATGTATAATAGCGTAACTATTGCGTTTCTAATGCAAATGCAGCTGATATAATCTTCTAATATAACCCGCATCCCAATGATACCATGATATAGACCAATTACAACTGTAAAAGTTAATGCTATTAAATTCCATGGTTTTTGAACAATAGAAATAAAATTTAGCGCATCTTTGTATGCAATAGATTTTATAAAGCAAATTAACCAAAATGTCATCAATGCAATACAAATGGCAGAAAATCTCTGATGCAACCAATGCACAACACCGCTATGGTTCTTTCTTGATCCTTTAATTTTTGATAAATTAGTAGTAAAAGTTTTCATATTAATTATAAAATTATAAACCAAAATATCAGCGTAAGACAAATTCCGCATATAACAGCTACCCAACCAGTAATATTAACTTCCTGAATTGAAAAGCATTTGCCCATATCCCATATTAAGTGCCTGATTCCTGTGCAAAAATGATAAAAATATGCAAAACTGATGCAAAATAAAATACATTTAGAAATTATGTGATTGAATACTCCGAAGTAGCAATTGCAAAAATCATTAAACACAAAAAAAATAAACCACCATGTAATTAATGCAAATCCAGCAAATATTAAAACACCTGTAATGCGATGCAAGATAGACAAGGTAGAGCTAATTTGCATTTTATAGATAGTAAGATGTGGAGAAGTTGGCCTATTTTCTTTCGTAGACATTTTTAAATTGATATATGACCTTATGTAAATTGATTTTTTTATACTAAAAAGAATAATACTCACTTGTTCTATTTTATTCAAGTGTATATAGCCATATATTTCTAAATTATTATTCATTTGATACTTGCATATATAATAAAATATATTATTGTAATTTATGCTAGTGGTGGGTGTTTAGTATATTTAGATGGTCAGATTCGAAAGAAAGCAGCCAGGGTATATTCAAATGGGTCACAACTAGCGCTTTTGCAAGGGTAAAATATCTACTTACTTAGATGATTTAATATTAAACAATAATCAATTATGAACAAAACGACTTACTTATTGATATTTTTCATTTTTTGTTTAACAAGCGTTGCATTTGCTAGGTATCAAGCTCCACAAAGCAGAGAAGATAAGCAAAATGAGGAAATGGGTTCATTGCTTGGAGACGAAGGCATTGTATTTAGAACTGAAAGATTAAAAAATGAATCTACTAAATTTCAAATTGCTCATAGAGTAAACAGATATATATTTGAATCAGTATTAGAAATACTGCACAATATTCCAATAACGTCAATCGATTATGCTTCTGGTTCTATTTTAACTGATTGGTACATGCCAACAGAAGAATCAAAATCAATTATAAAGATGGATATTATCATTGACGGAGATGTCATTAGCCCAGAATCACTAACCGTGAGAGTATTCGAAAGAAATATCAACAACAATCTTGCTAGTTTTTATATCAACCCTCCTAATAATGACACAGCAGCCATTGCGCAAAATATGGCAGAAAAAATTTTAAGACATTCAAGAGACTTATACCTCAAACAATCACGTTAATTAAAATGTAATTTATAATAATTATGAATAGAATCATTGATATTCAAAAAAAATGGCAACAAATTTGGCATCAGGACAATGCATTTGTTTCTGACTCTAATTCTAATAAATCAAAATATTATGTATTAGAAATGTTTCCATATCCTTCTGGTAAAATCCATGTTGGACATTTAAGAAATTATTCTATAGGGGATGTGATAGCAAGATTTAAGCAAATGTGCGGCTTTAATGTATTACACCCAATTGGCTGGGATGCATTTGGTTTGCCAGCGGAAAATGCAGCCATTGAAAACAAGGTTCATCCTAAACAATGGACAAACCAGAATATCGATAATATGCGGGTTCAGTTAAAATCTCTAGGCTTGACTTACGATTGGTCCAGGGAATTTTCTACATGCGATCCCAACTATTATAAACATGAGCAAAAATTCTTTATCCAAATGTACAATAAAGGCCTTGTATATCAAAAAGAATCTCCTATAAATTGGGATCCAGTCGATCAAACGGTACTAGCAAATGAACAAGTCGTAGATGGTAAAGGCTGGAGATCTGGAGCGGTCGTTGAACAACGTTTTTTAAAACAATGGTTTTTAAAAACAACACATTATACTCAAGAGCTATTAGATTCTCTTGATTATCTGCCTCAATGGCCTAGCAATGTTAAGCTTATGCAAAAAAAATGGATAGGTAAATCCAGCGGTGCAAACATCAAATTTGCAGTAGAAGGCTTAACTGAATTTGTAGAAGTTTTTTCTACTAGACCAGAGACAATATTTGGAGTAAGTTTTGTGGCAGTTGCTTATAATCATCAAATTCTTGAAACTTTAGACAATAAATCAGAAGAGATAAAAACATTCATAGAAAAATTAAAACAAGCTAATGCAAATCAAGATGAGACTAGCTCATCTAAAAAAGAAGGGATACTAACAGGTTTATATGCGATACATCCTTTTGATTCATCCATTAGGATTCCAATCATTATTGCAAATTTTATAGCACAAGATTATGGCACAGGAGCTTTGTTTGGTTGTCCGGCTCATGATGAGCGCGATTATGAAATTGCCGTTGGTATGAATTTTCCAATTAAACAAGTCATAGACAAGCAAGACGCTAAAATACCATATACAGAAACAGATGGAATATTAATCAATTCTGATTTTTTAAATAGCTTAAGCATTATTGATGCGCAATCAAAAGTAATAACAGAACTAGAAAAAATCAAAGCTGGATATGCTCACACTCAATATAAATTAAAAGATTGGGGTGTATCTAGACAAAGGTTTTGGGGATGTCCAATTCCAATGATTCATTGCAGTGAATGTGGAATAGTCCCGGAAGATATTGCAAACTTGCCTATTACTTTGCCAGATGATGTAGATTTTACGCAACCTGGAAATCCTCTTGCAAATCATCCTAGCTGGAAATATATTAATTGCCCAAAGTGCAGCAAAGAGGCTATTCGTGAAACAGATACTTTTGATACTTTTGTTGAGTCTTCTTGGTATTTTGCTAGATTTTGCTCTCCAAATGCTATAGATATGGTTGATAAAAAGATTTGCGATTATTTTTTACCTGTAGATCAGTATATAGGAGGGGTTGAGCATGCAATTATGCATTTACTATACGCAAGATTCTTTACTAAAGCTATGAATGATCTTGGCTATATCAGCGTGCGCGAGCCATTTACAAACTTACTTACTCAAGGCATGGTGCTTCATGTAACATACAAAGATTTAAATGGGAGCTGGGTATATCCTGAAAATGTAATAGAAGCCAATGGAAAGCTAATAGAGAAAGACAGTAAATTACCTGTAGAAAAAGGCAAAATAGAAAAAATGAGCAAATCTAAAAAGAATGTGATAGATGCTCAAATAATGTTAGAAACATACGGAGCTGATGCTGTGCGTTTGTTTGTATTGTCTGACAATCCACCTGAAAAAGATATGGAATGGTCGGATTCTGGTCTAGATAGTAGTTTACGTTTTATAAAAAAACTAGATACTATGTTCACTGAGCTTAATTCTAAAGTACAAGAGTCAGCATGTGAATCAAATACAAGCGCTATTGAAGAGTTAAGGCAGTTGATGCACTTCACTATAAAACATGTAACTCTGGATATAGAAGAATTTAGACTTAATAAAGCTATCGCTAGAATTCGTGAATTATTCAATAAATTATCAGATGTGATATCTCAAAATCCAATTGATAGTAAAACTTTAGACTTAGCAAGAGAGGTTTATTTCATTATAATCAGAATGTTAAACCCATTTATTCCACATATTACAGAAGAGGTAAACCAAATGCTTGGCAATGATAATAAATTATATAAACAAGAATGGCCTAAATATGATGAAAGATTTCTTATCGCTGATCATTATGTAATTGCTATTCAAGTTAATGGCAAGCTACGTGCAACTCATAAATTTCACAAGAGCATAGATGACTCCGATCAATTACGTAAATTAGTATTAGAATTACCTAAAATACAAAAATATATACAAAATATGCATATTAGCAAAGTTATTGTTATACCAAGAAAAATTGTAAATATTGTTGGCTCAGAAAATAATGAATAAGATAATTCTCTACTTTTGCCTTATGAGTGTATAATAATCTTAAATTGTTTTTTTAAAATTAAAACAGTAAATTAAATGACAAAACAACAGACGCAGCAACATAATACTCATGAAGTTCTTGGACCTTATTCAATATCGGATATAGCTCAATCTTTAGAATGCGAATTATATAATAGCGCTCATAATAATGATTTGATTTATGGTGTTAACGATTTAGTAGATGCTACATCCAAGGAGATCTGCGCCTTTCATAATATAAAATATATCAATGATTTACAAAATATCAAAGCTAGAGCCTGCATATTGAATGCAAAGCATGCTCAATTACTTCCCAATCATACTGTTGGTTTATTGAGTGATAATGTGTATTTATCATATACTCGATTAATAGATCTATTCTATCGGCCATATTCTTACAGAGATAAAATCGAATCAACTGCATCTATTGCATCATCTGCAGTGATTGGTAAAAATTGCTATATTGGTCATAATGTAGTTATCGAAGATCATGTGCGAATCGGAGATAATTGCACAATTCAAGCAAATAGCTTTATAGGTAGGGCAGTTATAATTGGTCATAGAGCAAATATTGCATCTAATTCATCAATTAGCCATGCGCAAATAGGAAATGATTTTGTAGCTTTACCCGGAGTGCGTATAGGACAAAATGGCTTTGGATTTGCCACGGATAAAGCTACTGGCAAACATTATAGAATTTATCATATAGGATTAGTATTAATAGGGGACGATGTTGAAATTGGCTCTAACAGTACCGTAGATCGCGGTTCTACAAAAAATACTATCATAGAAAGCGGATGTAGGATTGATAATCTTGTCCAAATAGCGCATAATGTTAAAATTGGAGTTGGATCTGTTGTCGTAGCTCAAGTTGGCATTGCTGGTAGTAGTGATATAGGCAGATATTGTCAATTAGGTGGGCAAGTTGGTGTTTCTGGGCATATAAAAATCAATGATTTTGCTCAAATTGCAGCCAAGACTGGGATAATACAAGAAGTTGAAGAATCCCAGATTGTTGCCGGATATCCTGCGGTTCCAATAAAGGATTGGCATAGACAGACAGTTATTTTAAAAAATCTTGTAAAAGATTCTAAAAATAGAAACTAAATAGATAGGCAATGTATGAATGATAAACAAAGTATTACAGATATTGATATAACGAAAATTCTGCGATTATTACCGCACCGATATCCATTTTTATTGGTCGATAAAGTGTTATCTTATTCAGATAAATCCATTGTTGGAGTAAAAAATGTAACTTTCAATGAACCTCAGTTTATGGGTCATTTTCCAGATAATCCTATAATGCCTGGCGTGCTTATAATAGAGGCAATGGCACAATTATCTGCTATTTTAATTGCAAAAGATTTAGATATAGAATCAAATACAGAAGTACTATTTTTATCCATAGAATCAACAAAATTCAGAAAGATAGTTAGACCAGGAGATACAATGGAAATGACTGCGACTATCTTACATAACAGAATTATGAGCAACAAAGATTCCATATGGAAGTTTTCTGCCGTTGCTAAAGTTAATGATTTAGTTGCAACAGAGAGTTGTTTTAGTGCTATGGTAAACAAAAAAAAGGTATAAGTTAGTGTACGAACCACAAATACATCTTACATCCTCAGTTAGCCACGAAGCGGTAATATGCGATAATGTTAAAATCGGACCATTTTGCGTTATTGGTCCAGATGTGCATCTTGGAGAAAATGTAGAGCTTAAGTCTCATGTAGCGATAGATGGAAGAACTACAATTGGCCATAACACTGTTATATATCCATTTGCATCCATTGGACATCGTCCCCAGGACTTAAAATATAAAGGCGAAGAATCCAAATTAAGGATAGGAAGCAATAATATTATTCGAGAATATGTCACAATTCATCCTGGTACACAAGGGGGGAATATGTTGACTCAAATTGGCGATAATTGCCTTTTAATGATAGGGTCGCATATAGCACATGATTGTATAATAGGAGATAATGTAATTTTGGCAAATTATGTCAATCTTGCAGGGCATGTAACAATTGGAAATTATACTCTAATTGGAGGCATGTCAGCCGTGCTTCAATATGTAAGAATAGGGCATAATGCTATGATAGGTGGTATGTCAGCTGTTGCTAATGATGTCATTCCATTTGGTCTTGTATCTAACGATAGAGCAAAATTAGAAGGATTGAATATAGTTGGAATGAAGCGCAGAGATTTTGATAAAAATGATACGCTACAGGCTTTGAATACACTTGAAGAAATATTTCATGGCGAAGGTTATTTTTCTGATCGCCTTGAATCACTGCGTTTAAAATATTCAAATAATCAAATATTACAACAAATAATTGAATTTCTTAAGCAAGATTCTGTTCAATCATTTTGCCCGTATGTAAAAAAGTAAGATTAATATAATGTTAGGTATTATTGCTGGCGATGGTGCGCTACCCAACAAAATCGCAATACAAAATGCAAATAATGGCAAGAAGTGTGTAATTGCAGCTATTGTAGGCGATACAAATCTGGAGTTAATCAAAGATTTTGATTATAATGTCTTCAAGATAGGAGAGGTGGGATCAATCATCAACTATTTCCGACAAAATCATGTTACAGATCTAGTACTTGCTGGTAAAATTACACGACCAAATTTTAAATCAATTAAAGTAGATGCAAAAGCCAGTATATTAATCGCTAAAATATTAAAGAATAAATTTTTGGGTGACGATTTAGCTCTAAACGTTGTAGCAAATTTTATAGAAGAACATGGATTTAAAGTCATCTCTCCTGAGTCAATTTTATCTTCTTCAGAGTGTAAGATTCATACTAATATAAAAGCCTCCAAGCAAGATATCATTGATATCGAGCTTGGCATGAACGTATTAAATGCCATTGGAGATTTAGACGTAGGTCAATCTGTAATTACATCTAATGGCTATGTGATTGGCATTGAAGCTGCAGAGGGTACAGATCAATTGATTGCAAGATGTTCAAATCTGATAAAACATAGTAAACCAGCTGGTGTATTAGTAAAAACTTTTAAAAAATCTCAAGATCTTAGGTTTGATATACCAACTATAGGAATTAATACTATGCAATATTTAGTTGATTATCATTATTGTGGGGTTGCTATTGATAAAAATCATGTAATGATATTAGATGCTAAAGAGGTTGTAAATTTTGCAAACCAACATAAATTATTTATTCACTTAATAGATTAAATTTATGAACATTAACTTAATAGCTCAATATATAGACAATGCATTGCAAGAAGATTTAGGAATTGGATGTGATATTACCTCTAAATTACTATTACAAGAAGATGATGTAAAAGGCGAGTTTCAAATTATTGCAAAAGAAGATGGAGTCTTATGCGGCGTAGAGATCGTAAGTTATATTCTGAATAAATACTCTAATGCAAAGTATGAATTATTTAGACAAGATGGTTTTCCTATAAAACAAAAGCAAATTATAGCCCAAATTATTGGAGATGCCAAAGAAATACTAATGCTAGAGCGTGTGATGCTAAATTATTTACAACATTTATCCGGCATTGCAACTCTGACTCGTAAATATGTTGATGCTGCAAATGGAAAAGCAAAAATTTGCGACACTCGTAAGACTATTCCTGGTTTAAGAATGTTACAAAAATATGCTGTAAGGTGCGGCGGAGGTTATAATCATAGATTAGCCTTAGATAGCTCAATTCTTATTAAAGATAATCACATAGCATTATCTGGCAATAAAGTTTCACATCTCATCAAACAAGCTAAAAAACGTGCTCCACATTACACTAAAATCGAAGTGGAATGTGATAATCTAGAATTATTACCAGACATTGTTCAAGCAAAACCAGATATTATTATGCTAGATAATATGAATATAGATCAAATCAAGCATGCTGTTAAAATTATAAATAAAATTGCTTTAATTGATGTGTCCGGAGGGGTTACATTGGATAATATTCCGAATATTATTAATTGCAATATTGATTTTATTTCAATTGGACGTTTAACAAATTCATCTCAGGCAATTGATATTAGCATGGAATGCTCTTTTTCATCATAACGATTAATCAGTAACTGATAAAACCCTTCAATCTAGCACCTACTCTTCGCTGTATTTATAGTTAATTTATATATGCCAAAAAGTAACATGATAAATTTTTATCACTCAAAAATTAAAAAATTCTATTAATAAATATTAATATTAACATATTATTTAAATTAATAGATATAAATAGATTTAAAATTATATGTCAAAAAAAGTATCGATATAGCATAATGTTAAGAAAATTAAATCAAATGCAGAGCTAATGACTAGAATATGTATTAGTAATAATTTTGATGTGATTGAGGTTGTTAATGTGATTGCCAGATGCAAAAATTTATCTTATTTTAAAATACATGATAATAATCTAGATTTAGGGAAGATGAATAAAATTTTAAGCACTATTAGTAAATTACCTAAGTTGCAAACATTATTACTTATAGACAGCAAAATTGCTTATGAATCTATTGAAACTTTATCAGAATATTTGCCTAAATGCAAAAATCTTACAACTCTTAATTTATCAAAAAATTATATCGGCATAGAAGGTACAAAAGCAATAATCAAAATGTTACCGACTTTGCATAAATTAACTTCACTTAACTTATCAAAAAATTTAATATGCTCCGATAGTTTAGAGCAAATATCAACATTATCTAAGTCTAATATCAAATATCTAGATTTATCTAATAATCTAATAGCTCAATATGGCGCTCAGCATTTAGGAAAGTTTATCAAAAGTGGGAATTCTAAAATCACAGATCTTGATCTATCTAAAAATATGTTAAGAGAAAAAGGAGCTTCATTTATAATTAATTCACTACCTTTTTCTCGAATTGAAACTCTAAAAATGTCTGAAAATAATATTGGTGCCAATGGAGCTATTTCCATTGCAACAATTTTGAAGAACTGCAAATCATTAAAGCATCTCGATTTATCTCGTAACAATATTGGAAATTATGCAATCAAACTTATAGCTCTTTCGCTGGACGATCATCATTTATCTAGCTTAATGCTATCTCATAATGGCATTGACTATGATACTGGTGTATTTCTCATAGAAAAATTATCACAATGCAATAATTTGCAAAAATTGGATTTAAATCATAATGAATTAGGAGCGCCTATTACCTTATCAATAGCAGAATCCTTGAGCAAATGGCCTAATCTATCACAGATATTTCTCGGAGGTAATGATATTGGTGATTCCGGAATAGGTGCATTAGTTAATAACTGGAATCATTGTCTGCAAATTACGGATCTCGATCTATCTTACAATAACGTTAGAAGCGCTGGGGTTAACTATTTAATTAAAATACTTGGAAGTTTTGGTAGTTTGCATCATTTAAATATGGAAGGTAATAACATTTCCAATTTTGGGGCGATAAGACTAGCTCAAGCATTAAGTACATTTGAAGATGTAAAACTCAATTTAATGCATAATAAAATTAATTATATTGGATATCGCAACATCGCTGAGATAGTAAGACATCATAACATTAAGATTAGCACAGATATTGATTGGATGAATGCGCATAGATTATTTTATATATATCCAAATGGAATTGGAGCTCATGACGCTAATCAAATTTTACTTCAAATCGCATCATGTTCAATGCACAATCCTAAAATTACCAAATATTTATTATCCATAAATGATACTAGATATCCATTTTCAATAAACGCAGAAGATAAAAATGGTATCACGATTGCATCCTATTTCATGCATCATGATCGTATGATTTACTGGTTAATAAAGCATGGATACGTGCCTCATGGAATTGAATTCGCCAGAAATGAGTTGCAAGATTTTTTAGATGATTCTGACAATGTGCATAAAGAGGAAGTGGCGCATGCTAGTAATAACAGTGTATTGACATTATTAGAAATATTATCAAATCATCAAGATATTCCTTGTTCTGACGCACGTCAATTATTGATGAGTTATATACAGACATTAATAAATTTGGATTCTGAATCATTAAGCCATTTTACTATTCCTATATCAGATTCAGATAAAATCATATCAGGCAAGGATTTACTAAAAATAGTGTATCTAGCACTAGAAAATGAGTATATGTGGCTAGATTCTGATCGTCAGTATAACCCGAAGTATTATTCAGGTACTTTATGGAATTATACACTAGATAAACAAATTTCATTAGGACATCTCATAGAAAAAATCGTATGTTATATCAATTCTAAGTATTTTGTAGAATCTCTACCGATAAATACCATTATATTAACTTGGGCTGATGTTGTTGAAGGTATTGAGAGTCAAGATAGAGAAAATCTGTTGCAAGCAGTATTTAATAATAGTAATTATGACAGGCAAATGTTTATTAAAGAATTAAATAATAATCATTCGTTGTTGGAATTATTATATACAAATTTGATGTCAATCTCGTGCATAGATTTTAATAATGAATGTAAATATAATGCTATTAAGATACTCATTGAGCAAATAGGCATGGCTGCAACAGCTTATTTAGAAGATCATGAACAAGAATTTATATTGCATCGCCATTCATCTTGTCCTTTTGGTGTAATAACTCGAATTGCAAATACATTACCTATGATAAATGCAGAGCTATTCGACTTAAGCGATGATAGATCTAACAAAAACAATGAATCTGGCTTTTCTTTAGAATTAATTGTAACTAGAATATTTGATACAATAAATATAGATAATATCTATCAGATTATCTATTCGGGAATTGGATACGATAACGAATATAGCAATCTATTTAAGAAAATCAACCCAGTAATTCTTGATGTGTTAAATGAGCATCATTATCAAAATGGAATATTTATAACGAATCAAGAATATGTTGCATTATATAAAATGATGTCCGAGCGTCCTGAAATTGAAAATTATATTCATTCTTCATCTGCAAAAATGCAGTATGAGGAAAGCTTGGATGTAATGGGATTGGAAGCTGAATTATGATGCTGAGTTCCATAAAATTATGCTAATAGGCTAAGCTTAAGGCGAGAGAGAGGATAAACAAGGCACGCCCTTTTGTAGAGAAAGCAGCAAATTACTTGATAATGCACTAAGTACAATAAACCTATCTAGAGAACATATTTTTTTGTGGGATATTATATATATATATATTAAGAACTGGAATCTCATGGAGAGATCTACCAAGAGATTATGGCAATTGACATACAATATATACCAGATATAAAAGATGGAGTGAAAACGGATTTTTTTGGCATTTATTACATCAATTACAAGCTATGAAAAAATCGCTAATAGATATCGTTTTTGTTGATGGATCTATTATACCTTTGCATAGACAAGGTGGATCAAAAAGAAAAATTGATATAGAAGCTCTTAAAAAGTACGTTGAATCTAATGAAAACATGACACTAAAAGATGCATCCAAAGCACTTAAAGTGAGTATTTTTACAATAAGTCATTGGTTAAAAAAATTAGGATATAGCTATAAAAAAAAGAATTTACCTACCTGGAAGCAAATGAAGAAAACCGTAAGGAATTAATAAAAAATATTCCCGCTGAGAAACTTGTATACATTGATGAAAGTGGTATAGAATTAACTATTTGTAGGAATAGAGGTTAGGGAAAGAAAAATAAAAAACTTTTTGGTAAAAAAGTGGGAAATATTATGAGCGTACTAATATTATTGCTGGATATGTTAATAATAAGACCATTATACCAATGATATTTAATGGATCATGTAATACAATGTTATTTGAAGCTTGGTTAGATCAAAGAACTTGTATCTGGTAAAATTGTTGTGATAGATAATGCTTCTTTTCATAAATCTCAAAAGATAAAAGATTTAATAGAATCTTTTGATGCTATTTCTTTTTTTTACAGTATCTATTTCAATCTAAATTACTATATTATGTCAATAGAGCAATCACTAAAAAGATATTGTTATCCTAAATCAATCATATCCCAAGTAATATGGCTATATCATAGATTCAATCTAAGTTATAGAGATATCTCAGAACAATTACTATGTCCTGGTGTTAGTAGTTATCCATGAGACAATTAGTAGTTAGTGTATAAAATTTGCCAATGATTTTGCCAAAATAATCAGAAAGAGACAATACAAATGCAGTGATAAATGAAATTTAGATGAAATAAATATTAAAATCAATGAAGAAAAATTTATCCTATGGAGAGCTGTTGATTCAGATGGTTATGAGCTAGACATATTTTTACAAAAACTCAGAGATAAAAAAATCAGCTATTCATCTGAATAATAGAGTTGAAAATGCTCATCAACCAACTAGGAGAAAAGAAAAAATATTGATTAAATTTAAATCGCCTTCTGGCGTTCAAAAGACGTTGTCAATAATGGGCCAAGTTAGAATATATTTGCTATTAAAGTTGGAAGACACATTAATTTCACAGAAGCTAAATCTATTTGGGATGATACTGCAGCGGCATTGCTCGTAACTTAACTAGAAGTAGAAAAATAGACTAAATCATACCTAACAAGTTAACTTGAAGGCGCCCTAAATCCTTATGCGTAGTTCTGGTTAGTTTAATATATTTTAATGCTCAAAAATATCTACATCTCTCCATCCAAGTAAATCTAGATTAATTCTTACTCTTAGAAAATCACATATTTCTTTAAATATCACGATCTTATCCTGATCTATTAGCATATTAGATAATATGCCGCATATTTTATGCAGGTACAGCACATCATTTGCAGCATATTTTATTTGCTCCTCAGTTAGTTGAGATTGTCCCCAATTGGAAGATTGCTGATTTTTGGATATAGATATTTGCAACAATTCTCGACATAGATCTTTTAAGCCATGGTAATCACTGTAAGTGCGTACTAATCTAGATGCTATTTTAGTGCAAAATATATTCTTTAATTCTATGTTTAGATAATGCTTAATCACAGCTATATCAAATCTAGCAAAGTGAAAGATCTTTTTCCTTTGATTGTCTAATAGCAATTTTGTTAGGTTTGGAGCTAAGTAGTTTTTATCAACAAATTGCACTAAGTACACATTGCCGTCTTCGTCGCTCATTTGTAATAAACATAATCTATCTCGCTTTATATTTAAACCCATTGTTTCAGTATCAATTGCTAAATTACCTTCAATGTTTAAATCATCCGGTATATCATTTTGAAAAAGTTTAGCTTTCATAGTGTTGTTATTTTATTGTTTAATAAATATTTGTTCATCTGGACTAGCTAAATTTAATATCTTACGAGCATATTCGTCTATGATATCTTTATCTCCAGATTTGAATAAGTTAACTTTATGCTCTATTTGAGCTCGTTGAAAATGCAGCCCAGTTAGTTGTTCATTTAATTTTTCAAGATCTGCTGTGCGCTTAAAATATGATAAGACTCCTTTTTGGCCATAAACTGAATGATATACAAAATACGCCAAGATCAAAACTATAATAAAATTAATTATTATAGTTTTATATTGTCCAAAATATTTATTCATATTAAAAATTTTGACTAATTATTGTTATTATTAGTAACATAGGGGCAGTGATTATAATACCATCGAATCTATCTAACACGCCACCGTGTCCTGGTATCAGATTACCAGTATCTTTTACACGATATTTACGTTTAAAGCAAGACACGCTAAGATCACTCAATTGCTCAGCAAAAGATAAACCAACTATAATTAAGCTTAGCATACTAAATTCAACTTCGTATTGCAAGGGCAAAAAATATTTTGCAATATTAACTATCACTAGCGCGCCAACAATGCCAGAAATTAAGCCAGAAAATGTCTTATTTGGACTGATTTTTGGAGCTAATTTTGGCCCACCTATCATCTTGCCACCAACCATTGCAAATGTATCTACAGACCAAATCATTATGAAATAAAGCAATAACAAATTAGTCTGATTGTAATAGATTTCGGTAAGTATAAGAGATAATGTTGCGAATAATATCAGGATATCTCCCAATATTAACTCTGAGTAGTTTTTCACTAATTTGTGCCATTCCGAACACATTGCAATGCATACACAGATCATAATGATCGTAAATATAATTGGAGCAAATAAAATGGATAAAATAAAGATAGGCCCTATAAACAATGAAGATAATATCCTGCGTTTTAGATTGCTTGTAGATTTTTTATTTTCCAAATGTTCGCTTTCTTGATGTATATTCATAAATTGCTTTAATTAAATCTTCTTTATTAAAATCTGGCCAGTATTTTTCCGAAAAATATAATTCAGCATATGCTGATTGCCAAAGCAAAAAATTACTGATTCTAAATACATTTCCTGGTCTAATCAAAAGATCTACATCAGGCATCTCAGGATCGTATAAATATTGCTTGAAATTATCTTCTGTTAAATTTTTAATGCTGTTGCTATCTAAGTCATTAGCAATCGTTCTACATGCGTGTATGATTTCTTCTTTTGATCCATAACTTAATGCTATACATAATGTAATCTTATTATTTTTAGTACTATTTATAAAATGTTTTATTTGAGATTGAATTTTAGTATTAAACTTTTCTAGATTTCCAATGACTTTTAATCTAATAGAATAGCTCATGAATTCTTCGAGCGTATTTGGCATTAAATATTGTTCCAGTAATTTTATTAACAAGATAATTTCCCTCTTAGGTCGTTGCCAATTTTCTGATGAAAAAGCAAATACTGTAAAATATTCAATGTCATTTTCAATTATAGTAGGAATAAGAGAGTGTAAATTTTGAGCTCCATTTTTATATCCTATATATCTTGATTTATTGTTTTTTTTTGCCCAGCGACCATTTCCATCTAATATTATCGCTAAATGCTTAATATTATGTTTTATCATGTATTTTTTGGTTATTTAGTGATTTTATATTTTGGCAGTGTGATTTGCACTAATAAACCGCCCAAATTATTACTATTTTTTAACTTAATTTCACCATAATGACCAGCAATAATTTCTTTTGTAATTGCCAATCCTAAACCAATATTATTAGATTTATTTGATTTTTCTCCTCTGTAAAATGGAGTAAAAACCTTTTGTTTTTCTTTATCTTTAATCCCAACACCGTTATCCTCAATATCAATTGCAATAAGATTGGAGTAATGCAAGCTATATATAGATAAAGCTATTTTAGTTGCATAATCCTTTGCATTATTGATAATATTAGTAATTGCACGGTTAAACGCATTTGGTTTTATTGCCACCATTGCGTCTTCATTAGTGTCAATAGAAATCAAGATTTTATCATGTTTATATTGCGCATTAATCAGATCTTTGAGCCAATTATAGATATTTACCTTCTCAAACTCTTCTCCGCCTTCTCCCTTTGCAAAATCAAGATATGCTCCAGTGATATATTCCATGGCCTTTACGTCCTGCTTTAATTCATTAATCTCATTATTTTGATTCATGAGCTCCAATTGAAGCTTCATGCGAGTTAAAGGCGTACGTAGATCATGAGATATCATTGCAAGCATCTGAGTTCTTTTAGCAATTTGCTTGTTAATTCTTTCTCTCATTTTTAAAAATGCTATACCTGCTAAGCGAATTTCTTGCGCCCCAGATGGTTGGTAAGCTTCTGAATCAAGACCTTTGCCAAATGAGTCTGCTACACGTACCAATTTTAGTATTGATCCAATTTGATTTCGTAATAGCAATAAAGAAATGATTAATATTGTGATAGTCAAAAATATCACCCAAAGAACGAATATATAAGTAGTTGGACTAACAAGAAGTTTTACTGGTAATGTGATTTGCATAATATCTGCATTATCCAATGGAATGAAGATTTTAATTATCTTTTTATCTTCAAGCTTGATAATAGCATTTGAATTAATTTGTTTATTTAGCGTATTTTTGAATATTCTAAGCTCTTCGCTCAATTTGCTTTGCTTGCCTTGTAAGTTATTGTTGGACACAATGCGATAAGATAGGTTCAAGAACGCTTCTTCTTCATCATTTCCTTCAGCTATCCAATCTTCATCATTAATTTGGCGCTTTAGATTGTAATTTTCTATCAACAGTTTGATTTCAGTTGAAATTAAATTACTAGTATATCTGGAAATATTATACCAATGCCTATCATAAAATAGGAATATTGCGAATAATTGACATATTAATATAGGCAAAGTGATAATAAGTGTAAACCTATAAAATAATGTTTTTGGGATGAGTTTATATATAAATCGCATATTCCGAATCATTTATTGTTTTAAGATATTGAGGATTATCTGGATTAATTTCTATTTTATTTCGAATTGAATCAATTATAGAATCAATAGATAATGCGAGATTATTTTTTTGCGGTAAGAGTTTAATCAGATCATCCTTAGATACGGCATTACTATCTGCGTTAATTAAAGCTAAAAATAATTTCGCTTCTATATCAGTCAGTTGCTCTTGCCTATGATTATCATGTATAAATTTTTTGGTTTTGACATTGTAATAATTATCGCCAAGCCTTCTAATATTTTGTTCATCTTGATCTTCAGATGGATTAATTAATTTATTAACACAATCTAGCAAATCTTGTGGATCTGATGATTTACTTAAATATTCATTTGCGCCTGCATCTATACCTTTCTTGATATCTTCTGGCTCCGATAAAGCGGATAATATAACAATCGGAATATTATTGTTATTATCTCGTAAAATCTTTGCAAATTTTATACCAGAAATACTAGGTAGCATTACATCTAAAATCATCAAATCATATTTAAACTCTTTTAGTAATTGTTCAGCATCCATAGAAGATATTGCAGTTGTTACGGATATGCTATTGCGTTCAAAAAATTGTTTCAATAATCTGAGTATTTTGATATCATCATCAACTATCAAGATATTCTTATCAGGCATGTACAATTTTAATTATATTAAACTATATACTTTCTACTAAAACACATTATATGCAATGAGCGATGATAACTGCAAGCAAAAAACAATAAAAAATTATATTTGGATTAATGGCGATTTAGAAGAGTTTGCTAATACTCAAGTGAATATTCTAACGCACAGCTTGCATTATTCATCTGGAGTATTTGAAGGTGAAAAATCATATAATGGTAAGATATTTGCTCTAGAAAAACATACTGAACGCTTAATTGATTCTGCAAAAACTATGCATTTAGATTTACAATATAGCTTTAATGATATCATTGACGCTCACAGTGCTATATTAAAGGCAAATAATATAAGTAATGCATACATCCGACCTTTAATTTGGCGCGGCTCTGAATCAATGAATATTTTTAATAAAACATTATCAACAAACATTGCGATTATTTCTGTTAAATCTCCAGAAAGATCAATTATGAATGAATATAGATTGCATATTAGTAGATATTGCAAACCGCATCCAAATGCATCCCCTCCTCAATGCAAGTCAACTGGTCAATATAACATGCCTGTAGTTGCTAAAATTGAAGCTAAAAAACAAGGGTTGGATGACGCTCTAATGCTTGATTGGCAGGGATATGTCGCAGAATGCACTGTCAGCAATATCTTTTTCATTAAAGACAGTTGTATATACACTCCAATTGCAGATAGTTTTCTCAATGGAATTACCAGGCAAACCGTGATACAGCTTGCAAGAAAAATCGGCATAGAAGTAAGAGAAGTACGTGTCAGTGTTGAGGATTTATGGAGTTATGAGGAATGTTTTATCACCGGCACTGCTTTAGAAGTGCAGCCAGTTACATCAATCCAACATAAATCAAAATATGTTGAATTTACAACCGATATTACAAAGCAAATACAGCGAGAATATTGGAATTTGATCGGAAAGCGTTGATTGATATGCAAAATATTTTGCTCACAAGATCATCAAATGAAAATCAAGCATTAATAGAAGAGTTAAAACGATGGCGTTTTAACTGCAATACATTTTCCTTACCATTAATCTCATACAATGATTTAAAATTTGATTGTATTAGTATCATCGCTAATTATCAGAATTTGATTATTACCAGTAAGCATGCTGCTAAGATTTTATCATCAGCTCTATTGGATTTATGTGATAACTATACTAACAGTATCGATGTATGGGTTGTAGGCGTAGAATCTGCAAATATCTTAAGCGCAGTTAGCATTATTAATGTACGATACATAGCGCAAAACGTTAATGCATTATTGCAACATCTTCCTTTGCAATTATATGGAAATTCTATCTATCTTTCTGGAGATATTATTACCAAAGAATTACCGAATATGATTCATAGAAAGATTATTTATAAAATAATATATCTTCAAGAGTTAAGCGCTGAGCAGAATGATTTTCTGATCAATATAAGAATGAATTGCATCTTATTATTTTCTCAAAATACAGCAAAATCTTTAAATCGCATTGTTCAAATTTATAATTTAACTCAACTAAAAACTACATCAGTAATTGCCATTAGTGAAAAAGTTGCTAATATAGCTAAGAGAGAGTTTGATGATGTTATTTGTAGTCATGAACCCAGCGCAACTGAGATGATTAAATTGTTAATACGACATGCAGAAAAATTATTTTAAAAAAAAACTATATAATTTGTTAGCGCTATGCTTGTTGCTAACATTCATTATACTAGCCTTTTTCATGATATTTTATAATTCAAGCAGTATGCGTGATGTAGTTCATAGTCAAGCGATTTCACATAATCAATCACGAGATAATGGCTTAAATCGTGATGTAAACCATCAATTGGTTGAGCAAAACACATCATCTGCCGATGAGAGTTTTGGATATATTAATGCTGATAGTATAAGCTCAATACCAAAGGATTTTGATCCTTATAGAAATAATGCAAATCATATAGATTTAGTAGATGCTCAAGATTCCAAAAAAATAAATCAGCAATGCGTTGATAATGATGAGTATGAATATAAATATCAGAAAGCCACTACAGCCTATCGTCAATACTTATTCAGTGCTTACAATGTCATTAATAATTTCTTGCAAGATAAGCCTTATAATGAATATTTACCAGCGCTACGTAAAATTAAATTACCGCCAGATGTAATCGATCTTATTCAAGATCTGCATTTATACTCAGGTTATCGCGTCACAAAAAATCATGTCATTTTTCCAGCTAATTACAAACTAATTGCATCGTTTATTAAGATTGAACGAATAAGTGAGGCGCAATTAGAAAAAAACAATCTTAAAAAAAAGATTGTCAGTAATTTGCATATTTTAAGTGATTTTTTATACTCTAAAGAGCTACAGACACAATTTTTACGATAACCATTATTATGCTACGTATTTTATCTATATTTGTTGTAATACTATCAGTCTCCTTTGGTATAGGCATATTAATGCAATATGATTCACCTATTACAATCAGCTGCTATGACTTAATAATCAGTTCAACAGTATTCATTATATCTCTCTTTATTGTCTTTATCGGACTTTGTGTTGCTATAATTTGGAGAATATTTTACAGCATAATAAATGTTCCATTTAAGATTGGATTTTCCTTAAAATCTAAGCATGCTAACTACAATACCACAATATTACTCAAATCATTATCTCTTCTACTTGTTAATAATAGATATCTAGCTAGAAACTATATTAGTAAATTTGATAAGAAAATTCTCAAATATCAAGATGCTTACAATATCGTATTATCCGGGACTGCTAGCGAAGTTCAAGAGAGTATTAGATATCTAGTCCCACTTGTTAGTTCAAAGGACTACAGTTACTTTGCATGCAAACAATTGGCAAAAATATATCACGAACAAGGTAATTACAATTTATCAGAAGAGTATGGCGCTAAAGCCTTCAATGCTTGCGAATCAGATATAGAGATAATGAAAATTTTAATTTGCGCATATGGAGAGCTCAATATCTGGGTTAAATTTGCGTTTTTAGTATCCAAGTTGCAACGAACTAATCTAAAGAAATTCTATGCATTTAACAGCACTATGATTCTCTACTATAATCGATTTACTAATATTGCAGCGCAAAAGGGAGAGAAAAAAGAAGCTGCAAATCTGAACAAACTTGCTCTTGATATTGATTCTGGGAATTTAGAAACTATACGTATATATACTCAGGTGCAGTCATCTCTCAATAAATCAATTGATTTAAAACTTATAGAAAATGCTTTTAGGAAAAACCCTTCATTAGGCATAGCAAAAATATTCATAGAACATTGCAAGCTGCAATATGTTGAGATTTATGCGCATTTAGAAAAGCTAGCAGATAAGACTCTAGATGAAGAATTGTCTTTAGCAATCAAGATGTACTTACAAGATCAGGCTTATAAATCAAAGAATAATGATTCGAATGATATTGATTAACTTTTAATTTTAATCAAAGTGAGTATTTTTCAATTCATTGATCAAACTATACTTCTTAGCGAATCTCAATCCAAGATTTTATCGCAACTAGAGGATATCATCGATCTTCTCGCTAAACCTACAAGCATATTTAATAAAGTATTTGCAAGAAAAACCTATCCATCTGGTATTTATTTATATGGCTCAATAGGAAGCGGTAAAACCATGATCATGAGAGCATTTTACGCTAAATTTGCTAAATCCAAGCAAATACTGCATTATCAAGATTTTATGCAAAAGATTCACAATCAGATGCATAATTTAAGAAGCAATATTCGCAATAAACTAATATCTACACTAGCAAAGGACTATGCAAGGCAATCTAAGCTGATTTGTTTGGATGAGTTTGAAATTCATGATATTACAGACGCAATGATTATAAATGAATTTATAACTAACTTGATACAGTTAAAAGTCTTTATATTTATCACAAGTAACCTAGAACCTAAGCATTTATACAGCGATGGATTACAACGAGAATCTTTTTTGCCATTTATAGATTTATTGTACAAACATTTTGAAGTTCTCAAGTTAAATTCTAATATAGATTACAGATTATCTGGCAATGATATTCGCGATAGGATTGTACGTGGCACAGATGCAGATAATAAAGCGCGCATGGATCATGTTATCACTTTATTGACTCATAACAATCTATATAGCAATTCTCTCTCAGTGTTTGGTCGCAAAGTTCATTTCAAAAGAACATATAATAAAATATTAGCGACAAATTTCAACGAGTTATTTATGCAGGATTTAGGTTATGTAGATTATGTGCATATTTGCCGTTATTTTAAAACAATCATTCTAGAAGATGTGAATTACATCGAAGATCGGAACATACTCATTAAGTTCATTAATTTTATTGATAATGCATATTTCTATAAAATATTGCTATTTATCTCTCTTGTAGATGATTTGGATAAAATATATGATGGAGATTTTAGAGCTAAGGAGTTTAAAAGAACTATATCTAGATTAAATGAAATGAATAGCGAAAATTATATTAGTATAGTAGATGAAGAACATTAAATATGCAAAATTTATCACATTTGAAGGTGGTGAGAGTAGTGGCAAATCTACACAAAGCAAATTACTATATGAATATTTCAAAGCAAGTAATATCCCGGTAATTTTAACACGGGAGATAGGTGGAGTTAATACTGCAGAAGATATACGTGAGTTAATTTTATCACATAATGATCTATTGCCAATGACAGAGTTAATGCTTGTGATGGCTGCACGAAATGAGCATGTGCAAAAGACTATACTACCAGCTTTAAATGAGGGAATCACAGTAATTTGCGACAGATTTGTAGATTCCACAGCTTGTTATCAAGGATATCACAACAATATTGGCATTAAAGCCACATATGACATGCACAAGAATCTCATTGGAGATATTATGCCAGATATTACATTTTTCCTTAACCTTGCTCCTGAGGCCGCATTAAAGCGACTTAGTCAACGTCATGAAATTAATCGCTTTGATCTCAAAGACGCTAAGTTTTATGCAAAAATACAAGAAGCTTTTCATTTAATTGAGAAACGCTTCCCCTATAGAATAAAAAATATTGATACAAATTACAAAAATATCAAGGAAATCCACATAGAAATTATCAAGCATTTAGAGCTAAGCGCAGTCAGTTAGTAGATTATTAGCTGCATTTATAACCTAAATTATCACTTGAAAGGATTTGTGGCAAATTTGCATCATTTATGTTATTTTATGTCATTTTTGCAGAAAAAATACATTAAACTTGCATTTTGTTGAAAATTCTACTTGAGATTTCTGCTTGCATAATATTATAATACGTATACGTTGGTTACTGATGTAAGCAATTGAGTATGGTGTTGTTTTTGATTGATGAGTGTAAATCTTTAATCTCAACAATGTTCATTGAAATAAATTTGTTGTCTAACGATTTTGTTTTTTGATTTATTTATTTAAATGCCTATCTTAAATGCGAACAATTTGGATTAGCGATTTTAATTTAACCTAATTTAACTTATGGAGAAAAAATTTATGGGGTCAAAATTTAAAGCACTAAATAAAGAGAATAAAATTTTTAATAAGCGCAATATATTAACTACAGCATCTGCAGTTGCTCTTGCGCTAGGTTTTAGTGGCACTGCTGCTGCTGCTGCTTCTGTTGCTAATGTAGTTGTGCAAAATAATAATGTTGGTACTGGGGATATGAATACTGGTACTAATATGGACTATTATCAAGTAGGCGGTGCTGGGGGTTCAGTAGTAGCGCAGATTGATGGTAGATCTATCGTTTATAATGCTACTGATAAGCAGATTGATTTTAATGTTGCTAATCAAGAATATGGTATCTTGCAAAATGCTGCATTAACATTTGATGCTCAAATATCAAATGGTACTACGATAGTTGGTATTAAACTCGACGGTGCTAAACAAGATGGTAAAGGAGTAGAATTCACATTTGCCGCTGCTGGTAGCAAATTAACATTAGGAGGAGCAGCTATAAATATTCCTGCCACTCCTCAGCATGATGCTGCTTCTGTAGAAGCTGGAGGATTTGAAAATGTCCTACAAATTACAACAGCTAACGCTGGAGACGCTCTTCAGGTTAAAGGAGTTGTTGATTTAAGAAATGCTTTCATCAATTCTGCTGCTAATGCTCTTACAGTCAATATCGATAGTGGCTCACTAACTCTTAGTGATAATGTTCATGTTAATGGCTTTGCGGACATCGCAGTTGGCGTAGCTGGCGCTGCTAGCTTAGAATTTGTTAAAACTCAAGGCGGTAAAGATGTCTTGATTAATGGCGCAGCTGCTAATCAAGGAATTAATTTAACAAATGATTCATTTGTGACAATTAGCACTGATATCCAAAGCTTTACATTCAAGGGTGCTGTTGGTACTGGCGGTATATCAACAACTAATGCCAATGAAGGTTCTGCAATCTTTAAAGGCGATGGAACTAAACTTCCAAATAATCTTTTAGTGTTTGATGGTAATATTGGAGAAGCTGTGGCTCTTAAAAAGATTCATTTAACTGATTTTGCGGGAGTAGAATTGAAAAATTCAAATGCAGCTATGAATGTTCAGGCTAAAGATTTAATCATTGAAAATGGTTCAAAATTAAGCTTAGATCAAACTAATGCAATAAAAATTACAGCTGCATTGCAAGGTGAGGTTGGTGATAGCGCTGATGCTAGTGGTGAGTTAGCTGTAGATACAACAAAAGTTCATAAATTTATAGGGAATCTTGGTTTGCAATCTGATGGTAAAACGGTTGCAAGATTAGGTACAATTTCATTAACAACTAATGATGTATTTGATGTTACTACTCAAAACGATATATATCTAAATAAAATCACCACAACAAAAGATAGTGAAGGGAAAATCACTTTAAATCTTGACGATAAAAAAACAATTTATGGTTTAACCGTTGGCGCTCAAGACAAAGCTCTAAATGAGTTTAAATTTGTCAATGCTGCGGCGCATACTTATACATTAGATAATACTAGAATCTATGCTCAAACATTAGATATTGGTAATGGTAATTCTGCTACAATAGTGCTAACAAATGGTTCTGGTCTTTTTGCAGATACTAAACTAGGTGCCGCTAAGGTTTCAAACATACAAGTGAAAAAAGGCGGAGATGATGCTAAACCTAACTGGTTAAGTGGTATATTAAATAATCATACTGCTGCTATAACTTTATCATTTGAAGAAGATGGTGCTGAGTTAAATGTAAACCCTTCTAACGGTACTTTTGATTTACAAGCTGATACAAGTTTCAATAAATCTGGTACTTTGCGTTTTGCAAAAGTTGTAGATGGCGCAACAGCTGCCGCACTTGATCAAGATATTACAGTTACAAATGCTATTAAATTTAATAGTGCAGACATAGCAAATAACTCTTGGGTTGATACATCATATGTTGGCACTGATAAGACAATAACATTTGACAATGAATTTGCAGCAAAGGATGCTTCTGTAAACCTTCGTACATTTAATGCCAATCATGAAGGAGCAAAAACAAATATCTTTAACAATGATGCATATTTACATGCAGCTGAGTTAGGTGACACAACATTAGAATTTACGAAAGGTATTTCTATTGACTCTCTTAAACTCAAAACAGCTGGTAAAGGTAACATTCGAATCATTTCAGATCAAGCTTTAGGAGGCAAAGGACAATTATATAGCACTGACAATGATGGTAATATTGAGCGTTTTGGTAGTTTGATTATTGACAATGGTAAAACATTTACTCTTGCTCATGAACAGGGAGTTATTGCAACAAATGTCACATCTGATGCTGTTGGTAGTACTGCTAAGATTTCCATATCAAATAATGCCTTTGCAAGACTAGGAGGTGATGTTGGGATGCTTGACACAGGTGCAGTTGATTTAGTGCTTGGTTTGAAGTCCAGTCTATCATTAGATGGTAATATCAAGGGCTCTAAAATTACATTGAATGATAATGAATCTGTTTTGAGTTTTAAAAATGAAAAAGCAATCACAATTCAAGCGTCTGCATTCTCGAATAATCATTCATTAGATGAATTCTATGTAGATGGTGCAAATATTACATTAGACGCTGTAAAAGCTTATAATGGAAAACTTGCTAATAAAATTATCTTTAGCAAAGATGCGGATAAATCAGCTGCACTAGATTTATCAGGATTAACTGATACGGCCGCTGTTGCTCAAAATATAGGAGCAGGATTAAATGTAAGCACAGAATCTACGGATGAAAGCCAATCTATCGTATTACCAAATACCGATCAAACTTTAGATAACAAGTCTGTTGTCGGTTCTGCTGAACATAGATTTGGCGCTGTATATATAAAACAAGATAAGACACTTACTGTTGAATCAGCAAATATTTTCGCTGGTTTGAAAACCAAAGGCAATAATTCTGTATTAAGTCTTAATGTTGAATCTGACAAATTTGGCAATATTGGTGACAAAGATCAAGCATTTTTAAGTGTTTTTGTTAATAAAAACGTAAAAGTTAAAGATTTATACTCCGATAATACCTTGGTAGGAAATAACATGATTTTGGATATTGCAGGGGTAGCACAAGGTGGAGATAATAGTAGCTTAGAATTAAGTAATGGATCTACAGTGATTGGTCGTGGCGACTTTGACTTAACAGTTAAACCTACAAATGCTGGAAATGGTACATTCCATTTAGCTGGTGAGGAGGTTGCATTAAAGAAAGTTGTTGGTAAAGAAGGCGATAATGTTAAGCGTATCAAAGAATTCAAACTTGATGATGGATCAGCTGTTGCTTTAGGCGCTGATGTATATACTGATACCGCTAAATATACTAAAAATACATTTGCATTGTCAGCCGATCGATCTTTTGATGCATTAACTTCATATTCATCTACTGATTCTACTTATAAGGTTGACGGGTATACTTTGAGCATGTCTGGTAAAGATTTAAAGTTAGTTAATCCAACTTTAATAGCAACCGTTCAGCCTGGAGATGTTGAACGTCATGGTGACATGAAATTTGTTACAGTTGATGGTGGTAATGATACAAAGGCCAAGATTTCTGGTAAAATAGACTTACAAATTCAACCTAACACTCTTGATATCTTTAACAATGAAGCAACATACACTTTCTTCAATAAAGATGAAGGATCAACTGTGACATTTGCTGATGATGCAACTGCTGTTGTGTCTAATATCGGAGAAAAGAGTTTCATTAAAGCAGGTGCTGAAATCAAAGATAATCATGTCGTAGTTGCAATGGAACAAAATGTGAACGATGCAATTGATGCTCTTGTTAGAGATGGTGACATTCAAGCTGAATATAAATCAGTTATGCACGAAACTATCTCTGCTAGTCAATCACTACAAACTGCTTTTAATAATTTAGAACAAACATTAAAAACTTCTGGGAAAAGTGATAAACAGGTAGAAGATGAATTTGGCGCAGCGCTAGAAAGACTAGGCGAACAGTGGACAACTGCTCAAAATTCTATGGATCCTTCCAATGTTTCTTTAAGTAGCTTTGGTATGACAGCTGTAGAAAATAGAGTAAATGTTATAGCTCAATCTCCAGCAGCAACAACAGCAGTAGCGGAAGCTTATGGTGTTAGTGCTGGTGAAGGCGAATATGATACTAGAAATGGTATATGGGTTAGCACATCATATGACCATGCTCGTTCTAAGCGTATCGCTGGTAGAAGTGACTATAAATTAAATCAATATGGATTTGCTGCTGGTTATGATATCAATATCAATGATAGCATGTTGTTAGGTTTATTCGCTGGTTATGCTCATAATAAGTATAAATTCCAATCAAGACCTTCAGACAAGCGTAAAGATGAAGTGTTCTCAGCAGGTTTATATAGTAGATATACTTTCTGTAGCAGTTGGGGTTTAAATGCTTATGGTGCGTATAGCAACGATAAGATGAAGGTTCAATCCACTGGTATAAAAGATGATGGATCTTATTTACAGACACATCATAGTGCAAATATACCTATAATTAATGTTGCTATGACTGTTGATAAGAGCTTTGATCTTTACGAAGATATATTATCTCTTACTGGTTTCTTAGGCGCTAAATGGGTCAATGTTGGAAGTTATAACTTTATACAAAATAAAGGTACAGCAACAGAATTTAGAGCTAAAGCTTCTGATAAGAACTACTTTTATGGAATTGCTGGCTTAAGCCTTAAATCTCGTTTCGATATAAATGAAGATGTAATCTTAAGACCTCATGTTGGTATAAATGGTCAATTGACACCTAATGCTAAACCAGCTAATACTAAGCTTACATTGATTAGTGGTAATACACCAGTTACCGGCTTGAATAAGTACTCACCTAAGAAGTTTGTATATTCAGGAACAATCGGATGTGATGCAGATCTGTATAGTCAGTTTAGAGTAGGTTTGACTGCTCATGCTACACGTCTTGACAAAAAACTTATGGCATATGGCGGAGCTTTAACTGCTAAAGTATGGTTCTAATATATTAACTTTAAGTTTTTAACTTTACGATTCCCAGTCAGAGTGTTTATCTTTGACTGGGGTTTTTTATAATTCACTCTCGGTACAAGGTATTGTAATAAAATGAATTACCTTGTCATCTATATTTCAAACATCAAATAATTTTTAAAATTAACAAATTTACAAAATACCTTATTATTTACTTCCTCTTTACATTCAGAGTAAATTCAAGTAATAAAGGAATATCGCTATATATTTTAATTCACCATAAATTATGAATAAGCAAAAATTCGATAAGACTATAGGTGTTTTTATTGGCACTATAAGCGAATATTATGACTATAGTCTGTATGCTTTTTCTGCCAATATAATCGCTCAGAAATTCTTTGCTCAAAATAATGAATTTGAAAATCTAATCAAGGTATTTGCTATATATTCATTTGCTTATTTTGCTAAGCCGATTGGATCTATAATATTTGGAGTTATTGGAGATAAATATGGTCGCAAAGTATCATTAAATATAACAATCATAGGTATTTTGATTCCAACTGTTATAATTGGAATTACTCCGGAATATTCACAAATAGGAGTATTAAGCACGATAATTTTAGTTTTATGTAGATTATTACAAAGTATTTTTGTCGCTGGAGAATATGATGGAGCAGCGATTTATGTAATAGAGCATTTAGGTGCTAAATATAATTACACAGCATCATCCATAACCCGTTGCTCTGGAGTAATTGGTTTAATTTTAGGAATTGCGGCAAGCAATTTTTTTTCGGCGCATTTCTTTCCAGAATGGAGTTGGCGCATTCCATTTTTATTGAGCGTGCCATTATCTTTCGTTGTGCTTTATTACAGGAGGATGCTAGATGAAACACCTGTGTTTAAAGAGCATATTGAGCGTAAAAATATAAAAGATTCCCATATTTCATTGCCTTCTTTGGTTTCAAAACATCGATGGCAATTGTTGCAAATTATTTTGCTAGCAGGGGGTTTTGGAGCTACTTATAATATAGGGATAATATTTATGAAGTATTATTTACCTATAGTCTCCTATAACATGTCATTTATTATCAACAGCTTTTCTATTTTAATAGTTGTATGTTTTGGTGTTTCAATGCCTATAGCTGGCTATATCGCAGATAAATTTGGAGTGTTATTTGTCGTAAAAGTTAGTTTATTTTTAGTATTAATAAGTAGTATATTATTTATAATTGGCGCAAAACATAATATGATAAATTTAATTATAGGATCATGCTTAGTTTTGTCAGTATTCTTAGCGCCATTTAATGCATTAGCTCATGCTGTGGTGGTAAAATCTTGTGCAATAGATATTCGATATCGCAGTATTAGCATTGGTCATGCAATTGGTTCTGTGCTAATCTCCGGCTCTGCCAATTTTGTTTGCTCTAAGGTAATGCAGGTGTTTGATTTTACTATATTTCCAATATTATATATTGTGTTTTTTTCTATTGTATCTTATTGCATGATTCATTTACTTAATAAGCAAAGTTATAAATAATGCAATATTTGTACAATGTTTTATATCGATTTGGATACAAGGATTTAGCATTGTTATTGCCATTTATTTTAGGTTGTTTATGCGCTAGCTCCTTTGCTCCATTGTTTTTTGCGCCAGGGTTAATTGCATTATCTGTATTTTGCGCATTATTAAAAAATGCAAAAAATTTACGGCAAGCTATAAAATGTGGATTTTGGTTTAAATATGGATATTTTTTTGCTAGTTTATATTGGATTTCAATTGCGATTAGTGTATATATCGATGATTTTTGGTGGATGATGCCAATTACGATAATTGGTTTACCAGTATTATTGAGTTGCTTTATTATTCCTTGTTCGATATTTAGTTGGATTGTTGCAGATAAAAAATATTATCATCTAGTATTTTGTATTTCATGGGTATTATGTGAATTTTTAAGATCTTGGATGTTTACTGGTTTTCCATGGAATTTATTAGGATATGCTTTTACTTTTTCTGATATTTTAATCCAAACATCTTCTTTGTGGGGAATATATGGACTTAGTTTTATTGTAATTTATATCTCTAGTAGTTTATATTTGGTAATTGAGAATAAAACAATTTGTCAAATGAATGATGATAGCAAATGCTATGGCCTAATCGGATCATCTTGTTTGATTATGATAATTATTGTCGTATTTGGTATGGTAAAATTATACAAATATCCAAATGAGTTTTTAGAGTTTAAATTCCGCCTTGTTCAACCTTCAATTCAACAGCATGATAAATGGTCTGAGAAAGAGTTGCTAGGAAATTTAGATAAACATATTGCGATATCCAAACTCGATGGTGATATAGATACTGTAATATGGTCAGAAGCGGCTTTAAATGTGCCTTATAATTTACCCATAATTAAAGAAAAAATTCAGGGTTTATTGAGCTACAAAAATGCGAATTTAATAACTGGCTCGATTGGATATGAGCAGAACGAAGATAGTTTTAAGTTGTATAATATTATGCAAGCTATTAGCCATTATGATCAAATATTGTTTACGTATGCAAAATCTCATCTTGTTCCCTTTGGAGAATATATACCTTTTAGCGATATCCTGCCATTGCAAAAAATTACTAAGGGAATCATCGACTATTCTCCTGGTATTAAACAAATTGTATATCTAGATTCAATTGCAATTTTACCTTTAATTTGCTATGAATCTATTTTTTCTGATGAGGTGCAGCTAGCCTTAAATAACGCTGATGTAATTATTAATGTTACCAATGATGCTTGGTTCGGAAATTCATCTGGTCCTTATCAGCATTTACATATAGCTCGCATGCGTGCAGTAGAAAACGGAATTCCAATTTTGAGAGTAGCTAATAATGGCATCTCTGCTGTTATCGATTCGAATGGATCTATTATTGCATCATTAGGATTAAACTATGTTGGAAAAATAGATAGTAAATTGCCATCTAAATTGCCTTTTTCTACAATATATTCTAAATATGGTATTTCGACTATATTAATAGCGATCATATTCGTATCAATTGTGTATTTTATATCAATGTTCTGTATACGGAGATTTGCTAATTTTAATACAAACCACCATGAATCATGATATTGTTGAACTTTTTAGCTCATGCTCAGATTAATTGAAAATGTTGTAAAGGAAAATAGCAATATTCATTAAATGCAACCAGATGAGAGGCTAACTAAACGAGAGAGGCGTTAGAAGACAGAGGCGTTAGAGAAGAATTATATTTCCTCTAGCACCTTCTCTTTTTCTGTTTGATTGATATATTCTAAAGCTTCTTCTTCATTATATTCCAATATTTTACTATCCTCGGATATAGATTGTTGTTGAGTGATTATTTGCTGTTGAAGTTGATTCTCATAAGGCGCGGTGCTTTCATATTCCTTCATTGTATAACCTCGGCCCCAAACGGTTTCAATGCAATCATCATTGCTACCTGCATCTGCTAATTTTTTACGTACCTTACAAACAAATACATCAACAATTTTTGAATCCGTTGGCTCCGCACCTGGATATAAATGATGTACAAACATTTCTTTAGTAAGAACTGTTCCTTTACGGACTGCAAGCAGTTCTAAAGTTTCATATTCCTTGTTTGTTAGATGCACTTCTTTACCATCTACCTCAACCCTTCTTGTATCAAGATTAATCATTACTTTACTAAATCTAATAATAGATTCTGAATATCCTTTAGAGCGACGTACAATTGCCTGTATTCTAGCTATTAGCTCTCTGTTATTGAAAGGTTTAGTCATATAATCATCAGCGCCAAAACCTAAACCCTTAATCTTTTTATCTACAGACGATAACCCAGAAAGAATTAATATAGGGATGCGCACCTTAGCGGCTCTTAGTCTCAGCAGTACATCGTACCCTTCAATATCAGGTAACATAAGGTCTAATATGATTATATCATAGTCATATACCTGACTAATTTCTATGCCTTCAGTTCCTCGCTGAGCTTTATCGCAAATTATACCCTCTGATGCAAGTGTGATTTCTATGGACTTAGCAGTTGACTCTTCGTCTTCTATTAATAATACTCTCATATGATGCTCGATATTATTTTTTAAATCAATTATTTTAAGCTAAAACTACAATTTATTTAAGATAAAATCAAGCATTTTTATTCACGATTTAACAAATTTGTTAATTTTTATCCTAACACGAAACTTGTGATATATCAGGCGTATAATACATCTACCCTAAGTTATATACATAACACATATCATTTGCAATATAAATATCATAATAGTTTCGATATTTTTCAATTTAATTTTTACTTTCATTTCGAGAATTGCTTTTATCGATGTTGTTACTTGAATTACAATTCAATCGCGCTCTTTGCAACAGAGGTAGTATCAGTGAATATAACAGCATTTGTATAATCTTAAAATTGAGTAGATATTTAACAATAGATTTAAGTTTAGGGCTATGATTAATCATAAATATTACCTTATCTATTGACCTTAATTTTATGTTGTTGATAATATTTTCTTTTTCAATAATTCTATTTTTACCCTGAGCTTTTTTCATTGTGGCATTAATGAGAGTGATCCATTTTTTTTTAAATAATTCATGATTGAGAAAAATTGCATTAAATGCTTTATAATTTGCATGTTTAAGTTGCGTCAATAGAGCTCTATCTAAATTTAACTTTTTAATTGCATTTGAAAAGCTCTCTAAATTGGGCTGTATGATGAATTCTTGTTGCATATCAGGTAATATTTCTGGAGCAATTCCATTGTATGTAGTGATTACTGCGCAGCCCATTGACATTGCTTCAATTAATGGCAAAGGCGTGCCGTCTGTGTTAGCTGCAATAAGCAAAATATCTGTTTTGTGTAATATTTCAAACACCTCTTCTTTTGTTCTTTGTTTCTTTTTTTTATCAACTATGTAGCTTGTGATATTTATTTCTCTTTCAAGTTTTAACAAGGTTGGCTTAATTATTGTATGAAATCCTTTTGAATCATGATTGGATTGAACCTGAAATTTTCCCCATGAGCTATTACCTATCCAGGCAATAACAAGTTTATCGTTATTTTTGAAGTTAGGAAGATTTGAAATTCTAAGTATATTGTCAAAAATTACCTCTTTGTATGGTTTAGGGTATGTTTTAATTTTACTGTAAATATTATATAGATTTCGAGATATTGTGTAGTAATAATCGCTAAACTGTAAAGTAGCTTGATAGCTTGAGATTTGAGCTTCAGTTTCTATAAATAAATGCTCAGGAATGCTTGTAGTAATAGGTAGAGATAAGAATTTAGTTCTTGGCATTTTATTATTCGCAAAATATTCTATAATCTGCTTTAAATATGCTCTATAAAAAAAATGTATAAAATCAATATCATCACGTTCAAGCAATTTATTTAAAAATGATTCCACGTTAGGATATTCTTCCGTATAAAAAATACATACGATATAATCATCTTCTAAAATTGTTTTAAGATATTGAGCTATGTTATCAAAAGCCCAATATTTCACATCAGCTATAAAAGCTATTGTTTGTTTTGCCTTATTATTCATGTTGTTTAATACTGGATTGCTTGTGCCTAGATCTGATTTTCAATAATAATGGTATAATAAATAAGGTCCAAAGTCTTACAAAGAAGTAATATCTGTGATCAGATGCCATAGTTGTAAATAATAATACGACATTAAAGCTTATGCATGATAATACTAGGAAATTCAAAATATTTCGCTCTTCCAATGTCAAATTTTTACATTTTAAAACTATTGCAATACAAAGAATAAGAATAGCGAGACTGATTAAATTAGAACTTAAAAATCTTGGAAAAATTCTAAGATACCATATAAATGCATCTTGAAATGGATTATTTTCTAATACATGAATATCAACGCCTAACTCATTCTTCACATGTTTTTTCAAATTAGGTACGTCTTTTAAAAAACCTGTATTTAGTACAGTTTTTTGCATTATATAGTGATTAATTAACCTGTGTTTTGCATATAACAATGGATGAGACGTTGCTAGTTCAATAAAAGCATCATTGAGTTGGTCAAGATGCTTTGTATTTAATGTATGATTATATACTTTATCTTCTCTAAAAACTAAATTATCAACCCATTTATGAGTGAATTTATTTTTTAATGCAACGAACTCATATCCTTGATATTCCTTGATATAAACAGGCATCTTACTGTCTTCATTAAGATCATTTGTTATTGCGGCTATATCAAAAAATTGCCTGAGCTGATTCCAGTAAGAATTTGTTGCGAATCTATTAATGATAATGTCATCGCCAGTTATCAAAATAACAGAAACAATGATAGTGCCAATAACGTTAAAGGTTTGACCTTTTTTTAGCAAAGCCTTTAGCAAGAAAAAAACCACAATGGGAGCTATAAATTTAACTTGAAACTTAGCGCCAATGCCGTAGAAAAAAATCAGCAATGTTAATATTGTAAGGAATATTGGCGCTGATCTGTCTCTATAGAAATAATAAAAACATATAGCGAATACAAAAAATAGACTTACACTAGATTGTACATCCTTCCATATAATACAAATTTCTCCTGATACGCTTGGAATAAAGGGTAAGACAAAATACAGCCAACGATATTTATTTGTTTTATCTGCGTAATATAAAAAGGCAATTGCGCACCATAGCAAAATTAATTGTAATCCTAACATCACTTGCGGCCCAGAATAGATTTGATTTAATACAAACCATACCATAGACGTTATCGGAGGATGGTGACTTCCAAAATTAAAATCAATACTTGTACGATATTGAGCTATAGAATCAGCTGTCATAGGACCTGGATAAGATACAATAAATTGCAGTAAAAACAAAAATGGAAATAATAATAGTGTTAATTTGCATGATATAGATGAACAGTTATAATTCGGTTTTGTATTACTCATTGACTTGCCTAAAATTATTGAATTTATAAAAAATACTTAAATTATTGAATTAATCTTCATAAAATTGTAATATTCTTTTAGCGATTGAATTAGAGTCATATTGTGACATTACATCTTTATGAATTTGATTGCCAAGTTTTAAACGCAGCGCTTTATCTTTGATTAAAACTTCCATAGCTCTTGCTAGATCATTCGCATTCTTAGGCTTTACTAGTAAGCCATTGATGCTGTCTTGAATTAAATCCCTGCCACCTGGAGCATCTGTAGTAATAATTGCTCTACCATATCCTCCAGCCTCTAGCAAGCTCCTACTTAAACCTTCTCTATAAGATGGAAGTACTGCAATATGAGCTTTGCCCCAAACATTCCTAACATCCTGATACCCTAAATATTTGATTATTCCCATTTCTGCAATAGCATTTAAGTTATCGAGTGGTATAGATGATTTATTATGCATATCTGGAGTACCTACTAACCAAAATTCCGCATCTAAATTTTTATTTTTTAACATTCTAGCTGCGTCTATAAACTCATATACGCCTTTTTTAATTAACATACGACCTACAAGAGCTAAGATAATCGGACTCTCTTTTGGCTCTGGTAAAGGATGATATTGAGATGTATCTATACCAACGCTACAGCAAACATAAATATCTTTTTCTTGGCTTAATCCATGATTGATTAATGTTAATTTATCATCTTTGTTTTGTACTATTGTTTTTTTCTTTCTGAATTTTGATATAAAAAACAAAGTTTTGGATATTGCAAATCTTAAGGTTTTATTTAGCAAACTCGATTTAGTAAATATATATCCTAGGCCTAAGAAGTTATTTATAACTATAGTATTTTTTTTGCAAAATATTGATGCGATTGAGCCGTATAAAATTGGCTTAATTGTAAAATTATGAATGAAATCAGGCGCTTCATCTTTAATAATTTTTATTATTTTGATTAAAAATATCAATTCAAAAATCGGATTTATGCTATTTCTGTTTAAATTTACGCATATTACATTAATGCCATGTTGAGTAATACTGTTTTTGTATTTTTTTATATTACTAGTAACAAGAGATATATCATATCCTTGATTTATTCCAGCTATTGCTATTGGTAACAAATGATCATAAAAATGCTTTGCGTCGTTACTAAACATGAGAATTTTTTTCAATACCATTTGAAACTAGAGCTAATTAATGTTAGAAATTATAAATCAGTGTTATTAATATAAGTAAATCATTATTTATGCAATATCAATTTAAAATGCTACATAATACCTAATATCATTGTTATGACCATATCTTATTTAATTACTGGTGGAGCAGGTTTTATTGGGTCACATTTAGCTGATTATTTAATCGATCAAGGTCATCGAGTGACAATTTTTGATGATCTATCAAGCGGTAAGATATCAAATATCAATAGTAAATGTAATTTTATTCAAGGATGCATTACTGACGTTAAAACTTTAAAATCTGCATTAAAAGACATTGATTATTGTTATCATTTGGCCGCTATCGCTTCTATACAAGAATCAATGCAAAATTGGGAATGGTGTAATCGTGTTAATTTTCTTGGATCTTTGAATGTATTTTTATTAGCATCATCATTGAATATACCGGTAATTTTCGCCTCCTCCGCTGCAGTTTATGGAGTCCCTAAATTTGCGCCAATTGCAGAAACAAGTTCTATTTGCCCAATCTCACCTTATGGACTTGATAAATATTCATCGGAGTTCCAAGCCAAATTATTATCAGATATAAGAGGGTTAAAATGCGTAGCATTGCGATTTTTTAATGTCTACGGATCCAGACAAGACCCATGTTCTGAATATTCTGGGGTTATTTCAAAATTTATAGATAGGATTAATCGCTCATTACCATTGCATATATATGGAGATGGAAAACAAGAAAGAGATTTTATTTTTGTATCTGATGTTGTTCAAGCGCTATACAAGTCTCAGAAATATCTAGATTCAAATAGATATGGCGTGTTTAATCTTTGTACTGGCATTGGATCTAATATTAACGATCTTGCTCAAAAATTATTTAGTATACATCGTTGCAATAATGAAATTAGTTATAAAGAAGCCCGCTCATGCGATATTTATCAATCAATTGGAAATGCGTCTAAGTTGCAAAAATATTTAGGTTTAAAAGCAAATATCAGTCTTGCAGATGGGTTAAAAACTTTATGTTTATCTCAAAATAAATGAAGCTAATAAATTGAAGCTAACAAATTTATATCAAAGAATATTGATTATATTAAAATTTTCATGAGGTATTTCGATAAGATTTAAATCTGTTGTAGTAATCCATGTTTGAACATTTAAATTTAACAAAATATTAAGTAAAGAAGATCTTGCCTTCGAATCAAGATGTGTTAGCACTTCGTCTAGCAATAAAATTGGAGCTATGTTGGTATTTTCAATTATGCTTATGATTTGACTAAAAACAATTGTAATTAACATTGATTTTTGTTGGCCAGTGGAACAGAATTTAGCCTCTTTATTGTTATATATAGCTGTAAAATCGCTTTTATTAATACCAAAATTTGTACGTCTAGAAATTTTGTCTCGGTTACGCATGTCATTAAATCTCTTTAAGACAAACTCGCATATCTCTTCTTTATTATATTTGGCTAAAATTTTCTCTTCTATTTCTCCATGAATTTTAAGAGTAATTTTCATAAAATCATCGCCTAATGAATCAATTGCATTTTGCAGTTTACACATTGTATTGACTTTAGCACTTGTAATATCAAATGCTAAATTAGTCAATTTTTGTTCAATAATATCAAGTAATTTATTATCAACTCTATCTTGCTGTAATGCTTGATTTCTTTGTGAGATATAATTTTCATATTTGTTGAGATTATTTGCATGATTGCAATGAAAGTTATATACAATTCTGTCAAAAAATTTACGTCTATTTGCTGCGCTTTCAATGAATAAATAATCCATTTGAGTAGTAAGCCAAACGATGTTTAATATTTTACATAATTCATTATTTGGGATTATACTGCCATTAAATTCAACAATTTTTCTATTATTTTCAGATTTAAAATAGCTTATGAGTGAAGCGGTGCCAAATTTACCTTCTACATGAGCATTAATTTTCCATGGTTTTTGATTGAGACAAATATCTTCAAGCTTCGCAAACCGAAGTCCGCGACCAGGAGAGAGCAATGATATAGACTCTAATATATTAGTTTTTCCAGTGCCATTATCACCAACTAATAGCTTAATCTTATTATCATTAGGTTCTAAATTAAACTGCTCAAAATTACGGTAATTTGTCAGACTTAATTTTTTTAGTTGGTTTATTACTTGCATTTGTTAAAGTGATTTTGACTTTTTCAACAGTCCGATTATTAGCTTGGAGAACTTCTATGGTTATTTGTTCTGATAATTTTACAATAGCACCAGAGTGAGGAATTTCTCCTGTTTTTGTCAGTATTAATCCAGCTATTGTATCAAATTCATGTTCATCGGAGTCGTTTGTTAATTTTTCATCAATTAAATCTTCTATTTCTTTAATTTCAACTCTGCCACTTGCAATAATTGTTGCTGGATCAATTATAGTATAGCTATGATGGTTCTGAGTTTCATGCTCATCTTCTATTTCACCAAATATTTCATTTGTTATGTCGCTTATCGTTACAATACCATCAGTGCCACCATATTCGTCAACAATAACAGCTATATGAGTTCGTTGCTTACTCATTTCGAATAATAAGCTAGTAAGTTTGGTAGATTCTACAGATACTAAATGTTTTCTAATTAATGATTTTATTGGTTTAGGCGTTGCAGTATTTTCTGCTTTCATTACATCTTTGATGTGTATAAATCCTATTACATTATCTAGATTATTTTGATATATCAATATCCTGCTATAGTAGGAATTGACCATTATCTTATGCAATTCTTCAAATGAAGCTTCTAGCTCAATTGATACTATATCAGATCTAGGAATCATTACATCCTTGACTGTCTTATGATTAAAATCAAGAAAATTATTTAATATTCCTATTTTATTTTTATCAAGATGACTTATTTTGTCATGCAAGCTTAACTTGCTTTTGTAATTGATATTTAATCCTGATGCAATGTAAGCGATTAGGTTGTGCAATGCATTTTTTACTTTATTGTACAAGGTAGTTTTTGTAGTATTTTTAGTTAGATTCTTTTTAGGTAAATCCGATTCCATATAAATGTTGCTGAGAATTGTAATAAATATTATTTAATAAGGAGATGAGATATTAAACATTGTTAGTATTTTGATTTCTAAATCTTCCATAATTTGAGAATCACTGTCCTGTTCATGAGTAAATCCTATCAGATGTAATATTGAGTGTACAAGCAAATGTATAAAATGATTGATAAAATATTTATCCTGAGATATGGATTCATTATAAATATTCTGATAACTAAATGCAATATCTCCAAGATATAAGCGCTCTGATTTTAAAGCATCAGATAACCCCTGATTCCAATATTCATCAGGAAAAGATAGAACATTTGTAGATTTATTTTTTTTCCGAAATTTTTTATTTAATAACTGCATTTCTTGATCATCTGTAAGTAAAATGGATAATTCCAACAATTGGACATTAGAAAGATCAATGACCATCTTGCATGTAGTATTTGTTACATTTGTAATCAATTGTTTATCAATTTCTTTATGTTGATTCCAGTCTTTGCAATTTTGTGCAACTTCGATTAAAATTTTCATTAATAATTAATATCATAAAATAATTATTATACATACTTCTAAATTTATATGGAAGACCAAGATAAAGATTCAAAAACAGAAGAACCTACCGAGAAGAAGATTCGAGATAGCATAGAGAAAGGGCAGGTAGCTAACTCTAGAGAGGTAAATAGCTTCTTTATGATATTGGCATTAACTTTGCTAATATTATTTATCATGCCTTACACTTTAAGATCTACGATTAATAGCTTAGGAATTTTCATTGCAAATTGTGGAGATATAATGATTGATAAGGCTACTACAGGCTTATTATTTCAAAATTTGTTATACAAAGTTTTGATATATATTAGCCCTTTATTTATCTCTGTAATGATTATTGCATTATTTTCATCTTATCTGCAACAAGGGGAATTTATATTTTCATCGGAACCGTTAAAACCAGATATATCAAAATTATCTTTAATTAAAGGATTTAAAAAGCTATTTTCTAAAAAGAGCCTTGTTGAATTCATTAAAAGTTTTTTGAAGATTTTAACGGTCGGTATTTGCATCTCTATCATTATATACAACAACATACAAGAAATTAATCAATATCCAGATTACTCAGTTGATGCTCTATTATTTCAGATGTACAGCATGACGCTCAAAATTATGATGTGCGTATGTGTTATATTATCAATAATGGCATTTTTTGATTTTATCTATCAGAAATACGAACATATACAGTCCTTAAAAATGACGAAACAAGAAGTCAAAGATGAATACAAACAAACCGAAGGTGATCCAGAAATTAAGCATAAGATCAAGGCCTTAAGAAGAGAGCAGATCAAAAGGAATATTGCAACCAATGTGCCTAAATCTACAGTAGTTATTACCAATCCTGAACACTATGCTGTAGCATTAAAATACGAAAAAGGAGATTCTGTTCCAGTAGTAGTTACAAAAGGTTTGGATTTAATAGCCCAATCGATTAAGCAATTAGCAAGAGATCATGATATACCAATTGTAGAAGATCCTCCTCTAGCGCAAATGCTTTACAAAACTGTTGAAATCGATGAGATGATTAAGCCAGAGCATTATGAGGCTGTTGCTAAAATTATTGGCTATGTAATGTCTAAAAAGAACAATAGTAAATTATAAATTTATAAATTTTGATAATAATATGATTGCATCTAATTTTGTAAAAATTTCTGCGTCAATTTTGTCTGCAGATTTTGCATATTTGTCTAGAGAATTAGATGAGTTAAAACATGCAAATGTTGACATGGTACATATTGATGTTATGGATGGTCATTTTGTGCCTAATTTGACCTTTGGCCCATCTGTTATTAAATCAATGCGATCTTGTAGCGATTTAATTTTTGATACACATTTGATGATAGACAGGCCAGAATTATTTATCAATGATTATATTAAAGCTGGATCTGATATGATAACCATACATCCAGAATCCACTTGCGACATTTATGGCGCATTAGATCAGATTAAAAATGCTGGGTTAAAATCAGGTATTGCGTTAACTCAGTCTACTGATTTAACGGTTATAGATAATGTAATTGATAAAATTGATTTAATATTAATTATGACTGTTGACCCTGGATTTGGAGGTCAAAAATTTATTCATCATCAATTAAAAATGATTCAATATGTATCTCAAAAGATTCAAAATTCAAATTTAGATATTTTAATATCTGTAGATGGTGGTATTAGTGACATAACTGCCACATTATGTAAAAATATTGGAGTTGATATCTTAGTATCTGGGAATTTTATTTTTAGTAATGGCAATAATTACAAAAGCCAGGTATCACTACTAAAGGAGTGATATTTTTACACAGAGATTTTATTTAGATTGATATGTTAAATCTTAAGTGCAATATAAAAAGGTTTAAATTTAGTACATTTAATTGTAATTAAATGTTGCATTATTTTATTCCTGATATTATCATCTTCTTCAAATTGGCTTAGTGTAAGCAAAATTTTTTTGAAAATAAATAAAACAAATAATAATTCATAGGTTATGAGTAAAATATTAAAGTTATTAGCCCTAACAGTCTTACTTGCTTTTGCTACTAATAAAGTTATGGCAGATACAATTGCAAGCGATGGCGATGCGGAGATCAAATTCAATGGTCATTTTCATTTCCAAGCTGGATGGAGACATCAAAACCATCTTACTCCAAAAGAAAAATTTATGACGGCAAATAATAAGGATTTTGCCTTATTTAGCAGTGCTGCATTAAATTTACAAGCAACTTTTAATGCAGATAATGGAATTTCATATGGTGCATTGTTATCCTTTAAACCAACTGCTTTTCATAATACATCCGGTTCTTATAATGGTTCAAATATTTTTGTTAATTCAGATTTTGGCAAAATGCAGTTTGGTTCTCAGGAAGCAGCTGGATCAGTTATGCGTATTTCGTTTTTATCGATTACAGCAGCAACAGGAGATGATTGGACAAGATATTTTGAGACAAAGTCTGATCATATGAATTATAACGGTGTTCCAACTGCGTTTCCAAATACTGGTTATTTTTTTGAAAACACTATCAAAAGTTATTTAAGTGATGCATCTTTAGACAAGGCAGAAGGAACGAGAAAAATTTCACTATTTACAGGCTATAAAGGTCTATCAATTGGTGTGTCGTACATTCCAGATTCATCTAATGTTGGAAGTTATAAACATAGCGCAAATAGTAGCGGTATAGAAACCATAGAATTTGGACCAAATGAAAACAAAGGAAATGCTGAATTTAATAAAAATGTAAAAAATGCTTTTTCTGTGGGCTTATCCTACAATCATGCAATTAATGACAGTCTTGATGCTACTATAGCTGCTACGTCAGATTTCGGTAATTCAGTTGGAAGTGTGAAAGTTACCTCTGACCAGAATCAATTGACTGGTACATACAAACTTAGTAATTTGTTCTACTATGACGTTGGCGCAATGCTAGATATAAAAGGCTTATCTTTTGTTGATGGCACATTTAGCCTTGCAGGATCATACGGAACTTTTGGAAAGAGTTTAACAGCAAAAGAAATTAACGACAATGTTAATCGTAAATCTTGGTATTACACAGCAGCGATTGCTTATCAACAAGGGCCTATAAAAACAAGCTTATCATGGTATGAAGGTCACAAATTTGAAAATCAAATTAATGCTCTAGTGTTAGGTACGCAAATTCAATTATTTCCAGGTTGGTCATCTTATATAGAAGTTTCTGATGTGCGTGCAAAAAGAGGTTCTTCTTATAATTTATCAGATCCTAATAACTTAAAATTACAAAGAGCGCCTAAAGCTACTACTAAAGCCAACATACTGTTGCTTGGTACAAAATTAAAAATTTAAAAAGCAGCACCCGCCTATGCGTCTTATCGCTTAGGAGGTGCGATGCTCAATGCCTCTTATAAACGAACAGAAAACCTATAGCTTACGTGGATTTTTAACTTGGAATTTGGATTAAGTTATTGTATTTCTTGATCGCGATTTTCTGTATGTTGTTTTACATTCAATGTTTCTTGCTTTGTAGATGGATTATTCTTTGATAATGCTTCTTGCATATGATTTTTTTTCTCGCTCAAATTTTCTTTTTGCGAGCTAATATTTTGCGTTTTATTATCTGCAACAAGTTGTTTATGAATGTCATTTTTAATTTCTTGATATTTATGCTGAATTGATGAAAGCTGAGCTAGTAATTTAGTGCTTTCATCTCCTTGAAGTGGCGCATCTACCATTTTTGGTGAAACATTGAATAATTTGCGAATAACAGCTTTTTTTGATAATTTTGGGATTGGCGCTGTATTCTTCAGTATATTCTCATCTATTGCACGACTATATCTTGCTCCAACTTCTGGCGTAGGCTCACGACTTGCCCCTCGTTCTTGAACTATTGTTTTTGTCGCATCTAGAGATGCACGAGCAATGATATTTTTACGCCATGATTGTTCAAGACGTTCTTGCGAATTAAGTGTGTTAATTTTTTTTGCATTCAGATTACTTTTAGATTCATATTGTTTGTCATATTTAGACGCTTCCTGCGCACGTAAATCAGATCTATTTACAACATTTGTATCTATTGTGTTAATTTTTTGGTTTAATTTGCCCATAATAGATGTTACCTCTGAAATAGCAGATTGAAATGGATGTTGCAGGACATTTGAAACTTTTTCTGAAATTGCACTAGACACTGTATTTGTTAATTTTTGTACTCCTGGTATCGGAGGAATCTTTTGAGGAAGAGTTCCTGGAGTTGATTGACCCTCAGTAATTGCATTTTTACTAATGGTAACATTTGGAGTGATATCGGCAGTTACCTTGTCTACTTTAGCATCTAATTTTTGCTTAGATTCTAGATTAGCATTTAAATTTTTTGGGTTAGTATCTGTAGTTATTTGTGTATCATTACGAGCATTTAGCTGTTCTATAGCCCTTGATAATCTATTTGCACGTATTATTTGTTTTTCATCATTTAAATAATCAGATCGTTTTAGTAATTCTCTTTGCGCTTGGGCTTTGATGCTACTTCGCTCTATATCAATAGCTTGATCAGTGCGTGCATCATTCACAGCTGAACTAATTTTTTGTGAAGCGCTAAGCACTGCTGTTAAGCCAAAAGTATGTCCATGCAATACTGCTTGAGCTACATTACTTGCAACCGAAATAGCTGATTGAAGAGGGGTAGATCCATCATTTACTACCAAGCGATTAGCAAACACCTCCTTGCTTAAAGGTTTGGCATTGCCATGCCATAGCCAATCAGCAACCTTCATAGTCATTGCATTAGATTTTTTCATTTCTTGCAAAGTTGATTGCAATTGTTTTTGTTTGTTTTTTTGCTCAGCTTTAGGTGAATTTGCAATAGAGTTTTTTTCTTGATTTTCGTAAACTGACAATTGCTCCTTTAATCTATTATCCAATGCATTCATCACTTTTTTTTTGGTTGGATGCTCAATATTCTGTGTTTCTCTTAGATTTTTTCTAATATCTCTATGTAGTGATACAAAATCAACTAAATTTTGATCTAGCTTGTCTTTGCTCATATCAATTAATTATTTAATTTTATTCTTAAGTATAATTATAACCAAATATTATTAATTAATAGTAATAGTTAAATAATATTTAAGATTAAATAATTAATTATATGTCTAAAATAGAACATATAAGATTTATTATATATCAATGATGATTTTGGCAGGAGTTTCGCGCTAAAACTTTAGGTAGTTGTCAAAATACTCCTCATTCTTAACGAAATTGCTGGTTTGATAATCTCCCAATCCTGCCGATAAAAAGAAATGCCTTCTAAAATCCTGCGCTTAAATTTGATTAACCAGG
>JBGCFO010000017.1:0-21124 GCA_045106955.1 Rickettsiaceae bacterium | reverse complement strand
CTAGAACATACAAGGCATAGGTCTCCAGTAAATTTTTTAGTACATGTATTAGCATGCATCAATGCGTATAACGTTAAAAAAATACTCAATTCTAAGGAAAGAATAGCAATATTAAATGAGCGCTTATCCTAAATTCGCATTCTAAAGCTATAGAATGGTTTGAAAAGGTTTTTGTCACAAGATTGAATGACCAAAGCAAAGGAGCGATTATACTGATAATGCAAAGATTACACCAAGAAGATCTTACTAATTACTTATTATCTCAAGATAATGCATGGCATCATCTCAAGATACCAGCTCTGGCTAACGATACAATAAAATTTAAGATTAATAATGCATCCTATATCTTTAATAAAGGCGAATTATTGCATAAAAAACGCGATAATTCCGAACAACTAACTAAAGTAGAAAGCGCGATAGGGACGTATAATTATCATGCGCAATATTTACAAGCTCCAATTTCTGAAAATAATGCAATATTACGATTAGAGGATATTAGTTTTTTTGAAAAATTACCAGATCATTTTGATTATTTTATTCATAGTTGGGATACAGCGATTAAAATATCTTCATCATCAGATTATAGCGTTGGTATTTGTTTTGGAATATTGGACAAGCAGTATTATTTAATATCCATGATTCGAGAAAAAATGACTTACCCACAGCTCAAATGCAAAGTAGAGAAATTTTATAACAAATATATACCAAGATATGTTTTAATTGAAGATAAAGCTAGTGGTCAGCAATTAATTCAAGATTTACGATTATCGAAGTTATACAACATCATCGGCTTAAAACCTAAACTAGATAAAATTACTAGATTCGCATCCGCGGTGCCATTATTTCAATCATCTTGTATAAGATTACCAAAGAATTGTACAATTAGTAATGTTTTATTAAAAGAACTACTGAGTTTTCCTAATAGCAAACATGATGATATTATTGATGCGATTAGTCAATTTGCGAGTTTTATTAAAGGTAAAATTATGACACATAGGCAAATAATTCGCTCCTTATAGATTGTAAGTACACTTCTCTCTATTCATTTAACTCGCTTACTGATATATTATGTATTATTTTACAATAACAAATTAGATATATGAAAAGATTAACGATTCCTGCCTTATTAATTATTTTAAGCATTTTAATAATATTTTTATTATATAAAGATTTATCAAAAAAGAATTCAGTATCGGCCACTGTAAGTAGCACAATTACAGAAAATTCTATGATAAATGGAGTTACTAAAGATCAAATAGAGAAAATTGTGCATAATTATATTGCAAAGCATCCAGATGTAATATTAGAATCCATCGATTTGCTTGAAAAGCAATTTAAGCAAGATATGCTAGTTCATATGAATGAATATTTAGACACAAACAAGGATACCATTGAAGATGTTACCAATTATCCTTTCATGGGCAATGCTGATGGAAAAGTGATTATTGTATATTTTTATGATTATAATTGTGGTTATTGCAAGAAAAGCGACCAAGTATTAAAGCAATTAGTAGAAAATGATGCTAATATTAAAATAATCTTTAAGCCTTTGCCATTACTTGGAGCGTTATCTCAATATATGGCAAGAATTGATCTGGCGGTTTATGCGCTTGAGCCAGAAAAATTTATAAAAATTCATGATGATCTAATGAAGCTTAGTGATGCAAATCAAGCAAATATAGATTCGGTATTAAATGCTAATGAGATTAATTTAGAAAAGATCCAGAACTTAATTAACAGCGATCACATAAGTCAATTAATTGATCAAGATAGAGAAATTGCAATGAAGCTTGATATAAAAAGAATTCCATCTTATATAATTAATGGCACGAAATTATTCAAAGGATTTGCTGATTTAAAAACTTTACAAGGTCTTGTTGATAATTAATATAAATATAAGGGTGTAAATTTGCAATTGATCTAAGAATTCGAATTCATTGGCAATGTAAATACAAAACTACATCCTTTAAATTTATTATTTGTAACTGATATTTGACCATTATGTATTTCTATAATTTTTTTGCATAATGCAAGACCAATACCTTTAGAATTATTTTCCGAGTCATCAACCATAAATGAAGAAAATACATCGTATATTTTTTCATTAGGAATGCCAATTCCTTGATCGCTAATTGTAAATTGCACATAGCTATCCTTGGCTCTCAATCTAAGCGTTATGGTGCCTTCTTTGCAATATTGCAAAGCATTTAATATAAGATTTGTAAATACTCTTGATATATAATATTCATCACAATTAATTATAATATCTTTATCAATATCGAAAAATAATATTTGATTTTCCTGATCTCCATAAATATAGTAAGTAGATCTTGCTGTTTTATCTAACAATGCACTCAAATTTATATTTTTCTTATTAAGATCTAATTTCATACTAGAAAGATGAGAGAAGTCCATAATATTTGATACTAAATCATGTAAATCCTTAGATTGCTTAACTATGTCGGCAATAATTGATTTTTTCTGCTCATCATCTATTAAAGAATATTTTTCAATGAGCTCTTCAGCGATATTGCAAATGTTATTCAACAAGTAATTAGCATTAATATCAATTTTACTAATAAATTCATTTTTTAAACTTAAAGCTTTTTGCAACTCTAAATCTCTGTCATATATTTCATTAGTTAAATAATTTGCTTTTTCTTGATTGATTTCATATTTTTCTTGTTTGGGCTTAATGAATGTTAAAATTGCAGCGCTCATCATTAGTAGAATATATATTATTTCGAAATAACCATTTTCAAAACTTATACTTAATGGCATCTGAAATACATAGCAATAAAATATACGAGATGCAACCATTCCTATCATAGTCATTACAACAGCTGTTTGCCAACGAGTCAAAATACATAACACAGACAGATTGATGGTGAATATTGTCAATGCAAATTGTCCAAAATTATTTATCAATAAAAAGAAACTACTGCAGAATACAAGCATATATATTAATGAAAAATGCCAAGCAATGCCTATAAAAACTTCATTTTTTATTCTTAAAGACCACATATACCAAAGCATAAAGAAAGTAGAGATTACTAACATTGTTTGGTAAAAATATAGAATAATGTCTGTATTTTGAGCAAGATGATGCTCATGAGTTAAATAAATACTTGCTATTGTAAAAAGAAAACAAAAAATTCCAAAGGCGGTATACGCGCTATCTTTCACTGGTTTATGCTTAAGGCAAAATCGAATTAAGTTAAACTCTATAATTGATTTGAAAAATATCTGTATTTTATGCCTACGTTCAGCTTTTAATATTTTTAAGATTGCATTATCATTAATACCAACCCATCCTCCAGGAGACTTTAAAATATAATGACTAGACAATAGAAATATAAGATTTGCAATCATGCCAGGAATAACAGAGTTGATAGAAGTTGGAATAAAGAAAAATGCTATAACTGTTGCTAAGCCTGCTGCCATTCCGATGAGGATCGACCTGGCATTGCTACGAAATCCAAAAATTGTAAGAATTAATGGAGTAGTAACTATAGGTTTGTAGAAACTAGCTCCAATCAATACAATATTTACTAAATCAGTCTGAGTTAATGCAAGAATCAGTGAAAAACATCCGGAGATAAATACAAATATCTTAGACATCGTAAGTGGATTAACAAATTTGATATTCAAAGGCTTGCAAAAATCATTGGAAAATAAGACAGAAGAGGCGTTGAGATGAGAATCAGCCGTTGACATTGCCATTGCGGTAATACCTATAATTATTAAACCTTTTAATCCAGAAAAAGAATAATTGTCTATTATGTAACCCAATAATTGTCCTTGTTGCAAATTAGGGTTGACGCTGTAGACTAAGAATGGTAACCACGACATCACGACTTTAATAAAGACTATCATAATTGCAGAAATAATAAATGCCTTCCTTACTTGGATAATATTTCGACCAATGATGATACGTTGATAAAATGCCGGAGACAAATCTGGTATTGTTAGAACTAATACATACGAAATAACTCCAAATAAAGCTGGATTATCCAAAGAGAAAGCATATTTATAGTCAAAAATTGGCACATCAAAAGTATGTTTGATTGTAGATAAAGAAAATCCAAACTTATACCATATAATTGTGCTTACCATTGGTATAGCAAAGCTAAATGCAATAAATTGTACTACATCTGTATAAGTGACAGCTCTAATCCCTCCAAATGCAGAATAAATAATCACTACAATGGCGGATATGATAACTGCCAATTCTCCTGGAATACCTAAAAAATAATTAAACAAGCTACCAAATACTTTAAATTGCACTGCGATCATTCCAGATGTTCCTATACAACCAGCAATCGCAGAAATAATCCTGACTTGTTTTCCATACAAATTACCCATAGATTCTGCAACGGAAGTATTGCCTAAGAATTCACCCATTCTAGGCACTAGAAAAAATGCTGTGAGTAAAAATGATATGCCCAATCCAAATGATGACATTGTGTATAAAATGCCATCAGAATATGTTTTAGATAATGTTATAAAAAAGCTACTGCCACTAGCCCAAGTTGCAACTATAGTTGTAACTAATATCGGAGTAACAAAATTTCTGCCTCCTAAAGCATAATCTTTAATTGTCTTAATTTTTTTGCTAGATTTTAAGCCTACTATTAAATTTATTACTAAGAAAGCAACAAATATTATTGCGTCTATATTAAATGTCATACGAGCAATATACAAATATTAAACACTATGTCATTACAATATAGACAAAAATATTAAGGATGTATAGTATTAATTTACAAAAATGGGTTAATTGCAATTAATGTAACCAAATTATTTGATATCCATTTTTTTACTGACTTGATGCTTAAAAATCGCAATATCAGAAATATCTGAATTTTTAAAATATTCCAATATTATCTGATTGACTATATTGGCAATCTCAAGTTGGCAGTCATTAAGTATTTGTGTTTTTTGATACTTCAAATCATTCAACATCTCTTGAGATTTAACTTTCAATTTGACATTCATTTGCTCTGTATTAGCTTCCATAATCTGATGATATTTCATCTTTGCTTCATGTATAATATCGCCTTTCAATGAGCTAATATTATTATATTTTTCTTGCATCTCTTTTAAAAGATCTTCAGCTTCTTTTCGCAACTTATCAGATTGAACTATGTCAGATTTAATCTTGTTAATTTTTTGATCCAATGCTCCACCAATCGCCTTCTTCAGAGGCCTGTATAATAGATATATGACTATACATAACCCTAAAACTAGCCAAAAATGTGTATCATTGATCATCTTTGTATACCTTATTATAACATTGCTCTAATAACAGCTCATCAGATTTAACGCCAGAAATTTGTTCGATTAATTTAGCGCTAATATTAGTACAAATTGCTTTTTTATCGAGATCTAATTGAAATTGCTTTATTTCTTTTAGCAAATCTTCCTGTTGATTAGCAAATCTTAAATTTAAATCATTATTTTTCTTTTTGAAAGTTTGCTCTAACGTTATCACGACTTGTTTATGAACATTTTCAGCTTCAATATTAATATCATGCAATTGCTTGCTATATTGCTCATTTAACAATTTTGCTTCATTACTTAAGCGCTCTGCTTTTATAATGTTAGCATTTTCGTAATCCTTTCTGTTTTGCATTATCTCTCTTGCACGTGGAGCGATTAATTTTGATATCAAGGCATATAGAAATACAAAAATTATTAATACCCAAAAAACTTGGGAATATGCAGTATCCAAATCAAAAATAGGCATATTTTCCATATTGCTATACCATAATTAAACTTAAAAACAATCTTTAGAACTAGCTTGCAAATTAAGAATATATCAACAATATTGCAATCACAAACGAGAACAACCCCATTGCTTCAGATAATCCAGCTCCTAAAATAGCCATTCTTTGTAATTGATCAGACGCGCTTGGATTGCGAGCAATTGCATTTAACAATGAACTAAATATATATCCAATTCCTATAGCAGAACCAAGCATGCCAAATGCCATTAAACCTACTCCGATAAACTTCATTTCCATAATTTATACTCCATTAATTTAGTTTTAAAAATAATCACAATCAGCCCTCAAAATCAAGCGCTAAAATTAAATAATTATATTCTTATATGATCAAATATCAAGAATGATAACCTATAACAAAGAAAAATGATATAATAATTTGCAAATTTTTTCTTATAAAATGCATCTATTTAATCTGTTAATAAACATTTCTTTTGTAGCAGTTTGCGCATGATTCATTATCAATCAACTAGCTTGAATAATATCAATTATATCGAATCGCAACAAACTCTATTAACTGTTGCAAATATTCTGTATATTGATTATTAACATTAATAGAATTAAGATGCTTCATGGCATTGCCCTGTAATATTTCAATATATTTATTAATATCATCTTGCACTTCATATTCGTGCAGCTTTTTCAATGTCCATTCAAATTCTTTTTTATGACGTATTTGAGCATTAATCATTTGCTCTACTATAATCTGATCTTGCTTAGGAAGTTTTTGATGTAACAATATCATTGGCAGAGTCACTTTGCCTTCTATAAAATCATCCCCTGTATTTTTACCAGTATCTTTACCATCTCCATAATAATCTAATACATCATCTCTAATTTGAAATAAATTGCCTAGATTAATACCAAAATGCCATAACTCTTGACATACCTGATTATTTTGACCAGAAATAATTCCACCAATTTTAGTTGCAGCAGCAAATAATTGAGCGGTTTTTGCATTGATAATATCGTAATATTCTTCTTGTGTAATAATTTTTCTTTTCATAAATTGTACTAGCGCTGACACCTCTCCAGAAGCAATCGTAGCAGATGCGCTAGAAAGCAAGTCTAAGGCATTCATAGAATCTGCCTTTACCATTAGCTTGAAAGATTGGCTAAATAAAAAATCACCTATCAAAATAATTGATTTGTTTCCCCATAAGCTATTTGCAGTAGGCTTGAATCGACGCATCAAGCTATTATCTATCACATCATCATGTAACAATGTTGCGCTATGTATTAATTCAACAGACGCAGCTAAAGTGATGTGATGAGTTCCATTGTAATTAAAAAGTTTGCTAGTTAGAATTGTTAATATAGGTCTAATACGTTTTCCACCAGAATTAAACAAATATTTACTTACATCTGATATTAACTCTTCCTTTCCAGACGCACAACAATCGATAATTAATTCATTAATTTTATTAATTTCTGAATTTAATAATTCATGTAAATTTTTAATAATATTCAAAATTAGTCCTCTTTATTAATTATGCGATTTGTCATCTTGCTTTGATTTATCATTTTGCTGCTTTTGCCCCTTAAAAAATTTAATCATATACGGCTTAAATTCAGGATTAGATAGCAGTAATTTTGCTATAATAGATTTCGTATCCTTATGCTTTAATCCTGAATGCTTTATTTCATTAAATATAGATTGATAATACACACTCAAAATATTTGATAATAATACAGATCCTATTTTAGATTTACTTAGATCGACCAAGTTTATATCGTAATTAATTACAGCATCAGGAGATTCTGAATCTGGTTGTTCTGATAATAACCTGATCATTTTTTTCATAGCACTGTTATATATTCGCTTATCGCTATCAGAGTAATCTTTGAAAGTTTCAATTGTATAAATACTTGGCATAGTATAGTCAATAATTTCTGGATAATTATTGATTGCAATACTGCCATTAGCCTTTCCTAAAGACTGTAGTTCCCCATTCAACTGAATACCAAAAGTATCAGTACTAATATCAAAATTATGAATATTGAATGTTAAAATATCATTCTTACTAAAATCAAATGACACTTTTAATTCGTTATTGTATTTACGATTTTCAAAATCATCTAATTTGAGATATTCATGAATAGATGCAACTTCTTTATCAAGATTAACTGTCATCTGAATTGAATTAGGAATTAATCTTGATTCATACCGCATCAATATTGATAAGATATTGCGATATTTTTGAATCAAATAATTAAAATATCCAGACTTGATTTCATAAGTAGACTTAGAATTAATCTTCATTCTAGATTCTTGACTATTGTCAAATTCTAAAGCAAATAAACTATGACCATTAACAAATTCATTAACCAGAGTTGGTGTATCAATAGATAGTTCAAATTTATCCAATAAATCTTCAAATTTATTGTTATATGTTCTAAAGTTAATGTTGTATTGATGTCTTTGCTTTTGAGTAAGTTTCTCTATTCTTTCAAAATCAAATAACAAATACAATAATGGGTAATCTCCTTTTTGCACATCTTGAACTTCATAAAAAGTTACGTTATTTGGCATGTTATTTTTAAGATCTTCAAAAGATGTATAGTATTTTGAATTATCGAACTTAACTTCATCTCTATATTCAGACATAGAATATATTAAATCATTAGTATCTATATCAAAAATATTCAGATTTTGTATTGTATAGGTGAAATTGTGCAATATATTGATAATGCTAAAATTTGCGAGATTATTAGCTAATAATATTTGAAATATAGAATTACTAAACCCAGTATTATTAAAATTTAATGCGATATTTTTTACCACTCCTTTTACGCCAAATTGAGATTCATTACCCTTACTCGCTTTGTATTTAGAAGTAAATTCACCAGAATAGTTAATTGATAAACGGTCTGAAAAAAGATTATATCCTATCATTACTGGATTCTTAGCATCTATTATAACATCAGGAGTGCTAAGCGCAAATTGATTACACTGCACGCCAAAACTGAATGGAAAACCAGCGCGATTACAACTTCCAAAACTCAATGCAATTTCTTCGTTCCAACCTAAATCTTTTTTGCTGTTAAATAAATATTTTGTATCATCGCTAAAATGATTATTTAAATTGTCCTTGACTGAACCTGTTATAAAAAACCAAATTCCACAATAGATTGCAACAAATATAAAAATAATAAATATAATTACATATAATAATTTCTTCATAGTCTTTTCTTAATTTACTCCTTGTTTTTGAATTTTAGAATATTCTTGATTTAATTTTATAATGCTCTTAAACCATACAACCATCATAATGATAAATATCACCATTAAATATGGTACTATAGAATCAAAAGTAGCTCCAGGCAAGATTGAAAACATAAAAAGTTGTATAAATGCACTAAAAGATTTACCAAATTTCATCCCCAACACTTCAGCCGTTACCTTACCTTTTGTACGCAACTCTATTGAAAGTGGAATGTAAGCCATTTCTTTTGTAGAATCAAATAACGAATATTTAAATGATTTACTTAAAATATTCTGCAATGCACCAACTAATACAGCTAAATATATAGGATCAAAACTAAAATTAACAAAATATTTAATACGATCATTAAACACTATAAAAATAAAAAACATGCTGCCTGTCGTGCAGATAACAGATGGAGTAACTAGGGCTGGCACAATCCATTGGCAACGCCTGACTAAATTACTGCCAATTATCGTAAAACATATGCATGAAATTCCCATCCAGACATTAAAACGACCCATAAAATGAACATAATCAATAGTATTAGCATAATATATACTAACTTTAGATTTCCACGGGCCTTCTAAGATGTTAATTACAAATCCATAGCACAATACTAATAACACAATGTTTCTTATATATTTAGAATGCACTATCAATTTAAAGCTTTCTACTATTGATAATTTAGTCTTAGTTTCTTCTTGCGCTCTAGTAAAATGTTGCCTAAAATAATCATCTTTCATAACGCATTTGTTGATATAATAAAATAACGCTATAGATGCAAGGCCCAAACCCACTATTAATATGATCAATTTTTGAAAAATCGCATAACACTCTAATTGATACTCTAGATACTCCAATGGTAACTTAGAAGAGGCAATTAACGTGTTGCCAGCAAATATCAAGCCAATATTTCCTAAAAATCCAAGCATTGGGTAAAAGCGCCTTGCTTGCTGAGTGTTAAATATATGATTTGCAAATTGCCAAAACATTAAATTAATTACAACAACTGACCATAATTCAGCAAAAAGATACATTAGTACATAACTCCATTTTCCTATGATTTTAATCATCCATTGGAAATATGGATATTTATTTGCATAGTAAGATATTAATTCTGGTTGTATGTGAAATAGTTCTTCATTGGGATATATAGCATATGCAAATAGCACAAAAAATAATAAGAAGCAAAAAATGATTATGTAAAAAACTGTATTAAATTGAAAATTATTGCTCAATTTAATATATAAGATTGTAAATACAATTGAGAATGGAAGAACAAAGCAAAACTTAAGAAAGCTAATTACTTCAGCTCCAATTTCAGGTATGATCAAACCATCTTTTAACGATCGTAACATCCCGAAACTAGATAGCATACAGAACATCATAAGCGCCACAGCTATAAAGAGCTTCATCTCATGTTTCTGAACGGGCCACAAAATCTCTACGAGCAAACGATAAAAATTTTTTGTTTTGCTATGTAACATAAAGTCAAAAAATCTCTGCAGAAAATACATTATATACCACAATTAATACAAATAGTATAGATTTAAATTGCCTAGACTGAGAGTTTGAGCTATCTCAATCTAACTATTGTCATTAATTGAGTTGTATTATCCATCCTTTTCTTTAAATCGAACAGTGAGCCTTTAGCATCCACTTCTACAGAAAAAATATCCTTATTATTGGGGTTATTTAACTGGAATTGAAATGTAGATGATAAATCCACAGCAAAATCTTTGTAAATATTTATTGTAGAATTAGCTTTTCCAGAAGCATAGTTGGTTTTAAATGACACATCTTGAAAATCAAAGACGCCTTTTTTTAAAATCAAATTACCAGAAATTTGTTGAAATTTAGTAGTGCCACTATCCAGAGCTTCCTTAATACCATCTTGTAAATTATCGATATTATATACATCATTATTGAGATTAAATATAAATTGATCTATGGAAAAATTATTAGCTATAAAATTTGAAAATTTATAACTTGATTCCACGTATAACTCATATAGCAATTCATCTAACGTGCTGCCATTTGTATATCCATTGCCTGAAGAATCAAGCTTACCTGTATTATTAGATACAAAAATTGATGGCAAGAGTGTTGATAACTTATTTAGCGCTATTTGATCTAAATCATAAGCAAAGCTTAAACCAGATTTATTGAAATCTAAATTCATATTAATATTTCCATCAAACGCTTCTGTTGATAATTTGGAAAAGCGCAAAGAACCATCATGATTGCTGATATTAAAATTGATATTATAAAATTCAAAATCATCGTAGAATAAACTAAAATTACTACAAGAACCATTCAATTTTAAATCATTTAATAACATATCAAGTTTTATATTGGCTTGAACATCATAATCAGTCTTAAGCATGCGATATAAATTTACAACTTGATAAGATCCTGAATTAATTGATATGTGCAATTCTGGTTTATAGCTTGCTGTAAATAGTTTTAGCATAAGATCTATATATTCTTTTTGTTGAGATAAATAAAAATTATTAACATCAATACTTAATGGCGAGAAGGCAATTTGCAAATTAATCTTGTCAAAACTATTATTTTGGTATTTGATATTATTGAGATCAAAATTAAACCTTGTTAGATATTCTTTATTTTGTAGATTCTTAAATAAATCCTTCAATGCCGACATTTTACTTTTTGATTCTTCAAAAATATTTACCAAAGGCGAGATGATTGGGTAATGCTCATTATCTAAGTCGATATTTACTAATTCCAATTTAACATCTACTATCGGCTTGTGATGACTAAAATCTGCTACAAGACCTCCTTTAATTTTTAACTGATCTGTATCAAACAATATATTACTCAAATGCCAATTATTAAAATTGGTATTAATTTTAGTAGAGAGAGAGAAGCTTTTATCATCAGGTTCTTCCACTTCTGTTAATTTTAAGAAATTCAAAACTTTATTAATACTTTCATGTCTCATAAAAATTGCAGCATCAAATATTGTGCCTGATCCATGTTTCGTCAATATGCCAGATATATGAGTATTGCCATCATCGATGATATTAGCATGAACACCTTCTATTGTAATGTTGCCAGAACGATTGGAAGTAATTCTAGCATGCAAAGATTTAGCAAAAGCTTTTGTATTCAATAAAATTTTATCTATTTGCATTTCAAAATCTGTATCACAATCAGCAAGAATAAATTTGATATAAGGGCTATTGTGAATTTTATCTATATTTTGAAGCTTATTTAACACTTCATATAATGATGTATAATATAAATCAACCTCAGATGCATTGATTTGAATTTTATTTTTAAGATTGCTACGCTTAGATAAATCAATTCTACCATTTGCTAGAAGAAAATTAGATTTAATATCTAAGTTAGTATATTGCACAAAATTATTGGTATGGTGAATATCAAATAATATTTTGAGTTCATCTTGACTGTGATTTTTGCTAGTAAATATAATAAATTTACCATTGCCTTTAATAAAATTATCTTTATCGTATGTCTCGGATAGGCGCAAGTAGTAATTGTCTAAGATAAAATCGAAAGTAAATTCTGTGTTGTTATTTCCAACAACCCTATTTGACAATTTAACAGTGCCAATATTCTCAATATGGCCTACGATGTCTCTAGAATTAATTTGCAAAGAACTGATTTTCGCTGCATCTGCCTGATCTTTATCTGAGATAATTAAATAATCTATATTAATGTTAAAATTGATTTTTTCTGTTATATTGGCAGCTTGCTTGACTAATGTTGAGTGATTTGCAATAAATATATTATTATCAATATTGTACAATAATTTACCATCAGCGACATTAATGGTTTTAAGTTTTGGATCAAAACCAAGTAATGATAATATTGAAAAATGCGCGGTTATATCTTGTAATTTAATCTTATCTGATATATGAAGTGTAGAAATTTTAATATATGGAATAAGTGCAAAATTGACTTTTAATTTTTTATCTATAATAAGTATCTCATCTTGGTCTATATCTAATATTTGAGCAAGATTTGTTTGTATAGAATTGTCATGCCTAAAACATAATGCGCTAAACATTATAACTATTGATAAAAAATATAGACATATGACAGCAATAATTGCTTTTTTCATATATAGTAACTAGTAATTCATTAATTCATATGTATATAATTTACTACCTTAATATTAAAATTGCACAACGACAAATGATAATAGCATGATTGATACAAAGAAATTAATATTTGTTGGCATAATATCATCTGCCAATGGTTTACAAGGGAATGTAATTGTTAAATCATTTACAGATCCGATTGAAGATATTTGTAATTTACAATTAATAGCAATAACAAATAATACAAAACAAATGAATGAGCAAAGTCTTTGTAAAAAACAACTCGATTATGCTTCGCTAAAATTCATACGTCATTATTCAAATGATGGATATATTATATGCAGGTTTAATGAATTAGATAGTAGAACAAAAGTTGAACCATTAATAAAAACAAAATTTTTTGTACCAAGATTGTCATTATCACAAACTAAGGAAAATGAATTTTATATTCATGATCTAATTAACTTAGATGTTGTTAATAATGATATAAAAAAAATAGGTATAGTACAAAATGCATTTAATTTTAATGGAAATAGTTTTGTTGAAATTAAATTTAATCCTACCAATCTCATTGAGACCTTTGCCTTTACTCATAAATTTTTCCCGGTTGTTAGTAAAAACTATATATTAATAGCAGATAATGCTTTACAAGATTTAGAAGAATATGCCAAACAAAATTAAATTTGCACTACCAAATCTGGATATTGAATCACGTTATGAAAATAATGATGTAATTATTGCTGGTGTAGACGAATCTGGAAGAGGTTCTTTGGCTGGTCCTATTGTTGCATCTGCTGTTATCATAGATAAAAATGATCTTATTTCAGGCATAAACGATTCAAAAAAGCTTACAAGAAAATTGCGTCAAATTTTATACAATGAAATCACAAGAAAATACCGTTATGAATACCATGTGGTTTCCTCGGATGAGATAGATGAAACTAATATATCACAAGCAAATAAAAAAGCCTGCATTGCAGCAGTTGATAAGCTTAAAATTCAACCTGATATTGTTTTAGTTGATGGTAATATGAAATTTGAAGATAAAAGATTCATTAGCATTATTAAAGGCGATACTTTGTCTATTTCAATTGCAGCCGCTTCAATAGTTGCAAAGGTAACACGGGACAATATCATGAATCAATTGCATCAAAACTGCCCTCAATATTTATGGTACAAAAACTTTGGATACGCAACCCTTGAGCATCGAAAAGCACTTAGTATACATGGATCATCTATATATCATCGTAAAAGCTTTAATTGGAAAATATAACGCTACTGATGACAATCGATAAATGCCTAGCTAAATTAATGCCAAGATTCCATAAAAAATCCGTAATGTGCTTTGACAAAGCAAATCCTAATCCAAGATCGATATTAAGCTTTCACTCTAAATGCATAGCATAAAAGCTATATTATTAATATGCAAGAATGCTAACTACTTTATTTCCTCGGCGCTTTGCAAAATGAACTGTTCCAGATATCAATGCAAATAAAGTGTGATCCCTTCCTAAACCAACATTATTTCCAGGGTAAATTCTTGTACCTCTCTGGCGCACAATAATATTACCAGGTATTACATGCTGACCACCAAATTTTTTTGTTCCAAGTCTCCTTCCGGCAGAATCCCTACCGTTCCTGGAACTACCACCAGCTTTTTTAGTTGACATTTTTAATCTATTTTAATTTATTAACTTGCTTTACTAACTTCTAATATCTCCAACTGAGTCAAATCTTGTCTATGGCCGTTTTTACGACGATAATCTTGACGTCTTTTTTTCTTAAATACTAAAATCTTTTTTCCTTTAAAGTGTTTAGTAATTTTCGCTTTTACATAAGCATCATGAACAACTGGAGTGCCAATAAGTACCGGCTTTAAAGATTGATTACAGAACATTAGGACTTCAAAATTCACCATACTCCCAGGCTCGCCATCAATTTTATTAATATCGATTCTATTACCTGCTGAAACTTGATACTGCCTACCGCCTGTTTTTATAACTGCGAACATTTCTACATACAATTAATGAGATTGATAGGTTAATTATATATAATGCATATCTCTAGTCAACAAAAAAGATGCTTATAACTTCTCAATACAAAGAAGCTTTTAAACTTGAACTAGATAAAGTCCTTAGTATTTTGACACTGCGTATAATTTGAATTTATATAACGATTATACCATCGTTTAGAATATGCAAGAAAATGGTGATTTTTAAAATGCGGCTTATTGTATGAAACTTGAATTCCATTTAAATTGCTGATATTACCACCTGTTGAGATAATTAATGCATGACCAGATGCAATATCCCATTCCATAGTGTCACCAAATTTAGGATAAACATCTGCAATACCTTCAGCTATCCAGCATAATTTTAGAGAGCTAGGTACGTGCAGCACTTTATTGAGACTGTAATGCACAAGAAAATCCTCAGTCAATTGATTGAAATTATTTGCGCTAGTAATTGCAATATATTTATCTCTTGAAATTTGCTGATTTAATGTTGAAATAACCATGTTATATTGTTCTATTACTAGATTATTATCAATATTAGTATAATAGAGTTTACGTTTTTCTGGCTGATATATGAATCCTAAAATAGGCACATCATCAATAATTAAAGCAATATTGATTGTGTAATATTCTAAACCTTTAATATAGCTTACAGTGCTATCAATTGGATCAATAAGCCAAAATCTACTTTTATTTTTCAAAGTTATAGGATTGCGCTCTTCACAAATCACTTCAATTTCTGGCGTGATAGTAGATAAAGCATCATATATCAAATCGCTAATTTTCTTATCTGCACTAGTTACTGGAGAATGATCATTGTTCTTATATTCAATTGTTAAGCCTAAATGCTTTTCTTTTAATGCAACTTCCCCAGCTTTAATAATAAGGGACTTTATTTGATTAATCAGCGAATCAGTCAATTCCATAAATCTATACATAATTAATTTTTAATACAACCTGAGGTTAATTATGTAAGTTTGTGTTGCTTTACGCAAGCATCGATTACATTATTTAATAACATAACAACCGTCATTGGTCCAACACCCTTTGGCACCGGCGTAATATATTGCACATTATTTACAACACGCTCAAAATCTACATCTCCATATAATTTACCATCAATATTATCTTTAGTAATACCAACATCAATTATAATTGAGTTTTGATTGAAATAATTTTCTGTAAAAGACTTAGCTTTGCCTACGGCAGTTACAATTACATCTGCTCGTGATGTTATTTCACTAAGATTATTAGTGGTAGAGTGGCAGATTGTGATAGTACAATTTTCTCTTAATAATAAAGCTGCAACAGGTCTACCAACTATTCTGGAACGTCCAATAATAACAGCATTTTTACCAGATAAATTTGATATATATTGTTTGATTAAATATAAGCAACCTAAAGCTGTTGCTGGCACGAAACAATCAGTAAATCCAGAATATAGCTTTCCAGAATTTAATGGATGAAAACCATCTACATCTTTATCTGGATGAATTGCAGATAATAAAATCTCTGCATTTAAATGCTTAGGCAATGGTAATTGTACAATAATTCCAGAAATATTCTTGTCATCATTCAATTTCATTATATTGGCAAGCACTTCATCTAAAGCCACATTCTCATCAAATATAATTTTAAAGGCATTGATGTTAATTTTTTTGGCAGCCTTGATTTTATTGTTAATGTATACCAAGCTCGCCGAATCATTTCCAACTAAAATAATTGCCAATGTTGGAACTATAGATAAATCTTTATTTATTTTTTTAACTTTATCATAAAGATCAGTTAAAATCTTATCTGCATAATATTTACCATCAATAATTTTACCGTTCATATACTATAATATTAATCATTACTTCAAGATTTAATTCCTTTAGTTGTAGAATATTCAAAATGTAATGGCTTACCATCGAATACAGAGCTATAAGCATGATGCATTACACTTGCAGCTTCGGCAAAACCTACTAATATCAATTTGAGCTTGCCTTTGTAATGAGCTATATCTCCAATTGCATAAATATTTTCTATATTAGTTTGAAAATGAGGTTGGCTAACTTCAATCCCGTGGGATTTAATATTTAAACTCCAATCATTTATCGGCCCTAAATTTTGAGATAAACCAAAAAAGGAGCACAGAGCATCAACTTGTAATGATTTAACATTACCGTCTAAATCTACTACTCTTACCTCATCTAACAATCCATTCTTACCATTGATACTATGCAATTGATAACCAAGTACAGTCTCAATTTTTCCAGTCTTAGCTATATCTAACATTTGCTGTATGCTATTAGGTGCTGCACGAAACTTAGAACGCCTATGAACAAGATATATTTTTTTTGCGATTTTAGATAATGCAATTGCCCAATCCAGGGCGGAATCTCCACCGCCAGCAATAACAACAGTTTTATTGGCAAAACTATCTGGATTACGAATAAAATAAAATACAGATTTATCCTCGTAATCCTCAATTCCATCTAATGGAGGGCGATTTGGTCCAAAGGCTCCTGGCCCAGCTGCGATTACTAATATTTTTGCTTTAATGTTGATATTATTAGAAGTGGATATTATAAATCCTTTGTTCTCGGTTTGTTTTAAGGATACTACTCTTTGAGAAAGATGGTATGTTGGATTAAATGGCGCGGCTTGAGCTTTTAGCTTGTTTATTAAATCTATTGCCTTAATTTCTGGGTACGCAGGAATATCATAGATAGGCTTTTCTGGATATAAAGTAGCGCATTGACCTCCTACTACATCCAAAGCATCAATCACATGACATTTCATTTGTAACATACCAGCTTGAAATGCAGAGAATAATCCAACCGGTCCGGCGCCTACAATAGCAATATCAGTGTCATATTGAGTTTTCATAAACAATATAGTTAATAATATAAGTAATACGGTGAATCAATAATATTTATATCATAGATTTTAAATAAATCATTCAATTAATTTAGTATGGATTTGTTGTAATACTTATTAACTGTATGAGTTTTAATTTTTATTGATTATAACTTTTTGTGTGCATTGTCTTCTTCAGTCTGGTTGCGCTGTTGTTTCTCTAAACCATGCTGTAGAACCGTTCGACGCTTAATAGTTCTAGATAACTCAGGATCATGAACATATTGCATATTATTTTTATGCAAAGTACCTGCTATTTGTTCCAATAAGGCTTTATCTGATTTATTGAATTTACTATCTACTGCCTTAATGATTACATTCAAGAAATTCCAAGATTCATTTTGAAGTTGTTTAGATTGCGCCATATTGTTATCCACTCAATTACTAACAATTATTATAAATCAAAGTACATCATTAACCAAAATAATTTACAAGTAATGTTATCAAAATACATTTTGCCATTACCAAAATCGTTGTATATATATTACATCAATTTGTATAAAAAATTATATAGTTATTTTACAATTCATTATCATCTTAATTAATTAGTTATAATGTTAGTATTTAATATTGTAATTTAATATGCCAATCAATCTTAATCAAAATACCCAAGGTTCCAGCAATGCCAAACAAAATAAAAAAACCGGCATTTTCACTAAATTCTGGCGTGGCATAAAAAATCTTGCCAAACGTACTGGCTCAGCAATTAAAAAAACCGCCAATAAAACATGGTCAGTGTTAGCGTCTAATGTTGTTGCAATTGGTTTAGCAGGTCTTGGATTAGGATTAACTCTTGCTACAGGTGGTATTGCCGGCCCCATTGCTCTAGGAGTTGGCGCGTCTATACTTGGAGTAAATGTTGCGAAAACAGCTAAAGATGCATACGCAAGTAAAAAGAAATTAAATTTAAAGTCAGAACATGCTAAAGCGCTAGAATATCATTCTGCGTTTTACAAGCAAGAAGCTCTGTTGCATGAATTGGCAAAGGATGATAAAGGGCAAAAATTAATTAATGCAGTTGCACCAGGCCTCGTTGGTCGCAAAGCAATTCAATCAAACCATGAAAATATTAAGTTTCTTAAAACAGATGGAGTAACTTTTAAAGTAACTAGTAATCTGCTAGATAAAGCTGTTGATGCTGCAAATATAGGATCTTTGTTGGCCAACCCTGCTGCCGTCATGCATGTTGGTAAGCAAGTTATTAACTCTGCTAAAGCAAAAGGTGCATTAGGTATAGCAAATAGCACAAATAACGTTGCCACTTCTGCAACTGTAGCCCCATATGCTGGAGCGTCTGGACAAGATATGATTGCAGATCAAGATAAGTCTCTAGATCAAATTAAACAAACAATCAATACAGCCCGTCTTCATGCTGGAGATGATAATATATTAGCAATTGAAGAAAAAACAAGAGAGTTAAAAGCAGAAAATCATGCATTGGAGGAATTGGCAAAGATATCTCAAAATCATGATCAAGATTTAAAAAAGTTTCAAGAAATTAAAAAACAATCAATGCATTCATTAATCCAGGATTCTGCTAGTCAAAAACAAGAAAACATTGGTGTACTTCATCATGCCAAGGCTTTAAAGCACGCTCTTACATCTAAAGAGATCGATATGAATAATAAATTGCAACAAGAAATGAATGGTGTAAAAAAACGTTTGGAAAATGCTCAGAGAAATTCCATTAATCATCCATTGCATGTATATCATAAAACAAAAAACAAGACAAAAGAGCAAATTAGATAGGCTTTTAGGTAATTTAGCAATAAAAAACTATAATCAAATCTCATTTGACTATCTATCAACCTTAACGATATAAACGCACTCAAAGTTCTAATAACTATCGCATCTACAAAACTCTAACAATCGTCAAGATCTAATGTATTTATCGAATGATTATACTGCGCCAAATCTGATGCAAGCTGTTATTGATTCTTTGATATCAATAACACAAGATGAAGGTAATGGCTGTCTACGTATATCTACGATTGGAAATTTTTGCTGTAAAACACGTACAATCTGCCATGAAATACGCATTTCTCAACATGCACTATTGATGAAAGATATGCTCCATCAATCTTTGCAAAATCCTAATTTAGCGATTGATGTTCTGAAGACTTGTATTGAAATCAATTACTATAATAAGAATGATCCTGCAAATGATTTTCTTCATTCTGTAGATATAAGTGATTTTATTAATAAATGTAATGAATTTTTTTTCAATAACGTTACAGAATTTATGCAGCAAGACGATTTTATAAACTTTATAATAAATGAAAATAATGTAAGAATTGATTTATTGGCAGAATTTAATGATAAGATTGGATATATCCCATTTTTACAAACAATACCAACACTTAGGGCTATAGACTTGTTAAAAGTTGCACGCGAGGCTAATATTGTACCGATTAAATATCAAATTGAAGAAAAAATATCCTCGACATTTTGCGATGATTGTGAGGCAATAGCAAAGGTCAAAAGTGATCTTGGAATGGAAGTAGCACTAGAGATGTCTTTTCGCGTTCCAAATGGATTCAATAAATTAAAATCTACATATAAAACTAGCGAGCTAATGGAAAGTGCGGCAAAGAATTCTCCTGAACTTTTCAATTACGTAATGCAAAATATAAGCGATTATTTCTCTGGGTCATCTGATATCAAAGATGCTGTTTTTGAAAGTTTTTATAAAATGGACTATAAATGCTTAGATGAAACAATTGTACTTCTATTTCGCAATATGCCATCTATAAAGGAATTGGAAATGCGATTTGCAAAATAGCATTGTAGAAAAAATAAAACCACAAGTGATAATCAATGAATTTGTTTATAAAGATTTACCACTTAGAGATTTTGCTCCGAGTATTCTTTCTAGAATCCATGATATAGACGGTGCTCTAAGAGATCAATTCATTAATTTATTAATAGTATCAGAAGACGCACCGCGCGCAGACATTCTGCAATTAATTGAACAATGGACATTATCAGGAGTTTCGCGCTAAAACTTTAGGTAGTTGTCAAAATACTCCTCATTCTTAACGAAATTGCTGGTTTGATAATCTCCCAATCCTGCCGATAAAAAGAAATGCCTTCTAAAATCCTGCGCTTAAATTTGATTAACCA
>JBGCFO010000016.1:0-49025 GCA_045106955.1 Rickettsiaceae bacterium | reverse complement strand
GATGAAGGAGCTATACAATTCCTTTGTGCATTTATGAGTAGACATATTTTCTTGAACAAAATAGAAAAAATTGTATCATAAACACAAGAAATAGTTAATTAGTCCCTATACAAATTAACTTGATGGCGCGAAACTCCTGTACACAAAGATTTAGGTAATGCATAGTTGTAATATTGCAATTTAAGTTCTATTGTGTAGTTTATTTTGTGAGAAAATTATCATAAACTTAATTGTTGGCCCTTGCATTACTTTACGTAATGCTTTATGTTGTCACTGTTAACAATTAACTATTTAAAAGGTAATAATGAATAAAACAGAATTTGTCACTTATATCGCTAAGCAAAATAGCTGCACTAAAACTGAAGCTGAAAAAATTATCAATGTATTTACAAATTCAATTATGAGCGCACTTGGTGAAAAAGAGGAAGTAGCTTTGATTGGATTTGGTACTTTTGCATCTACAAGAGTAGAAGAACGAGCTGGTCGTAATCCTAGCACAGGAGAACCAATGACAATTGCAGCTTACAATCAACCTAGATTCAAAGCTGGACAAAAACTCAAAAACGCTTGTAACGATAAGTAGCTTTTCAAAGTATCTCTAACTTTCAGCAAATCTAATGCAGAATTGATACTATGAGGTGCGTGCATAGGTTGATATTAGAATGTTAACCTATCGTACTTCTGTAGCTTTATAAATAGTATTTCGTATTAATTATTTTTTAGCATCTATTGGTTTGTTCTAAATTTTAACATCAGGTAAAAATCCTCCGGCTTGCATTCTCCACATTTGAGCATAATGACCATTATCTTTTGATAGTAACTGCTCATGAGAGCCAGATTCAATTACTCGGCCGCAATCAAATACTAATATTTTATCCATTTCTGCCAAAGTTGAAAGACGATGAGCAATTACTATAGTCGTACGATTCTTCATAAGATTATCTATACTTTCTTGTATATATTTCTCTGTAACTGAATCAAGGGCGCTAGTAGCTTCATCTAAGATCAAAATTGGTGCATTTTTTAGCATTGCTCTAGCAATTGTAATACGTTGACGCTGTCCACCGGATAATTTTACGCCACGCTCACCAACAAATGTATCATATCCATTTGGTAGATTCATAATAAAATCATGACAATGAGATTTTTTAGATGCATCTATCACCTCTTGATCGGTCGCTACAATATTTCCATATCGTAGATTTTCTATCAATGGCCTATGAAATAAGCTTATATCTTGTGGAATTATAGATATATTCGATCTAAGACTTTCCTGGGTAACCTTTGAAATATCCTGATCATCAATTTTAATTACTCCTGATTCTATATCAAATAAACGTAATATTAAATTAACAAAAGTTGTTTTGCCACTTCCAGAAAAACCTACCAATCCAATTTTTTGACTTGGCTCTATTATGATATTTTTATTTTGAAAAATACTACTGCCTTTATTGTAATGAAATGTAACATTACTAAATTCAATCTTGCCAGATTTTACTATCAATGGTTTAGCATCTTGTGCATCTGTAATTTCCTGATGAGCAGTAATGATAGTGAGCGCTTGATTGCATTTACCCATTTCCTCTGAAAATTTAATATATTGATTAGTTAAATGCCATAAGTTATGAAAAATCTCTATTGAAAGATAAATTATTAACGTAAAATCTCCAATTGTAACCTTACCTTTAGAGTACATCGAAATTAATGCATATAATATAGATGATATAAATAGGATAATACTTATATCCCAACTAACTCTCATCTTGATAATATACCATTGCATAGCACGATCTTTTGCAATGGTATCATTAATATATTTTTGTATATTATTTTCTTCGTAACAATTACGAGCAAATAATCTTATATTACTGATATTTGTTATACCATCTACAATCTTTCCTATAAGACTTGTTTTACTTTGAGCAAAGATACAAGATAGATTTTCTACACGCTTTGCAAAATAACCTGAGATAAAAACAAAAGTAACTAGCCATATAAATAATATCAAAGCGAATACAGGACTTACCATAAACATTACTGGAAATGCGACTAATAACCCCATGCTTTGAGAAAAAATCTCTTCTAAAATAGTAATAATAGACACAATGCCAGTTGCCATATCACCTATTTTATTTGATAAACTACCTGCAAAATTATTCTGAAAGTAATTGTAAGAATGATGGTTTAGATAAGAATACATTTTTTTTACAACATCTTTTCTTACTGCAGGAGCCAATATCAACTGGAACCAGTCTAAGAACCTAAAACTTATAATTGCCAATAACCAGGCCGATATAAAGCAAACAAACCAGGGCAATACAGATTCAAATATTTGTGATTTATCACCTGAAAACTCAACAATCCTATCAATGATTTGCTTAAGTAGATATGGGACTAGCGACATAAAAATCCCCCAATATCCACCAGTGCATAATATTCCTATCATGTACCATTTGTATGGTTTGATAAAATGCCAAAAAAAAGAGAATAGCGATGTATACATCATATTAAATCAATTAAATTTATAATCTTTATTGAGTATATTCATTCTCCTTGAAGAAGAGTAAAGCCATTTACTCCATCAAATTTATAAAGATTTTCGATTTTAATAAAATCAAACCCATGATCATTTAAGGATTTAAGCAAAAGAGTAATAGATTTGTGAGTTATGCTTTCGTTTTGAACATTTGACATAAACCGACAGCACCAATGATCTGATATAGGGAAGCTTTGTATTTTATGGTCACTTGGCCATAATTTTAGACCTTTTGTTGCAATTGTTTGCAATTTAAAGTCAAATAAATCTATCTTAAGTATTCTATCTGCGATGTCTTGAGCAGAGATAACATCAATATCTAGAAACACATCAACGCCAACTAGCTCTTTTTTAGTATCAATATTTATTGTATTTTGACTAATTATTGATGATGCTTTCTTATCTACGTCATTAATTTCATTGTGATTTGGATAATTAGCCTCCGCTAATTGCTTAGGTTTTTCGCCTAATCTCTCTATGACGCTTTTTGCAAATTCTTTTGTGCCAACTTTCTTCTTAGAAATAGTTTCTTTGTAAATATCTTTGGTATGAATACCATCTTCTATAGTTTTTTTCCAAGCATTTTCTATATTAGACGCAACTTGAACTTGGCCTATATGAACTAACATCATTATAGCTGCATTAAGCAATCCAGAAGGATTGGCTATATCTTGGTTAGCTATATCGGGAGCAGAACCGTGCACCGCTTCAAACATTGAATATTTATCTCCTACGTTCGCAGAGCCAGCAAGGCCAACAGAGCCAGAGATTTTAGCTGCAACATCAGATATGATATCACCATATAAATTTGAAGTGACAATAACATCAAATTTTTCTGGAGTGCTGCTCAGGTCTGCAGTTGCAATATCTATAATATGGTGACTAGATTGAATATTTGGATATTTGATTTTAATTTCATCAAACATTTTATGAAATATGCCATCTGAAAATTTCATGATATTATCTTTAGAAAAGCAAGCAAGTTTAGATCTATTATTCTTCATTGCATAATTAAATGCAAACTCTATGATTCTAGCGCTTCCAGTTCTACTGATTAATTTCAAAGATTCATACATATCCTTTGTTTGGCGATATTCAATTCCAGCATACAAATCTTCTTCATTCTCTCTTACTATCACTAGATTAATTTTTGGATGCATTGTATCGACAAAAGGATAATATGAGACTGTAGGTCTAATATTAGCGTATAAGCCCAATGTTTTTCTTAATGTTACATTTAAACTTTTATACCCTCCTCCTTGAGGTGTGGTAATTGGAGCTTTTAATAAAATAGCTGTGCGATCTATTAATTCCCAAGCGTCAGAACTAATTCCTGAGGTATGACCTTTTTTGTACAACTCCTCTCCAACTTCAATAGTTTCAATTGCTAATTTTGCCTCTGCTTCTTTTAAAATCCACAAAACACTATTCATGATTTCTGGACCAATTCCATCTCCAAAAGCTACTGTAATAGCAGTTGTTTTTAACGACATAATTGCCCCTTGTATTTTATAATTATTAGCTGTTCTATTAAGAATTATATCAATAGGAATGAACGATTTCAAGGCGAATGTAATTCACCATTATTTGTTGAGTGCAAGTTAAAAATCTGTAGTGTTTTTTTATCTAAAAATGGTTAAAAATTTTGACTATCACTATCATCATCTGTATAAGATTTCTCGATTTGTTCATGTTTTTTTTGAGCTTCAATGCATAATGATGCAACTGGCCTAACCTCTAAACGATGAATACCAATTGGCTCATCTGTTTCTTCGCAATAACCATATTCATTATCATCTATACGTTTTAATGCACCGTCAATTTTGCTAATTAATTTACGATACCTGTCTCGAGTTCTAAGTTCAATGCTTGTTTCAACTTCTAATGATGCCCTATCATTCATATCAGCTGCATTCCATTTTTCTTCTTTCAAATGAGTCAAGGTATCCATGGATTCCTTTAATAATTCGTTTTTCCATGCAATTAATTTTTGACGAAAATATTCCAATTGCTTTGGATTCATATACTCTTCATCTTCCGATGGCTTATATCCCTTTGGTAAAATAATTTTTTGACTCATGACTATTTATCAATTTTTATTTTTACTATATTAATCAACATGTTATTACTAATAAATATTAAATTCAATTTATATAGAAGTTCAATATTATAAAAATAATAATATTTGTTACTAAAACATCACCAATGTTTATTAACTTTTTCATAGTTATCATTTCTTAATTAGCCCAATCTTTATGAATAATTTATCTAGAATTTGTGCAAATGCGCCATTGCCTAAAATATTTGCAGAAGTAATCATCGGGTCAAATAAAATATATAAAGCTGTAATTAATGATAACATTTCTTTGGTAAATCCTAAATATTTCTCGAGAATTGGAAGCATTACTATAATTCCACCTCCAGGTACTGCGGCTACAGAAAACTTAGCAATGACAAAATATATAGCAAATGTCATATACATTGGTAGACTTGGCGCTTCAATATCAAAATTTTTCATTATTGCATAAGCTAGAATTGGTATCGCAAAACAATCTCCTATTAAATGAATATTAACAGTTGATGATATAATCGACTTTGCAAAATTTTTATTTATAACATTTTTCTCTACTCCAAAAATCGTAATTGGCATAGTAGCTGCACTTGACATTGTGCTAAAACCAGACAGCCATGCAGGAAATAAATTACTAATACTAATAATAGTGCGATTCATTCTACAGTTATTTGCAAGATAATATAAAAGCCCAATATAAATAAATTGACTACATATAATTATCAAAAATATACTTATATATTCTTTTGCAAAAATATATATTACCTGGTCATACTCCATTTTAATAACGAACCCTATTATAAAAATAGGAACTAAATAGGTAAAGCTTTTTAATATATACGATATATATAATTTAATAAATGATAAGATGCTAGGTAAAGCATTTGGTGCAAATCTACCCAGTACTAATCCTGATAAAATTGCAAAAATAATTGCTTTGTCATTGCTGATAATCGGGGAAAGATTTAACGCCCAATTATATTCATTTAAAGTTAAAGTATTTTTTGGCAAAACAACTGATAAATCAAGTTGATATATAGACATTCCAATATATTGACTAAGCAATGTTGAGATGAAATTTGAGATAATTACAGCAAAAAATATTATCAATACTACTGTTGTAGCTTTGCTTGCAAGATTTGATATCACTTGGAATAACAAACCAAAAATAATTAATGGTAATATAAAGATAATTAGCGACTTTATTGATATACTTATTGAATACATTATTTTTTGCAATCCAAGAGGCAAAAAAGGATTGATCATCACAACAGATATTATTATTGCTAATAACACTATAGGCATTTGCTTAAGCATATTTTTGTTGCAAGTTTTTATTTATTCAATTTTTTATCTCCAGTACATTTATCATAGAATATATCCCAGGTACAGGATTTATTGTATCTAGCCACAATAGTATTTTAATTGCTCCTTTGGCAAAAACCTCTCTATTAAACACTTGATGTTCTACAGATACTACTTCATCTTTATTTGTGAAACTTACCTTATGAGAACCAAAAACATTGCCGCTACGTTGAGATGAAATGCAAATGGATTTAGGTTGCCTTCTAGATTTATTTAGCACTTCAAATACATTGTGATCAATCTTAATTGATTGTATTGATTTGGATAAATCTTTTGCTGTTCCAGATGGTGTATCTATTTTATTACGATGATGTATTTCTGAAATATCGATATCATAACTATCGTCTAAAAATTTAGCTAACTGCATAGAAAGATAGTTTTGAATACAGCTTCCCATGCTGGTATTTGGAGCAATAACAATAGGCACATAATTTGCAATATCATTCAAATACTTACTAGTATAGCTTTCTATATCCCACCCAGTTGTACAAATTACCGTTGGTTTTGGATTGCCCTTGGCAGCTTTCAAGAGTTTATCCGTGATTTCACTAGAAGAAAAATCAAGTACGTAGTCATTATTTTCATATATCTTATTTAATAATGATTGAGGATTATCATTTCTATAAAAACTCAGATCGAGATTGAATCTATCACTGAATTTTCTATTAATCATTTCTACAATGAGACTACCAATACGACCAGTATGACCTACAATCCCTAATTTTTTATACATTTGTCTTCTGCGTCATTGGGTGCGACTTATCATACACATCATTTAAATATGCTATATTTGTTTTAATATATCTCTGAGTAGTAGACAAGCTTTTATGGCCTAATAATTCTTGAATACTGCGCAAATCCGCTCCATTTTGTAATAAGTGAGTTGCAAAACTATGTCTAAATGCATGGGCACTTAAATGATCTGGTAATCCGTAATATCTACGCAAAGTAATAAGAAGTTTATTAAATATTGATGGCTGAAGTGGCTTCCCACGTTTTCCAAGAAAAATTAATTCATTATCACTAATGGAATAAGGAACTAATGCTAAATATTGCTTTATTGTATCTTTCGCTAAAGCTATCCATGGTATCACCCGCTCTCTTGATCCCTTCCCTACAATTTTAATGCACTCTTCATGCTTAACTTGATATTTCTTTATTGACAATGCCTCCGAGATACGTAAACCACTTGCATATATCAATATTAATAAAGCCCTGTCTCTCAATCTTACCCATTCAGACTTTTTATCATTACCGCTGATATTTTCAATAGCTTCTATTACATTTGTTTTAGATAATGACTTAGGCAGGCTCTGAGATAGCCTTGGAGTTTTGACTGAAAAAATTGCATGAGAATTGACCGTGATTTGTTTTTCTAGCCATTTATAAAAATTTTTTACAACAGATAATGCTCTTGCGTTAGAAGCGTTGATATATTTATCTTGTTTGCGATATGCCAACCATGACCTCATAGCTCTAATATCAATATTTTGTAAAACGTCTATTGTTACTATTGATCCATTGTAATTTGCGATGAATGCAAGAAAAGATTGGATGTCATTGAAATATGCAATAATTGTATGATGAGAGAAATTACGTTGCAATTTCAAATAAACCTTCCAATTATCTAGAAACTGATTTACTTTTTTGTCTATTTGGTAATCCTTCTGATCCATTATTTACCTATACAAAAATTATCAAAAATCTCTCCTAATATTTCGTCAACTGTAATCTTGCCTGTAATGATATTCATTGCAGAAATGCCAAGCCTAATATCCTCTATAGCTAACACGAGCTCTTTATCGATATCAAATCTTTTGAGATGCTCAAGCGCATCGGATATTTGATCTCTATGACGTTGTCTAGTAATGTGAGGCACGTCTGTTAATCCAGCTATTCTCTCAGTCATATTAGTAATTTTTTCTATTAACACATCTAAACCAATATCATCTTTTAGGGATATTGGTATAAAATCCAACTCCTTGATTTTATCATCTTTTATTTTATCTATGTCGATTTTATTGATCACCACTAAAGAATTATCATCAATTAATTGTAAAATCTCTGAAGTCAAAATTGATGTTGTATCCAACATGATTATTTTGATATGCGCATTACTTGCTGCATTTATAGCTCTTTTTATACCTTCATCTTCAATTGAATCAATATTACCAGATCTAAGACCTGCTGTATCTTGTATTGCAATGGGATAACCACCAATATCTACATAAGCCTCTATAATGTCACGAGTAGTGCCAGCAATATCAGATGTAATTGCTATATCTCTTTTAGTTAAAAAATTAATCAAGCTAGATTTCCCGACATTTGGCTCGCCAATAATTGCAAGTTTTATCCCATCTCGTAATATCTCTCCTTTGTTTTTATCATCTAGATGCTTATTAATTTCCTCCTTAAGCTCATTAACAGTTTGCTGGGCTTGATTTAAAACCATTTGAGGTATCTCTTCTTCAGGAAAATCAATATAAGCCTCGAGTAAACTGATAATTTGAAGCAATTGCTTGCGCCAAGAACTGTATAAACGCTCTAAAGAACCTTGCATCTGATTTATAGCTTGCCTATGCTGCATTTGCGTTTCAGCATTAATTAGATCTGCTATCGCCTCTGCCGCGGTTAAATCAAATTTACAGTTTAAAAATGCTCGTTTTGTAAACTCTCCCGGCTCTGCTAATCGTGCTAATTTAGTATTTAACAAAACCTGAGTTAAAACCTTGGAAATTGCAATGCTGCCATGCGTATGAATTTCAACTACATCTTCTCCTGTAAAGCTGTAAGGAGCTTTAAAATAAACCACTAATGCTTGATCTATCAATTCTTTTGTACATGGATTGTAGATTTTTTTACAATACATCATACTTGGTTTAAACGTTACATAATTATTACACAACATTAATTGCTGTATAATGCGCATGCTATTCTTGCCGGAAATTCTAAATACTATTACTCCAGCCTTTCCAACTCCAGAACTTTGTGCAAAAATACTATAACTGCTAGCGTCTGGCTCTTGTCTTATGATCATAGTTCAGATATCATATATTAAAATATTACCTGCATTTTAAGTAATAGATAAAAATTGTTAAAGTCAAATTATTATACATACACCTATGAAAACATATCCAGAATCAACAAAAAAATCTTTACAGTTTGAAATCTCTAATTATACGCAACAAATTCAAAACTTTGTCAATCAGAACAAGGATGATGAAAATTATGCAAAATTTTTATATAAATTCCTGATACATGTTCCGTTAAATTATGACGTTGAAGACAATATATCATATTATTCCAATCTAGCCCAAGATGCATTTAATTTTTTTCGATACAGAGGAAATGGAAAGCGAAAATTAGACATAAAATCTCATGATAATGGTCAATCTGTTTTAACTATAATGATTAATGATAATAACAAACATTTTTTAGCAGACTCAATTCTTAATACTTTATCTGAACTTCTGCAATCTAATAATTCGTTATATATACATCCATTAATACATACAGTTAGAGATATAAATGGTAATTTGATAAAAATTATAGATGATAATAATGTAGCTGATGATAATAATGATGTTTTCTGTGAGTTGTTAGTATACGCAAGAATTGTTGGTAATTTTGATAATAAATTCATTGAAATGCTTTCAGAGAAAATTACCACATCATTAAATACGGTAGATGAGGTTTATACATCATGGCCAAATTTTTTAATAAAAATAAATGATATTATCAATAATTTAGAATCAAAAATTAATCAAAACGACTCTAGAGAAAATATTGAATATCTCAAATGGTTAAAATCAGATCATTTTACATTTCTCGGTTACTGCCAATATAATTTTGCTTTTAAAGAACTTAAAGAGATTGGCTCTACAAATATTTGGGCTAATAATCAAAATGAAATTATTTATATTATTAACTGCTCAAAAGATCAAAAACACTTAGATGATACAATCATATTGGGCAAGATTAATTGTACAACTACTATACAAAAACATACTTTGTTAGATTATGTATTAGTTAAAGACATAGATTCAAATGGAAATTATATTTCATGTACATTGATTATTGGTATTTATGGTACATCCTTATTTTATCAATCTGTTAATCAAATTCCAATGCTAAGGCAAAAATTGCTTTACGTTGTTAATAATTCTGGATTCAATAAAAATAACTACAATATTAAAAGCTTAAAAATGATTGTTGAGTCCCTTCCAAAAGAAGAAGTAATGCAAAATACATCGCATGATTTATATTGCATGTGCATGCATATTTTATCTGCAATGAGAACTCATCAGCTGCAAGTATTTATCAAAGAAATGTCGTGCAATCAATATATTAATGTACTTATCTTCATGCCAAGAGCTCGCTTTACGCCAAAAGTTCAGCAATTGATTAACGAATACTTAATGGAAAGATTTTCATCCAATATTATTACAAGCTCGGTAAAACATTTCTCCCAAAATTTCTTACATATCTTTTATACATTATCTACAAACGTCAAAAATCTTGAACATGATATTGAGGGCGTTAGGGAATATCTAGATATTATTTCTGAAAATTGGCAATCATCTTTCTCGAAAAAACTATATGAAAAATTTGATTTATATGATATCGATAAAGATCTTCAAAATTTTGTATCTATACTACCAAACGATTATAAAGAAAAATTTGATACAGATGAAGCAATAACAGATCTGGTACAAATTAAGTCTGCAATTGAACAAAATGAAATTAAGTTCAATCTAGAATTCGTAAAAACATATTTCCGATTAAAGATTTATAATCACACAACTAAACTTACATTATCAGAAATTGTACCATTAATCGAAAATATTGGATTTAAAATAATTGATGCTCAGACTTTTGCTTTGAACATTACAACCAATCAAATTAAATCTTGGATATACGAATTATCATTGTCTTCCATTGCTGAAATTTGTTACGATTCAAACTCTCTCAAGGACAATGTTGAAGATACATTGTCTCGTATATCCAAAGGAATGCTTGCAGATGATGCAATTAATAGATTGATAGTATTATCTGGATTAAATTGGTATCAGATTAAACTCCTGAGATCTCTTTCAAAATACTTGCATCAAACAGGCTTTGAATATGACAAAGATTACGTTGTTAACGTTTTAATAAAGCACCATCAGTATCCAAACCTGCTACTTGCATTATTTGATGCAAAATTTAATCCAAAAAAACATTCAATAGAATTAGCGGAATCAATCAAAGTAGAGATTTTAGAATATTTAGATAATGTAAACATTAGCGCCGAAGATACAATATTACGTCATATGCTTTATATAATAGAAGCAATAGTACGTACTAACTATTATCAATTGAATGGATCAGGGCCAAAACCATACTTGTCATTTAAATTTCTTTCTCGTAACGTACCATGTCTTAAGCAACCTATTCCATACGCAGAAATTTTTGTTTACTCCAAGGATTTCGAGGCGATTCATTTACGCGCTGGAAAGGTGGCTAGAGGCGGTATTAGATGGTCTGATAGAGCGGAGGATTACAGGAGAGAGGTATTAGGATTAATGAAATCTCAATTTACAAAAAATCCTGTAATAGTTCCAACTGGGTCAAAGGGCGGATTTTTTGTTGTATGCAATAATGATGAAATAGATCGAGATGAATACATGGCAAAAGGCATAGAGTCTTATCAGAACTTTTTGAGAGGAATGTTAGATATTACAGACAATGTAGTTGACTCCAAAATAATACACCCTAAAGATACTGTAATTTATGACGATGAAGATCCTTATTTAGTTGTGGCAGCCGATAAAGGCACGGCTACTTTTTCTGATTATGCAAATGCAATATCCAAGGAATATAATTTTTGGTTAGGAGATGCCTTTGCATCAGGAGGATCTGCTGGATACGATCATAAAAAAATGGCTATCACTGCCAAAGGGGCTTGGATTGCAGTTCAAAATCATTTTAAATCTATGAACATTGATGTGCAAAGCGATGTATTTACAGTTATTGGGATTGGAGATATGTCGGGAGATGTATTTGGCAATGGGATGTTATTATCCAAGGCAATTAAGCTTATTGCTGCATTTAATCATAAACATATCTTTATTGATCCCAATCCAGATCCTGAACTAAGCTTTATAGAAAGACAGCGTTTGTTTAATCTCAAAAGATCACAATGGTCTGATTACAATCCGTCAATTATCTCTCAAGGAGGTGGAGTATTTGAAAGAAGCGCTAAGTTAATTAATGTATCAAAAGAAATTCGGTATTTATTAAATATCGAACAAGATCAGATATCTCCCGAGGGTATTATTAAAGCAATGTTAAAAGCCAAAGTAGATCTAATTTGGAATGGAGGGATAGGCACCTATATCAAATCCTCATTAGAAAATAACTTAGATATTGGAGACAAGGTCAATGATAACGTTAGGTGCAATGGGAAAGATATAAGAGCTAAAGTTATTGCAGAAGGTGGTAACCTTGGAATATCTCAATTAGGGCGAATTGAATATAGTTTAAATGGAGGACGTATCAATACAGATTTCATAGATAATTCAGCTGGGGTAGATTGCTCTGATCACGAAGTAAATATTAAAATTGCTCTTGATAAAGCACTTGCAAAAAATAAATGCACATTGCAAGAACGTAATATATTGTTAGCAAGTATGACTGAGGAAGTAGCTGATTTAGTTTTAAAAGATAATGATGCGCAAACCACAATACTGAGCATAGCTGAATCATCGGCTAAATTAAATATAGACTTATTTAGTAAATTAGTATCAAACCTTAAAAAACAAAAAATATTAGATCCAGATGTTGAGTTTTTACCTAGCGAAGCTGAACTAGCTAAACGTGTATCTGAGGGTTTTGGTATTACAAGACCTGAAATTGCTATAATGCTTTCTTACAGTAAAATTGCAATATATCAAGAACTTATAAATGCTGAGCTTGTTCATGACAAATACTTTGAAGATGAATTGATAAATTACTTTCCAAAACAAATGCATGAAAGATTTCGCGAGGAAATATTATCCCATCAATTGCGAGATGAAATCATTGCAACAATCTTAACTAATAAGATAGTAAATCATTTAGTAGGATCTACTATGAATATAATAGCATCTGAAACTGGCGCTGTGTTTTGCGATATCGTAAGAGCGTATATCATTGCATGCAAGATATTTGACGTAGAAAATTTATGGAATCAAGTAAAATTACTACCAAATACCGTTAGCAATGATATAAGAATTGATATGTTCAACGAATTAATTAAGATAATGCGTCGTGGTATTTTGTGGTTTATTCAAAATTCACAATATCCAATGCAAATAACAAAAACTATTGATGATTTTAGCGAAAAAATAAAAGATTTAAATAAAACTATAGGATCTTTGCTTTCTGGCAATGCAAAAACTAAATATAACGCTAGAATAAAGAAATATGCCGAATCTAATATCGATTCAGACTTATCACAATCAATTGCTACACTAGATAGCTCTATATCAACATTAGATATTATCTATATCGCAAAAAACACATCATATGATGAATCTAATGTATCAACATTATATTTTTCTGTAAGTAATTATTTCAATGTAGATTGGTTACGGAGAGCTTGCGATACTCAATCTAATAACTCTTATTGGAATAGATTATCTATTAGAGCGATTAAAGATGATTTATACAACAAGCAAAGAAGGTTGATTATTCATATTATCCATGGATTGCAAAATGGAGAAGCAAATTTACACAGTTGGATTAAGAAAAACCAAAAATATACCCGTATTTTCTCTGATTTTGTTAATAATTTAAAAGATACTAATGAAATTAACCTCAACATGTTAATATTGGCCAGCAAAAAATTTGAGATGTTACTATGTAAACTATAAATATAATACTTATCAATTATGATTTTATATATGATTAAGAAAATATCTGGCCATCTATCAAAAAAATACTAGACATTTGTGCAAAATTTGATATAAATCATCTTATCGGATAATTTCATTCGCGCTATTCCTCGGTAGCTCAGTGGTAGAGCAAACGGCTGTTAACCGTTCGGTCGCTGGTTCGAATCCGGCCCGGGGAGCCAATTCTTTTCTACAATATTCATCTACAACTAGTTTTACCACAACTTTATCACTTAATTGCTTGATTTTTTATGCATATGCATCTATTATTTGAGTTAGCTGTTTTGAAGGGCGATTAGCTCAGCTGGTAGAGCGCCTCGTTTACACCGAGATGGTCGGCAGTTCAAGTCTGTCATCGCCCACCATTTAGTCAATGAAATGCTTTAATTAATTTATAAGGAGTTTAGTAATGAAAAAATTTGTTTATTTAGCATGCGGCATATTTATAGTATTAATATCAGTTTTCTTAAGCTCATTTTCAATTCATGCTGAACCAAAAGAAGGTCAAAAATTTGGCGATTGGACAATAAATTGTTTTGATAATGGAAGTAAAAACAAAACGTGTTTTTTAACTCAATATGTTACAGCAACTCAAAATAACGAATCTAAATCATTGGCCATTTATCAAATAGGATACGCCAAGAATCAAAAGGATTTAACTTTAATAGAAACAGTGCCTTTAGGAGTAAATCTTACCGCTGGTACTGCAATTACAGTAAATAGCGCTGAATTAATAGCAAAAGCCCCTTACTCTCAATGTACAGTAAATGGATGTCAATCGATTATTCAATTATCAGATGCAGATTTCAAAAAAATTATTAATAGCACCTCAATAGCTTTAAATGTTATTGATTATAACAGTGGCAGTCAGAGTAATATTCCATTTTCTAATAAAGGATTAAGCGATGGGATTAAAGCGCTAAAAAAGTAATAAAAGTATAAAATCTTTGTTCTTTATACAGAAAAATAATTAATATTACATTCAATAAATATTTAGCATTTGTTTAATTAAGTTGTATAATGAGGGTAATGTTACTTACAATTAGTTTTTTTAATGTTGTTGTTCTCTAGATATGCACAAAATACTTGTAAAAGGTTTCTGTTATGTTTATGTATATCAGCTATATTTTGTTCAAATGTAACAGCATCGCCTAAAGCAAAACTTGCACCAAAACCAGTTGAAGCTAGTATAATTGTTGACGCTAATACTGGCAAAGTACTTCACTCTTATAATGCTCGATTAAGAGCTCACCCTGCATCGCTAACAAAATTAATGACATTATATCATATATTTGAGCATTTAAAATCAAAGAAATGGTCAATGAATACTAAAATACCTATTACAGAAAAAGCGGCAAAAATGCCGCCATGTAATTTAAAACTAAATGCTGGAGAGTATATTACAGTACATGATGCTATTCTTGGGTTAATTGTTAAATCTGCAAATGATGTTTCAGTTGCAATTGCTGAAAAAATAGCTGGATCTGAGGTACGCTTTGCACGAATGATGAATGCAAAAGCTCGCAAGTTAGGAATGGCGCACACCTACTTTAAGAACTCTTCTGGATTACATAATGCATATCAAAAAACTACTGCATCTGATATAGTAAGGCTTGCAATGGCCCTCAAGAGAGATTTTCCAGAATATTACCCATTATTCTCTAAAACAAATTTTATGTTTAAAGGGCAAATGATTGCGGGGCATAATCGTGTCACTAAAGACTATCCGGGGGCAGAAGGTTTAAAAACTGGATACACTGCTAAGTCTGGGTACAACTTAGCTACGATAGCTTCTAGAAAAAATAAAGCATTGGTTGGTGTTGTAATTGGAGGTTCTACTGCTAATGCTCGAGATATAAAAATGATGAACTTACTAGATCAACACTTTGCCATCAATTCTAACCATAGAAATAACGTTAAGAAGAGCAAAACTTAGGCAGTGTCTGTCGACATTCATTTCATCCAAAGATAAATGCCAGAAATAATGACAAAAGCCTATCATGCCTTGTAGCTACTAGCTAAAATTCTTCGTTTTATTGAACATTCTCTCAATCAAGTTCATATCTTTATAAGGCTCAGTATCGTAGTTCCTTTTAATTTTACCTCTTGTACGATGCTGTTAATGACAGCTCCAGCTTTATTAGCTGCATCTGCTATGTAATTTGCATCATAACCCTTATCCACCAACAATGCTTTCATCATTTTACCTTCTATGAAATCTCTGACTTTTATATAATCAGATCCTTGCCAAGCTGTTAAGAAAAAATCTTACCTTGTTTCCAAGTGCATCACATGCTGCGTATAACTTAGTTGTAAAACCAAATTTTGACTTTCCGATCTCGTATTCTTGCATACCAGTTTCTATATTTTTTCTAGCATCAGCTGTGTGCTCTGATCATTGTTGAGTCACATAACCACTTATTATCTTGATCAACTGATAATGTATTAAAAATCATTTACCATACAAGGATGTAACACCCTTCCACGGAAACCTGATCTTATAATATACGCCACAAAATGGAATCAAAAACCAATGCACAACCATTCTCAATAAGACAAGACAACAAAAGATAGTGTTTAGCGCTTTGAAAATTGTACGCTTTTACGAGCTTTACGCTGACCATATTTTTTTCTTTCAACTTTTCTAGAATCTCTGGTCATTAATCCTGCCGATCTCAATTTGCGCTTAAAATCCTCTTCGATAACACTTAATGCTCTTGAAATGCCATGCACAATAGCTCCAACTTGCGCAGAAACTCCGCTTCCTTTAACGGTGCATACTACATCATATTCAGCTGTAGTTTCTGTTACATTAAATGGATACTGAATCATGAATTCAGGAACAGATGCAATATTGAAATAATCAAACATACTTTGTTTGTTAATAGTAACGTTGCCCTTGCCTCGCTTTAACCAAACTCTAGCTATTGCTCTTTTTCTTTTGCCAGTCCCATAAGATATTGATCCTTCCTTAGACTTTTTATCAGATTTTTTATTTACTAATATATTTTCCATTGTTGCTGTCATATTCTATACTTTCTCTCCTACATTTTTTCTATTTTTTTCTGCAAATTCATATCTTACTGGCTTTTGCGCTTCGTGAGAATGTGATTCTTTAGAATAAATATGAAGATTTTTCATTTGCAAAGCTCCAAGAGTATTTCTAGAGATCATTCTCTGAACAGCAAGTTTAAGAACGCGCTCAGGGTACTTACCAGCTAGAATTTTACCAGCAGTAACTGATTTTACTCCTCCAGGGAATCCTGTATGACGATAATATGTTTTTCCTTTATTCAACTCAGCTTTTTTACCGCTTAAAAATATATGTTGAGCGTTAATTACAACAACGTGATCTCCGCAATCCATATGCGGAGTAAAACCTGGTTTATGCTTGCCTCTAACTAATTTTGCAATCTCAGATGCAAGTCTTCCAAGCACCAAACCTTTAGCGTCAATTAGCCACCAATTTTTCTTAATTTCAGATTTCTTTATAGAATAAGTGTTCATTTATAAAATACAATTTATGTACATTTTCATTTCAACATAAATCATAGATAAAAGCTCGACTTTGTCAAGAAAATATTAATTAATATCTTGACTAAAAGCAAATTAATATTGATAATGTCTGCATACTAACGAAACGAAGCATAAATTTGATGCTTTAATATGGCGAGTGTAGCTCAGGGGTTAGAGCACCAGGTTGTGGTCCTGGGGGTCGCCGGTTCAATTCCGGTCACTCGCCCCATTATTAGCAGCAAGGTGTCGCAAAATGAATTAATTGTAAATTTATCGCTTGTAGATTTTTCGAAAATCAAATAGTATCTAACTGAATTTTATAATATCACAATACAATTAAAAATTAAGGTATAGTTTAATATGAGTAATGTAAAATTAACTTCGAATCCTCAACATACTTTTTCGTACGATGAATGGCCGTACGAGAGTTATCCTTACTCCCAATCTGCTCCTGAGCATTTAGCTACTCTTGCCAAACTCTTTGGAATGAATCCTGCAGATCATAAAACTTCTAGAATTCTTGAACTTGGATCTTCTGCTGGTTGGAATATTATCCCTCATGCAATGAATAACCCAAAAGCAGAATATGTTGGGGTTGATTTGTCAAAAGTAGAGATTGATGAAGCTAAAAAGCATGTTAAAGAATTAGGCTTGAAAAATATCACTTTTCATGAAATGTCTATCTCTGATATTGATGAAAGTTTTGGTAAATTTGACTATATTATATGTCATGGAATTATTTCATGGGTACCAGAAGATGTAAGAAAAAGAATTTTTGAAGTTACACGAGATAACCTAACAACCAATGGCATTGCTTACATTAGTTATAATACAAAGCCTGGCTGGAACATGGTTAATAATATTCGTGATATGATGTTATATCATTCTAAATTATTTCCGAATGTTCAAGACAAAGTTGCCCAAGGCAGATTGGTACTTGATTTTATCGTTGAGACATTAGAAGGAACTAAAAATCCATACGCAGAATCATTGCAAAATGAAGCTAAAATAATCAAAAATCAATCAGATCACTATTTAAGACACGATCATCTCTCTGATATAAATAATCAATTTTATTTTCATGATTTTATGGATCAGGCCGCAAAGTGCGATTTGCAATATTTAGCAGATACTTCGGTCGCGTCAATGTTTATTGGTAATATGCCAAAAAGAGTTGTTGAAAAACTACAATCGATTCAAGATATAGTTCGCACAGAGCAATATATGGATTTTATTAACAATCGTCGTTTTAGATCTACTTTACTATGTCATAAATCCGCTCAAATCAATCGCAACTTAGATCCTAATGATATTAAGAAGTTTAATATGAATTTTAATGTGCAAGCAGAAAAGCCGATTGCTGATGTTGATCTAAAAAATAGCTTAGAAAGCTTGCAATTTTATTATCAACAAAATAAAGATAATAATATTTCGACTTCTTCTCCTGCAATGAAGGCGATTTTATACACATTTGCTGAATCGCAAGAACCTGTGAATTTTGATGATCTTGTAAAAAATGCAAATAAGAAATTAGGTGGCGAACGTTCCGAGGAAATCACTCAAGAATTACTAAACAATGCAATGCGCTTAGTATTACAAGGTTACATTGAGCTTACAATAAAGGACCCAATAAAATACAAAAAGCATAAAAACCCTAAAATTTCTAAGATTGCACGCTATCAAGCAAAAAATACTAATGTGCAATGGATTGTTAATCATCATCATAAGCCTATAGGTATAAATTTATTTGAAAAATGTGCTATTCCATACATGGATGGCACTAATACTAAAGATCAAATCTTAGAAGAAATAGTAAAGTGCGTTGAAAATAAAATCTTTACTATAAATCAGAATGGTAAGGCAATTGATGACCCAGAGGAAATCAAAAAGCAACTAACAAAGTTACTTGATGATTTACTAAATTCTATAGAAATTCGTGCTATATCATCTTTAGATTAGTATTCATGTTTATTCTTGGCATCGATCCATCTCTTACCTCTACCGGTTGGGGTTTGATCGATTGCCAAGGTCAAAAATTATCATACACTTCAAGCGGAACTATTAAAACTTCTTCAAAAGATAAAATACATCAAAGATTAGCGTATATTGCTAATCAAATAGATGGCTTGATGAGCAAATACAACCCTCCAATTGTTGCCATGGAGGAATCATTCGTCAATAAAAACCCATCTACATCATTAAAATTAGGGTGCGCTAGAGGCGCAATAATGTCTATATTAGGTAAGCATGAGATACAATTTCATGAGTTTAAACCTAATTTAATTAAAAAATTTGTCACAGGTTTTGGCTATGCAGATAAAAAGCAGGTATTTACTATGCTAAAAATCCTTCTATCAATACCAGAAACAATAAGCGCATTAGACGATGAGTCTGACGCGCTTGCCATTGCTTATACCGCTTCTTTTTACAAAAGGTAATGTGTAATTTTGCATAATAAATAATTTGAATTGCTCTAATTATCAAATAATAAATATTATCTAATTCACTGTGTTTTATAATATTAATTACACAAACATTTATAAGTTATGATTTATACATATCTTAGCAATCAAAATATTTTATCTCTTAGCCATAGGCTAATTCTTAATAAGTCTACTAGATGGATTGATTTGTTTAATATTACACCCCAAGAAGAGATGTTGGTAGAAAAATTCTTAGGGATTGACATACCTACCAAAGAAGAAACAGAACAAATTGAAACATCTTATAGATTATATACAACGTATAATGCGATTTATATGACCGCATTGCTCATGCCGCATAATCCAGAAGCATGTTTAACAAATCATTCTATCACGTTTATTTTGTATAACGATATATTGATCACTGTGCGTTACACTAAAATTAATGCAATCAATACAATAGCATCCAAAATTAATGATCATACAATATCTTACACTCATGGATACGAAATCATGATTGAAATCTTATCAAATATAATTGAGCCACTAGCGGATTTTTTTGAAAATATTAAAAGAGAAACTAACATTACCTCTGGATCTCTTTTTTTAGAGGCTAATGATAAAACAATATTAAATTATCAAAATATAATAAAGCAAATTGGTCGCCATGGTAATCTGATATCAAAAAGCAAGGAAAGTATAATGTCTATTACACGAGTCATGCACTATTTATTACAATCTTGTCACTTTGCAAACGACTCGCCAAAGATGGTTTTACAAACATTAATTAGCGATATTAAATCAATCAGTGATTATGCTGCATCGTTATCAGCAGAAGTTGCTTTCTTGCTAGATGCTACACTTGGCATGATCGAAATCGATCAAAATAAGATGATGAGAGTATTTTCTGTACTCGCTGTAATATTTATGCCTCCAACATTAATTGCAAGCATTTATGGTATGAATTTTGTCTTTATGCCAGAAACGGCATATTACCTAGGATATCCTATAACATTATTATTAATGATTGTTTCTGCATGGATACCATACAAAATATTTAAGATTAAAAAATGGTTATAATATTGTAATTATTCTTAATAAAGATTAACATAATATTAATAATTATATTATATACTAATATATGAAAAATACTGACATCGATACGCAAAATAGTTATTTGACCTATCAAATAATAGATCATGCAAACCAAAAATATTCAGAATCAAGCGAATATACTGACTTATCTCGAGTGTTTAATGATGCTTTGAAAGATATTATAAACAAAATAATATCTAATAATCAACAAAGATTAAATGAGATTGTAATGTTACATAAAGGATCATTGCCCTTTGCTAATGACTTACCATTACCAGCAAAACCTCAAGGTGATATAATCAATAGTTTCAAAATAAATATATTAACTAAATTAGTTGCTATAATATTGGATAATTTTGATAATTATTCAATTGAACTATCTGTGTACAATGATAGTAATCAGCCCGATCTATATAGATTATATGACAATTATAGTTTAGGTCATAGCATCATTGAGCTTGGATCAACATCATCTTTGTTTAAATGGAGTGAATATATTGGAATTTCCACTCAAAAAAAATATGATATATTTGACAATATTAAGCTCTTGGCAAAAGAGAATATTGATTTAATTGCACTTGCAGAAAGAGATTACGCAGATTTCTCTGCGGAATAACATTAATCTTTAGTTTTTAATGCTTCAATAAATATCGAAGCAGGAATATCAACCTTACCAATACTACTCATACGTTTTTTGCCGGCTTTTTGCTTGGCAAGCAATTTATCCTTTCTTGTTCTATCTCCTCCATATAATTTAGCTGTAACATCTTTACGAAAGGCTTTTACAGTTTCCCTGGCAATAATCTTGCCACCTATTGCAGCTTGAATTGGTATCTGAAATAAATGTCGTGGAATTAGATCTTTTAGCCTAGCGCACAAATCACGCCCTCTAGATTCAGCTCTAGATTTATGAATAATAGCAGATAATGCATCAGCCTGCTCTCCGTTAACTAAAATATTGAGTTTAACTAGATCGCCTCTTTGGTAGCTATCAAACGCCCAATCAAAGCTGGCATATCCCTTAGAGCAGCTTTTTAATCTGTCATAAAAATCATAGATAATTTCATTTAGAGGAAACTTATATATCAACATTACTCTGTCATTGATATATCTCTGCTCTTGTTCTGATCCGCGTTTATTATTACACAGGGCAAGCACTGGTCCAAGGAATTGCTCAGGCACCATAATTGTAGATGTAATCCATGGCTCTTCCATATAGTTAATATGCTGAGGATCTGGTAAATCCGATGGATTGTGAATCTCAAGTTCTACTCTATCATTTTTGTGGATTTTATATATTACACTAGGGGCTGTGGTGATGATATCAATGCCAAATTCTTGCATTAACCTCTCTTGAATAACTTCCAAATGAAGTAAACCAAGAAATCCACATCTAAAACCTAACCCAAGAGCTGCTGAACTTTCTTGAGAGAATTCAAAACTTGCATCATTTAAATGTAATTTACCTAAAGCATCTTTAAGCTGCAAAAACTGCGATGCATCCGATGGATATATACCACAAAATACAACTGATAAATTTGGTTTAAATCCAGGCAAGGCTTTTTCGCAAGGCTTGGATGTATCTGTGATAGTGTCACCAACTTTACAATCTGCAACTTGTTTAATAGATGCAGTAATGAAACCTATTTCTCCTGCGCTTAAAGAATTGCAAAGTTGCTTTTTAGGAGTAAAATAACCTACATTTTCTACGGTATATTTTGCGCCTGTTGCCATCATAGTTATTTGGCTACGCTTATGAAGAGCGCCATCTACAATACGAACTAATATTATCACTCCAAGATATTGATCATACCAGCTATCTACAAGCAAGGCCTTTAGTGGAGCACTAATATTTCCTTTTGGCTCTGGTAATTTTTGAACAACTGCCTCTAAAACATCTTGTATTCCAATGCCATTTTTAGCAGATATAAGTAATGCATCGCTGGCGTCAATACCAATTACATCTTCAATTTGCTTTTTAATCTTATCTGGCTCTGAAGCGGCTAAATCAATCTTGTTTAGCGCTACTACCACCTCATGATCATGCTCCATTGCTTGATAAATATTAGCAAGAGTCTGTGCCTCTACTCCTTGAGTAGCATCTACAACAAGTACAGAGCCTTCGCATGCTGTTAAGGAGCGACTCACTTCATATGCGAAATCAACGTGACCTGGCGTGTCAATTAGATTTAGATGGTAAATCTTACAGTCGTTTGCTTTGTATATTAAACGCACAGTTTGAGCTTTGATTGTGATACCACGTTTACGCTCTATATCCATGGAATCTAATACTTGGTCATTCATCTCACGAACAGACAATCCTTCGCAATATTCAATTAGTCGATCAGATAACGTTGATTTGCCATGATCAATATGAGCAATGATAGAGAAGTTACGTATCGATTTTTGATTATCCATAAAATTTTTGATATTACTTATTTAATAGTATATTCTTTTGTAGATTATTAATGTAAAATTGATATTAAGTATACAATAAAACTACTCATTATAATAATGGACAGTAATATAGAAGATCTAAAAAATCAAATAGAAAAATCTTTAGAGATTTTCAGGGGGTCTCTTTGACCTCGATAGATCAAACGTAAGATTAGCAGAACTTATACAACTATCTGAATCTAAAGATTTATGGGATAATCCTTCTCGTGCCAAGCAAATCTTTAAAGAAAAAACTTTTTTAGAAAATCAAATTGATTCTTATAGCAATATTGTTAAAGAGTTCCACGATAATGTTGCAATGCTAGATCTTGCTATAGATGAATCAGATAAAAGCTTAGAGAAAGAATTAATTCAAGAGCTCGCTGATATTAAATCAAAAGCAACTGAGCTAGAAATTGCGACATTATTTTCTGGCGACCTTGATGACAATAATTGTTTTTTAGAAATCAATGCTGGAGCTGGTGGAACTGAAAGCCACGATTGGGTTTCAATGATAATGAGAATGTACATGCGATTTGCTCAGAACATGAATTTTCAAGTTAAAATTATTGATATCTTACCAGGTGAAGAAGCTGGTATTAAGTCTTGTACAATCAAAATCAAAGGGCATCAAGCATATGGCTGGCTTAGAACCGAGTCTGGAGTGCACAGATTGGTCAGAATTTCACCATTTAACTCAGTTGGCAAGAGAATGACTAGCTTTGCCTCTTGCTGCGTGCTGCCAGAAATCAATGATGATATTGATATTGATATTCAAGATAAAGATTTGAAGATTGCAACTTACCGCGCGTCTGGAGCTGGTGGGCAACATGTAAACACAACAGATTCTGCAGTTAGAATCACTCACATTCCTTCAAAGATTGTTGTGCAATGTCAAAATAATCGGTCACAGCACAAGAATAAGGAAGAGGCAATAAAAATGCTTAAATCAAAATTATATGAAAATGAAATCGCAAAACGCAAAGAATCTGCTCAGCAAGAATATGATCAAAAAACTGACATAGGGTTTGGATATCAAATCAGGTCCTATGTGTTACAACCATACCAGATGGTAAAGGACTTAAGAACAAACTACGAAACATCAAATACTAAAGCAGTGCTAGACGGAGACTTAAAGGAATTTATATATTCCAATCTTAAAAATCTATGTTTAAATAAAAACACAACATAGTATATCAGGAATGTTTAAATAAATATTTTATCAGTCAAAGATAAATCTAAAACTTGTCTTACATTTGATACTGGTATAATTTCTAATGTTTTTTTGATATCTTCTGGAATATCTTTTAAATCTTTTATATTATCCTCTGGTATTAAAACTCTTTTCATACCACCTCTACTAGCTGCCAACAATTTCTCTTTTAAACCACCGATTGGCAACACATTACCTTTTAATGTTATTTCCCCTGTCATGGCTACCAACCTATTAACTGGTACATTTGTCATTTTAGATACAATAGTAGTAAAAATCGCTATACCAGCAGAAGGTCCATCTTTAGGTATAGCTCCTTCTGGAACATGGATATGAATTGTAGTGTCTTTGTAATCATCATATGTGATACCAAATTCATGAGCATATGATTTAAAGCAACTATATGCAGCTTGAGCAGATTCTTTCATTATATCGCCAAGCTTTCCTGTTGTATGTATCTCTGTTTTTCCTGGAAATGAAACTGCTTCTATTGATAGCAATTCTCCTCCAACTTCCGTGTATGCCATGCCCGTAGTAAGGCCAATCGAATCTTTATCAGATACAACACCAAAGCGATATTTACCTGGTCCCAATATCTCTTCGAGTTCTTTGGAATTAGTAATTGATATCTGTTTAATATTTGCGTCTGATAATATTTGCTTTAAAGATTTTCTAATTAATTTACTAATTTCTCTTTCTAATCCTCTAACTCCAGATTCTTTTGTGTAATATCTAATGATATCTAATATAACAACATCACTTATTGTGATCTCATTTTTTTTGATTTTATGCTCTTTTAACTGCTTTGGTATTAGGTAGCTTTTAGCAATGGCCATTTTCTCGCTTTCTACATAGCCGCTAACATCAATTATCTCCATTCTATCTCTTAATGCCACAGGTATTTTATATGTATTAGCTGTGATTAAAAACATAACTTTTGATAAGTCATATTCTAGATCTAAATAATGATCAACAAATTCTTTGTTTTGCTCTGGATCTAATACTTCTAACAAAGCTGATGATGGATCTCCTCTGATATCATAGCTCATCTTGTCAATTTCATCTAATAATATTACAGGATCATCTGTTTTAGCTTTTTTGATAGACGATATAATTTTACCAGGCATTGATCCTATATAAGTTTTTCTATGACCTCTGATTTCAGCTTCATCTCGTACTCCTCCTAATGCAATTTTTGCATATTTGCGACCCAAAGCTTCTGCTATAGAACGCACTAGTGATGTTTTACCAACGCCAGGCGGACCAACTAAACATAAAATTGGCCCCTTGAGTTCTTTAGCTCTCTCTAATACTGCTATATATTCTAATATTCGTTCTTTGGCTTTGTCTAATCCAAAATGATCTTTATTTAACGAATCAGATACATTATTAATGTTAATCTTAGGATTAGCACTAGTTTTACCCCAAGGCATATCCAAAACTACATCTAAATAATTTCTTGCAACTGCAAATTCTGCCGATGCTTGATTAATAGTTTTGAGTTTTTTAAGCTCAGACTCAACCTTTTCTTTTGCTTCTTTAGATAGTTTTAGCGATTTACTTTTCTTTTCTAAATCATGAAAATCAGATCTATCAGAACCATCATCAAGCTCCTTTTGAATTGCTTTCATTTGCTCTTGCAAATAATAATCTTTTTGGGTTTTTTCTATCTGAGTTTTGATTCGTTTTTGTAAATTTTGTTCCGTATTTATCTTTACAAGATCAGATCTAATAGTTTTTGTTAGTGTATGTAATTTTTTAACTGGATCTAATTCACTTAGTATTTTTTGCTTTGAATCAACTTTGCTAGTTAAGTTTGAGGCGATAATATTAATTATATTATGATAATGACTCTGCTCACTTGTCGCCTTAATAATTTCTGGGTTAATTTTTGTATTACTTTCTACGTATTCTTTGAATACTTTCAACAATATTTCAAAGTTTTTTATAAACTTATCATCAGAAGGTGTTTCTTGCTCTTCTAAGGTCTCATAAGATGCGTGCCATGTATTATTTTCTACATACATCTTAGATAACTTAACAACTGAAGATGCCTTTATCATAATTTTTAGGTTGTTGTTCAATAATTTTATTGATTGTACAATTGTTCCTATCACACCTATTTGATACATATCATTTTCTTCTGGATTATCCACAAAAGAATCTTTTTGCGCTGTAAATAAAAGATTAGGATTTTCTGTATGCATTACGGATTCCACAGCATTTTTTGATCTGTCTCTTCCAACAAATATATGAGTAATAATTTGTGGAAATAATACTGTATCTTTTAAAGGTACTAATGGTAGGATAGGTAATGTAGCTGTAAGATCTAAATCTTTAGCGTTAGTTTTTTCTTTTGCTTTTTCTTTCATAAACCCATTATTAGTAATTTGTTTGTATATTTATTAGGCATTTGTTATTATCCCTTACTAGAATATATAATAGCATTTTTTTATCTTTCAAGTTTGAATCATCCTAAATAGATATGTTTAAACTAAACAATGTCATTATCAATTAAATGTACAATCTCAGTTCTATGAATACACATCCAAAATCTTATGTATTTTCTACAGCAACTTGGTAATAATGCAAAATCTTGAGCAAATTCTATTTAGCAATCTCAAATCATTATTAGGAAAGATATATCCTCAAAATATTTCAATAGCTGTGTCTGGAGGATCTGATTCTATATGTTTGTTATTTTTAATGGACAAAATTAAGAGATTAAAATTGTTAGATATTAATCTTCATATTATTACTGTTGATCATAATCTACGCCCTAAATCCAAAGAAGAGGCGATGTACGTTAAGCAAATTAGTAACCAATTGGGATATGAATGCGATATATTATCTTGGGATTGTCAAAATAATATATCAAATATACAATCTAGAGCGAGAGATGGTAGATACCATCTCATGACAAATTTATGCAATAAGCTAGACATATTAATATTACTTACAGCTCATCATAAAGATGATTGTATCGAAAATTTTGTTATGAGAAAAATGCGTAAATATAGCTCCATAGGATTAATGCCAAATATTGTGCATTTTAATAATAATGTAAAAATATTACGTCCGCTATTTAACATTGCAAAAGAAGAGATAGTAAATTATCTTACATCAAATCGTATTGGATGGATTGAAGATGAATCTAATATTTCTGATAAATATCAGCGTAACATTATCAGGAAAAATCTAATAGACCAAGGAAACTCAGTAGAAGGTATAATCTTAAATGATTTTACGCTTAACAATAATGAAGATAATAAATTGTATAAGTTAATCGCATCTGCCGTTGATATATACCAATATGGCTTTGCTATAATCGATACAAGCTATTTGATTAAATATCAAGATAGTTTTTGCGTTCAAATTATTAATTTTGTTTTAGCTATTATTAGTGGAAAAAACACTATCCCTAAATATAAATCTATAAAAAAAATTATCTTATCGATTTTATCGTTAGAAAATTTTATTTGCACTATTCATTCTTGTGTTGTAAAAAAGATTAATGGTAAGATAATAGTTTACAAAGAATTTGGAAGAATTTTACCACAAGATGTTGAGTGTAAAAATGCAACAACATGGAATAATAGATTTGAGGTAATTAACCAAGTTCTCATGGATCATATAAATAATGTATATATTACACATTTAACAGCAAATGATTATGCTTTAATCAAAGATCAGATTGACCTTGAATCACTTAAATTATTATCTATGAATCATCACAAAAAAATACTATTTACATTACCTGTAATAAAAATACTTGAAAAAGTTATAGCATTGCCTCATATATCTTATTATAGTGATGTTAGTTTTAAGAATAAAATAAAGGTGCATTTTAAACCTAATTTTATCTCACGTTTTACTCACTTTATTAATTATCGATGGAAGGATAGAGGTTAGAATAAATGAATAATCAAATGAAACAAATTGCTATTTGGGTATTAATTTTTGTATTTATAATACTTATTTTTAATGTATTTCAAGGTGACAACAATCGCTCTGGAAGATATATAGCATTTTCTGATTTCTTGACAAAAATTGATTCACGCAGTGTCAGTGCTGTTAAAATTCAGGGCAGAAATATAGAAGGTATACTGAGCGATGGAGCTAGTTTTAATACTTACGCTCCAGATTATCCTGGATTAGTAGATAAATTGACAGAACATGGAGTTCACGTTGAAGCATTACCTCTAGATACAAAGATGAATTCACTGTTTAGTATATTTGTTTCTTGGTTTCCTATGATCTTGTTGATAGGAGTTTGGGTATTTTTTATGCGTCAAATGCATGGTGGGAATAAAGCTATGGGATTTGGCAAATCCAGAGCAAAGCTCATCTCTGAAAAAGGTCCAAAAGTTAAATTTAAAGATGTAGCTGGCATTGACGAAGCAAAAGAAGAGTTATACGAAATCGTAGATTTTTTAAGAGATCCTGGTAAATTTCAAAAACTTGGTGGGAATATACCCAAAGGCTGTTTGTTGATAGGCCCCCCTGGCACTGGTAAAACATTGTTGGCAAAAGCAATTGCAGGAGAGGCAAATGTTCCGTTTTTTAGTATCTCAGGATCAGATTTTGTAGAAATGTTCGTAGGAGTTGGCGCAAGTCGTGTCAGAGATATGTTTGAACAAGGCAAACGTAATGCGCCTTGTATTATCTTTATAGATGAAATTGATGCAGTTGGACGTCATCGTGGAATAGGACTTGGCGGTGGCAATGACGAACGCGAACAAACCTTAAATCAAATGCTTGTTGAAATGGATGGGTTCGAAACTAACGAAGGAGTGATTATTATAGCTGCAACTAATAGGCCAGATGTTTTAGATAAAGCATTATTACGTCCAGGTCGATTTGATAGGCAAATTACCGTGTCAAATCCAGACATTAATGGAAGAGAAAAAATACTGCTTGTACATCTAAAGAAGGTAAAACATAATGATAAGATTGACCCAAGGATAATAGCTAGAGGTACTCCTGGATTTTCTGGAGCAGATCTAGCTAACCTTGTCAATGAATCAGCTTTGATTGCAGCTCGTCGTAGTAAATCTGAAGTAACTATGGAAGATTTAGAAGAAGCGAAGGATAAAGTATTAATGGGCGTAGAACGTAGATCTATGGCGATGACCGATGAACATAAGAAAATTACAGCATATCATGAAGCTGGGCATGCTATCGTTGCTTCATACCTACCTCAAGCTAGTCCAATTCATAAACTAACTATCATTCCTAGAGGTCAAGCACTTGGTATGGTAATGTTATTGCCAGAAAATGATGGATATTCTAAACCCCAAGATGAATTATATGCTCATATTGCAGTTTCTATGGGTGGCAGAGTTGCTGAGGAGTTAATTTTTGGGGCTGAGAAGGTGACATATGGCGCATCAGGAGATATTCAAACTGCAACAAATTTTGCTCGCGCTATGGTTATGCAGTGGGGTTTGAGCAGTTCAGTTGGACCAGTAAAATACAAGGCTAATAAAAATGATGCATATAATCATAATAATGAACCTGATCATTCAGAAAAGACGTCAGACCTAATCGATCAAGAAGTGCTAAAAATAGTGGATTATTGTTATAATATCGCCAAGAATATCTTAACTAAACATATAGATCAATTGCATACATTAGGTCAAGCTGCGTTAGAAAATGAAACATTAACTGGCAAGCAAGTGAAAAATATACTTGCTAATAAGAGTTTAGATTACGATAAACAAGTAACATTAAAACCTTTTACAACAAAGATAGTTTGTTCAGAAGTGTATAAATCTGCTTCTGAACCAATGAAGCCTATAAAGCAAATCAAGGTATCAAAAAACGTTAAATCGAAAAACGAAGATCAAGTAAAAAAAGCTGAAGGTAAGCAAAAATCATCAGGCAAGCCAAGAAGTGATAAGTAAGTATAAAATGCTATACAATTTGTTATTGCCACATATAAATACTTCTCACTTTGCTAATTTGTTTCATTATATCACTTTTCGTAGTGGTTTAGCTGTATTATTAAGCTTGTTAATATGCTTCATCATAACTCCGTTTTTTATCAAATTTGTTAATAATACGCATAAATTTCAACAACCAATTAGAGAGCATTATACTAATAATCATCAAAAAAAAATTGGAACTCCAACTATGGGCGGTATAGTAATCATCGGTTCTATACTGTTCACTACATTATTACTTGCAGATATTTATAATACATATATTTTATTGACTTTGTTTGTTGCTATAAGTTTTTGTCTGATAGGTTTTATTGATGACTATATTAAAATTACAAAAAAAACTGCTGATGGAATCAGTGCTAAAGTACGCATAGTTTTTCAATTATGTATTAGTTTAATAGCATGCGCTATTATATGTTACATTCAGCCAGATGATTATAATGCATTATTGACATTTCCATTTGTTAAAAAATTCATCATTAATCTAGGATATTTTTATATATTTTTTGGTTCTTTAGTGATCATTGGTAGTGCAAATGCTGTAAATCTAACAGATGGATTAGATGGGCTAGCAATATTACCAATAGGAATTGCAGCTTGTGCTTTTGGATTAATTAGCTATTTAGTTGGCCATGTAGTTTATTCGCAATATTTACAAATTAATTACATCGAAAATTCTACAGAATTAACAGTATTATGCGCTGCAATTTTTGGCAGTAGTTTAGGATTTTTGTGGTTTAATTCTCAACCAGCTGAAATTTTTATGGGAGATACTGGAAGTTTAAGCTTAGGTGCTATATTAGGAGTAATAGCAGTTATTATAAAACATGAGATTGTTTTAGCTATCATTGGCGGGCTATTTGTTATTGAAACATTATCAGTGATATTGCAAGTATATTATTTTAAACTTTCTAATGGTAAAAGAATTTTTAAAATGGCTCCATTGCATCATCATTTTGAACAAATAGGTTGGACTGAAAATAAAATTGTCATAAGATTTTGGATTATAGCAATAATTTTTACTCTTGTGGGTCTTTCCTCCTTAAAGCTACGTTAATTTATTTTTTCAATCTATTTATCGTTGCTTGTATCAAAATTTAATTCACTCATTGATAAAATACAATAATTGTATTACAATTTACTAATTGCTGAATTAATTATTATAAAATATATAAAAATGAAGATAGAAAGTAAAAATCAAGATGTAAACTTTTATGATTCAGAACAACAAAGTGACTCATTGCTGAATGACATTAATTATATTTGTGGATCAAATAGTATAATTCGTAATGCTTTAAAAGATGGCTTTGATGTAGCTCAATTACCAAACGGAGATATTATCGTCACAGAAGTAAGAACTGTTAATGTATCATATAGCTGGAATGCTAATAAGAATAAGATGACAAAGATATCAATGCAGTAATATTATTGCTAAAAATTATATATACTTTGCTTTATCTTGTTTCTCATAAAAAATATTATTATTAATACAACAAGATCAATAGACATTATATAAATCCCTGGAGAATAAAATAATTGCGTCTTTTCAACTAACCAACGCGACATTATAGCTGACGTTGGACCAAAGATTGTTATGCCTAAATTGTAACTAAATGCAACGCCAGAAAACCTCTCTTGCGGTTTAAATATAGAAATAATAAATATATATGCAGTTCCAGATACTCCTCCTGATACAATGCCTAATAATGTTAGTCCAATAACCTGCTGCCACATAGTCTGCAATGACATTAAGTAAAATATTGGCAAGATTAATGCAAATACAATAAAAATAGCAATATTCATCATTCTAAATTTGCCGATTAAATCTGCGAATCCACCAAAAATAGGCATAAACAACATGGAAACAAATGATGTATACATTAGGTATATTAATGAAGTAGTTGGATCAAGATGCATGACATTGTTATAAAAAACATAAACATAGGTTTTAACCAAATATAATGCGCTACTCGCAACCGCTCCGATGCAACACGTAACTAACATTGACCTCCAAGCCGTTTTTGCAACATGCAGAAATGGATATCTGCACATCTTTTTACTTCTAAGCATTTCCTGAAAAATTGGTGTTTCAGATACTTTTAAACGTAAATAAAACCCTACTATTCCCATAAAGCCACCAAGTAGAAATGCAAATCTCCACATAAAATGTATTTCATGAAAATATTGCTCAATAATTATTCCTATAAAAGCCGCTATTAAAGTTCCAGCGATATTTGATCCATGAACAAATCCAGCTGTAAAACCAGGGCTCATTTTATGATGATGCTCTAATATAAAAATTGCAGTTCCAGCACCTTCGCCACTAATACATAGACCTTGTATTAAACGCATTGCTAGCAATATTATAGGCGCGTAAATTCCAATATCATTATAAGAAGGAATCAAACCTATAGTGAAAGTTGGAATAGTCATACCAAGCATGGAAATAATAAGAGATTGACGTCTACCATATCTATCTCCAATATAACCAAAAAATAATCCTCCAATTGGTCTTGTGATAAATCCAACAGCAAAAACTATTAGACTAGATAATATTTGTATAAATTCAGACTTAGCTGAAAAAAATGTACGACCAATAACGCTGGAAAATACGATATATACTGTAAAATCATAATATTCCAATATATTACCAATAATGGCAGCGGTAAAAACAGAACTCTTCTTCATTCAAAGTTTAATATTAAATGAACGATATTTAGATAATAATTAGCTAAGTTAGTTTACTGCTCTATTCATTAAATCTCAATAATTAATTTAATAAGATCGCGAGTTAATTTGGGTTAATTTCAAGATTTTTTACTAAAGCATTTGCAAAATCCACATTAGAAACATCTGTATTATGAAATTTCGTATTGTATAAAGTAGCAAATTCAAACTTCCCATTATCTATAACAGAGCTTATAAATTGTGTATTTTGTAGATTAGAATAATTAAAAATTGCATTTTCAAAATTCACATTTACAAATTCACTGCCTGATAAATTTGAATTGGAAAAGTTAGCGTTAGCAAAATCAGTGTCACGAAATTTTAAATTAGATAAATCCAAGCCGTAAAAATTGATATTAGATAAAGATTTATTATTTAGTAAATCTTTAATTGCAATATTTTGAGTGTCAATTTGACCCATGCCTATAGTATCAAATACTATATTATTAGAACTTGTATCTAGAGCCAATATTTTAACATTATAACCTAAGCATTTTCTCAGTTGAGAATATTTTATGATTATGTCGTCAAATTCTACATTTTGCATAGACCAGTCAACTAACGCAGACTTGTTAATAACACTATTTTTTATAGCGCAGTCTTTTACTCTAATATCAAACAAAACTGAAGAAATTATCTCAGTATGATCTAATTGACTATTATCAAAATTGCCATTGTAAAATTCAACATTTTGCATAGATGCTGAATCGATTTCGGAGTTTAATATATAAGTATTGTAGAATTTAGAGTGATTAAAATCAACATTATGAAATTTAGAATTATCAAATACTAGGTAATACCAACTATTATTTTGAAGTTTTGTATCTTGTACCAGGCTATCTTTGATGTGTATTTTATTAAAATTAATATTCTCCAAAACATTATCATGAAAACCGCTATTATTTAATTCAAAAAACTGAATATTGTTAGAGTTAAAATGAGATTTGCTAATAATAGTTTTATTGATTTTCATATCATCAAAAGAAGATAAAGAGAAATCTACTAGATGAAGTTTAGAATTAGCAATAGTACTTCCTGAAAATTTAGAATTAGATAAATTTGAGTTTAATATTTGAGAATTCAAAATAATAACTTTAGTTAAATCAGATGATTCTAAATTGACCTCATTTACTTCAACATCACTTGCAGATAAATTCTTTAAATTAACATTGTACAGATTTGAAGCTGTGAATTTCGTGCTATCAAAAACTGCATTTTGAAAATTAGCATTCTGACCACTAATAGATTCAAAATCAACATTCTTGCACACTACATTTTTAAAGTTGCTATCTTTAATATTAAGATTATTCATCGCAACAGATTCAAAATTACTATTCTTAAAATTTGAATTGGATAAATCCGCATTACCAAGTTTACTATTATGAAAACTATTATTTTTAAATGATGCATTAGGTGCTAGAGTATTGTGCATGGTAAGATTAAAAAAATGCGAATTAGAAATTGTTGCATTTGATAAATCAACATTGTCTAATTCTATCTCATCAAACTTTACATTGTTAAACTGGGCATAGCTTAAATTAGTATGAGATAGATCAATCTTAGATAAGTTTATATCTTCAAGCTTCAGGCCTTTAAGCATATGACCAAAATTACCTTTAATGTCAATAGGTAATTCTTTACTTTGTTGATACATGATATAATTTGCAATTTTTACTACTTCTTCTTCTGTAAGCATTCTAGCTTCCTTTGTCGAACTTGGCTTGCAAGAATATAAAGTAATTATTGCAATAAATGCTATGAGATACCTCATATATTATCTAAAAGCTTTTAATATAGAAAATAGATATGTAAATAACACCACCTTCAATAATCCGGTAGGAATCAAAACCAAAAAACCACTATAAATAGCAGAGTATACACCTATCAAATTAGCTAACCAGCAAAACCCAGAAAAAAATATAATAGTATGTGCCAATGTGGAAATGAAAAATACACTACACCAAGAATCATTCATTTTACTCCAAAGCATTCCAATTATAGGAGCAGAAATCAACATTCCGATTAAATAACCCGCGGTCATTCCTCCAAGATAGTTAATTCCATGACTAAATTTTGCAAATATAGGTAACCCTACAATTCCAAAAATAATATATAACATTACAGTTAAGAATGATTGCTTTGGAGGGTATAAAAACCCTATTAATAACACCATTGCACTTTGGAAGGTCACTGGGATTGGTTTAAGAGGTATCGATATTTGAGCGCTGGCAAAGATCGCACATATACCAAATGCAATTTTTAGTAATTGAACCTGATTTAATGAAAGAGAAGAGTAATGTGTTCTGATATTTTCATATTGCTTTTTCATGATTTTCTTCTTCCTCTTTATTTGTCGATTTATTAGAAGCTGGGTATATACTAAGGGATTTTAATTTCCGATGCAAGGCAGATCTTTCCATTCCAACAAAAAATGAAGTTCTAGATATATTATAATTAAACCTTACTATTTGCGCCAATAGGTATTGACGTTCAAATACCTCTCTTGCTTCTCTAAGCGGCATAGACATCATATCGATATTAGTATCTGGTTTTGTAATAGTATCTGCAGCTTTTAATATATCTTGTGGTAACATATCAGGAGTAATCAATTCATTGTTTTGCATATAAGAAGGATACATGATTAATATCCATTCTATAATATTACGCAATTGCCTGACATTTCCTGGCCAACTATAAGCCTGAAGGGCTGTAATAGTTTTATCAGAAAATTCACGTTCTTTTAAACCAGAAAATTTAGACAATTGCCTAATAAAATGTTTTACCAATAGCTCTATATCATCTTTACGATCAAATAAAGATGGAACTCTTAATGGAATGACATTTAAACGATAATACAAATCTTTTCTAAACTTACCTTCTTCTATATCTTTTTCTAAATCTTTAGTAGTAGATGCAATAATTCTTAAATCAATTTTTAATGGCTTGCCATTTGCAGCATTATCTAATGTTTGATTCTGTAAGAATTTGAGTAATTTACCTTGTGCAGATGGATGCAAATCGCCAATTTCATCAATATATAATGTGCCACCATTGGCCGCCTCTAATACACTAATACGTTTTAATGGCAAATTATTAACCTCATTTTTCTCCAATCCAAACAATTCCTGTTGCATTTTATCTAGAGGCATCGAGGTAGGATTAAATATCACAAATGCGCCTGAAGAATATTTAGATTTTTTGTGAATTAATCTTGCAGCTAGTTCTTTACCACTTCCAACTGGGCCATGTATCATAATTCTACCAGAAGTAGCTGTTACTTTTTCAATATCAATTTTTAACTTCGTACTATAATGCGAATCTCCTATTAATTCAGTTTTGTCAATAACTTTAGATTTCAAATGTAAATTTTCGCGCTTTAGCCTGGATGATTCATAAGCACGCTTGAGTACGATTAATAATTTATCATGTGTAAATGGTTTTTCTATATAGTCATACGCTCCAATCTTAATAGCGTTTACAGCCGTTTCTATCGTTCCATGGCCACTAATAACTATAATTGGCATTAATGGATAGCGCTTTTTCACTATCTCTAATATACCTAAACCATCTAACTCGCTACCTTGCAACCAAACATCTAAAATAATCACTGAAGGAACTTTTGTAGAAATTTTTTTGAACACCTCAGAACTATTAAGGGCAATATGTGTTGTATGACCTTCATCTTTAACAATATCTGCTATCATATTACAGATATCAATTTCATCATCCACGATTAAAACATCTAATGCCATAAATTAAATCCACCTCATATTTAAAAATCTGTTTGTAATTATAAACAAAATATTTATTTATTTACTAAAAATGTACCATTACTATAATTCTATTATAAAAACACCTCAAAAGTATACTCTAAATTGTCACATTTTATTATTTTCGTCGACAATCTTTAATTTTTTATATAAAAAGTTAAAAAATTAAAGATTATTAGCATTTAGGTTAATTTATCAACTAACTGATCAAAATCAAAAATTAATTCTATTCTCGCACCTCCATTTTGATTGTTTCCAATTTCAATCAGTCCAAAATGATCTTGTATAATTTTTTGAACAATTGCTAATCCAAGTCCAGTGCCTTTATTTTTGGTTGTAACATAAGGCACAAGAGCTTGGATGGCTAAATCTCCATAAAATCCTGAGCCATTATCATCGATAGTAATTGTAATCATATTGTTATTTTGCTTTAAATATACATCAATTCTATTTGTATGAGAACTAACCTGAGTTACGCTAGGATTACTTAAAGATTCTTGTGAATTTTTAAAAATATTATTTATTGCTCTAGTAATTTGAGATGTATCACATATAAAATGAATTTTGGATTGATTTGAATAAAAATTATACTCAATATTTTCATTGATTAGTTTTTGCGAATTAACCAAATCACGAACTAGTACTACAAGATCACATTTTGTAAAGCTTGGCAATGGCATACGAGCAAACTCAACAAATTCATTCACTATACATCCAATATCATTGGTATTATTTTTTATAATATCAGTATATCTTACAAATTGCTCTTGATCTTGTACTTGAGATTTAAACTTTCTAAGTAACCGTTCAATCGCTAAAACAATTGGCGTCAGTGGGTTTTTAATTTCGTGCGCTACACGTCTTGCAACATCTGACCATGCCAAAGATCGTTGTGCAATAATTAAATCTTTTTGTTGTTTATCAATACGTTTTACCATTGCATTAAATGCTCTAGATAATAATTTTATTTCATCATCATTAAGCCTTTCTTCTGGCACTTGAACCGTTAAATCGCCCTTTTGCACCTTTTGCGTTGCTGTTACTAATTTTTTTATTGGACTAACAATTTGCCCTGCTATTATAGCTCCCCAAGCTATCGAAGAAGTTAGAAGCATCAAGGATATAAATATAAACACAGCAGAAAATTTAATCTGTATATTATTTATATTATCCCTAAGATCATAATATTGCTGCGCTGCCCCATTGGTCTGATCTATATGATTAATTATTGTACTATCTATAAAACGTCCAACAATCATATATGTATCATCATATTCTCTTAACTTAATCAATAATCTTATCTTATTTGGATCCGATTTGATTTCAGGAATATCTCCTTGATACGCCTTTTCCATTAAATGCATAGGAATTGATAAAAAAGACAAAGAAAAACTAAAATCTGTTTGAGCTAATATCGTGCTTGTAGATTTTTGAAAAACAATGATTTCTGTAATAGATCTCATCTCTGCTTCAGCATTGAGAGTTCTATTAAAAAATGTTTGATTATGCATTAACTCATAATACATTTCATTGAGGTCATCTGCCAATGATATTGTACTTTCTTTTAATTGAGATTTTTGTTCATCTATATAAGAAGTGGCAACTAAAATAGATTGATCTAGTACATTGATAATTTTTTTGTCAAACCAAGCTTGAATACCAAAATTAAAAAAATATGCAGAAAATACAGATATGATAATAGTTGGTATCGCAGCTACGATAGTAAAAGACATAATTATACGTTTTTGCAATCTTTGTTTAGACGTCTGAAAGTGATAATCTTGCAAAGGAGTTGGACGCAATAATTTATAAGTTATTAAGATAACTGCTATTAATACTAAGGATAAATTTAACAAAATTAATGTAATAAACTGACTTGTATCTAGAGTGATTAATTTCCCTTGGTATATGATATTAAAATATGTAAATAATGATAAGGATATCGCTATAGTAATGAGAAATAATATAAATTGCCTATTCATACTATATTGTTTTATCATTTGAATTATACGATGAATGGCAACTCGCATGGTATCTATAAATAGTTAATTAAATATTGCTATAGTGCTGTTAATGTGCTCAACGCATTATTTAATACAGTTTTGCACACTAAGTTTCTTATTGTATTACGATTTCCAGCGAAATTAAACTTGAATATTCTGATATTTGATTTGAATGAAATGGCACAATATACTAATCCTACTGGTTTTGTAGAAGATCCGCCACCTGGCCCTAGTATTCCTGTAGTAGAAATAGCAATATCACTGTTTGTTTTCATAGAGCACTTAACAGCCATATCTCTAGCCACTTCTTGTGAAACTGCTCCATAAGAATCAATTAAATTCTCGTCTACAGATAATACGTTAATCTTAGCGTAGTTCGAATATACAATAAAACCACAAAGAAAATATTGAGAAGCATTTGGCATAGATGTTAAGCAACTTGCAATTAGGCCTCCAGTGCAAGATTCAGCAGTAGATATTGTGCAACTCTTCGCCCTAGCTACATCACATATTTTACTTGCAAGCTCAGATAACACACTCCTATTAACCTTTTCTTCGAATGGCATTTTTAAATTCTTTATATTTAACATCGATTATACTAAATCTAATTCAAAAATTAAATATTTATCAATTTTCATCTAATTATTAATCATATATATATTCAAAAATAAATAGGTATAAAAACCTCTTAAAGCTAAATCTTGAAATTCATGCTATTTCAAAAGCTACTGGGCTAAATTCAGATGAAATTGCAAAAATAAAATAATAATCAGGATTTTTTATTAATATTAATGTTAACTCAATAGTTGGCGCACCCGAGAGGAGTCGAACCCCTAACCTTATGATCCGTAGTCATACGCTCTATCCAATTGAGCTACGGGTGCCTATTATTCAAAGAAAATGATTTTTGTAACATTGCTTAACAAAATTATCAAGCAACGGGTTCGAAATCATCAATGACATTAAAGATAAGAACGAATTTTGTCAAGGCAAGATTCGCCAATGGGATTTAATTATAATTAATCATTTGTTGTTATCGTTATTGATCATACGATGAGTAGATATATATATAATAAATAATATTGTCGTTAGGCAACTTACCACAAAAAATCCAATTGGGCCAAATAATCTTAAGCTAAACGATGAAATAATAGGCCCTAATACTGATCCTAAACCATATAATAGTAATAAACTTTGTAATACAGGAACCATATGCGTTTCATCAACATTATCTATGGCAATTCTGATTGAAACTGGGTATAACGAAAAAATTGACCCGCCTATAATGAATAAGCTTATGCAATATACAAAATTATAATTAAAGCAATAAATGGAGGCAACAATAAAAGAAATACTTGCAATAATCGAAAGTGCAATTAACAAAGAATATCTATTGGAATACTCAGCTATATACCCCACTGGATATTGAAATATAACATTTCCAAATAATAATACAGCAATAATTACACTAATTTCAAAAATTGCAAAATCAGTGTAACTAAGGACTAAAGGTAAAATACTTTGTAAGCTACTAATATTAAATCCAGCAACAAAGCAACCTAAAATACCAATATGAGATATATTAAAAATTTCCTTTATACTAATTGGAAGATGAGTTGTTATTTCTGGAGCTGGTCCACGCTGCATAGTTAAAGGTATTATTGCAATAGATAATAATACAATAGATGAAATAAATGATGCGAATCCTGTTGGGTTAATATTCATCAAAAATGGAGATGTAATAGAGCCAAGACCAAGAATGGACATATATACCGCTAAACACGTGCTTCTATATTTTTTAGATGCTATTGATAAAAACCAACTTTCAAGCACAATGTATATTGCTGCCATACATACACCAGAAGCAAAACGCCCAACAAACCATACGGTAACATCATCTATCAATATTGGAATAGAAATTGATGTAATCATGATTGCAATAAATGCAGAAAATGTACGAATATGACCTATTCTATATAATATTGATTCTATTTTTATAGCTCCCATCACCATACCAGCGTAATATGAAGATGTGATAATTCCAATTAAAGTCATTGGATACAATTTTTCTTCTAGGTAGATAGGTACAAAAATCATATACAGCGTTGTACCATTAATCATAAAGAAAGTACTTGCTATCGGAGAGAATAATTTTTTAATTATTTGCGCTTGCATTCAGTACAATATTTTAAAACATCAATTATCATTTTTATTGTAATCTGTTAATTTTTATAAAGCTTTTAGCATCAACAATTTAGTGCTTTGTAAATATATAATCTGCGATAGAAAAGCAATAGTTTTTAATGAAAATTGACAAAATTTTTTGACATAGACTTTAATGAGTAATTATATCAAGCGTTAATAATAAATTACAAATAAACTTAAATTTATAATAACACATTTCTAATAAATCTTAGCATATAAATAGTAATCTTTATATTTGCCATCTATAAACTCAAATTTTTTCATAACCCCTTCTCTCATAAATCCATATCTACGTAATAGATTAATTGATCGAACATTTGTAGTAATAAGATGCGCATCGATACGCACTAGTTTTAAATTAAGTTCTGCAAATTTAAGAACAGCATTCATAGACCTAGACATAATGCCCTTGCCCCAAAAATCATAATCCAGATCATAGCTAATATTTGCTTTTGCATGAGGTGTAGATATATAATTAAATCCTATCGTTCCAATCATCTTATCATCGCACTTCCTTGCAATAGCCCAATAAAAACTTCTCTTTAACTGAAAAAGGCTAGACCAATAGCGCACTTCTGATATTGCATGATCAAGAGTTTTAGGACTGGTTTGATCTGACAAAAATTGCGCCATTTCTTCCCTAGACATATAATTAAAATAATCTTGTGCGTCACCTTCACGAATCTCACGCAATACTATATCCACCAGGTCAAATACTGGAAAAGAAGTAAAAAAATACTCTATCATTAACAATTACTCATGAATTATTTGGTTATAATACATTATAATGATAAAATTTTCTATTGCCAATAAACACATATTTACCTTTACTACATTCCATCGCATGATGTTTAATTAATACGCAAATTAACTTAAATTTATCTTTGACAATACTAATGCACGCATTTCATCCACTCCAAATAATTTAATAAAAGAACCCATTCTAGGTCCTTCGTTTTGCCCAAACAAAATTTTATATAATGTTTTAAAGTATTCTCGCAAATCTTTATATTCGAACTTTATCCCAATATCATATATTTTGGTTTGAATAATTTCTGGAGTATCAGATTCTGATATCGTATCCAACATAGCAAGTATTGCATATAACATCTTTTTTTGAATATCATTGGGCTTGAGATATTGTTTATTTGGCTTTATAAAATCATTGTAATATAAAATTGCAAAATCAATCATTTGGTCCAAGTATTCTGCGTTTTCTGGATTAGCATCGGAGGCGTATTTTTGAACGAAACCCCATAAAACAAATTTATTTTCTGGATTACAGGCCGAAGCTAGGTTTAAAAGTAATGCAAAATTCAAATTATACATATTAATTTTTGGTACATTTCCATTATGGATATGATAAACAGGATTACCAAGTTTTTTAGCGTTATCTATCTCTGTATAATATTTCTTATTAAAAGTAAGATATTCATCGACGGTTTTTGGAATTACATCAAAATATAATCTTTTTGCTTTATGTGGTGAGTTATACATATAAAGAGACATACTTTCAATTGGAGCATAATGTATCCATTCGTCCACAGTAATGCTATTACCCTTAGATTTTGAGATTTTCTCGCCCTTTTCATTTAAAAATAATTCGTAAAAAAAATTGAGTGGAGGCTTTCCTCCCAAAATACTACATATCTGCGCGTAAATTTCAGTGTTAGGGCGATGCTCTTTACCATACATTTCATAATCTACAGATAACGCCGCCCATCTCATAGCAAAATCTGGCTTCCACTGGAGTTTACAATTACCACCTGTAACTTTTGTTTCTACTTTAGAACCATCTTCATCTTTGTAACATATGGTTTGATCTATGGTATTGATTTTTTCTATTTGCACCTGCAAAACTTTTCCGCTAATTTTAGATATCGGCATAAACGGTGAATACGTACCTCTTCGTTCTTCTCTTAAACTTGGAAGCATTATATCCATAATCTCGTCGTATTTTTCTAGCACTTTAATTAACATATGATCAAATTTACCGCTAGTATAATACTCTGTACTGCTTGCGAGTTCATATTCAAAACCAAATCTATCTAAAAAAGACTTAAGTTTATTATTCATATACTCGCCAAAGCTATTTTCTTGCTCAAATGGATCAGGCACCTTTGACAGCGGCCAACCAAGATATTGAGACAACATTTCTTGATTCGGTAAATTTGTTGGCACGCGGCGCATTCCATCCATATCATCAGAAAAGCAAAGCAATTTTACTGGAATATTAGATAATTTTTTAAAAGCTTGGATAATCATTGTAGTACGAGCAACTTCTCCAAACGTTCCTATGTGAGGCATTCCTGATGGTCCATATCCAGTTTCGAATAATACATATCCTTTATCTGGAGTTTTATTACCTATTCGATCTAATAGTTTTTTTGCTTCTAAAAATGCCCAAGAGCCTGACTTTATTGCATCATCAATTATGTTATTCACGTTAATATATCTCTGTTAAATTATGTATATTATCATTTTTAATATATCTTTGAAATATTAAGTTATAATTTGAAAATGAATATGTCAATTATATGTAATAGAATGGAAAATTTGATAAAGATATTTAGCGAATCAAATTTTATACGACTATTTATATTTTTTACTGCTTATTGTGTTTGCGCAATGACATTTGCATATTATGTCCAATATGTAATGGTTTTAGAGCCTTGTACCTTATGTGTATATCAAAGAATACCCTATATCATAATATTAATATTATCAATTATCGGGTTAATGTTTAGTACTAAACGATATTGTATATTAATATTGATATTGATAATGCTAGCATCATCTGTTCTAGTCGCTGGTTATCACTCCGCTATTGAGAATCATTGGATTGAAGCTACTGAACGATGTCAGAGTAATTTTCAACAATTTAGTAATACAAAATCTCTAGCAAAAAACCTTGCTAACTTTCATCAGCAAAACATAGTAGATTGCAGCAAACCTGCATTAGTAATTTTATGGCTCTCAATGACGGAGTGGAATTTTATTATGAATTTAACTGTGTTAGTATTTGTATTGATCATTTTATTGTCAAGAAAGCATTATGCCCAAACCACGATTTCCAAATGAAAACAAAAAAATCGATGAAATTATTAGAGTCAATCATGCTGGAGAATATGGAGCAAAAAGAATATACGAAGGTCAAATAAAATATACCAAAGATGAGGAAAATTGCACATCACTTGATCATATGCTTTCCCAAGAAGAAGCACATTTGTCTTATTTTACAAACATGATGATACAAAAACGAGTACGGCCTACAATATTAATGCCTTTATGGCGCATTGGCGGTTATATGTTAGGTGGAATTTCTGCTATAATCGGTTACAAATCTGCAATGCTTGTAACCGATGAAGTTGAAAATGTTATAGCTAAACATTATCAAAAACAAATTGATGCTTTGCATTCATATGAAGAGATTGAGGAATCTGAATTGTTATCAAAAATAAAGCAATTTAGACTAGAGGAGCTTGAGCACCAAGAAATTGCTAAAAACAATGATAGCAACTCTGCAATAGCTTCAATATTTATGGGATTTTTAGTTAATAAAATATGTAAGACCGCAATATTCTTGAGTAAAAAAATATAATAATATGAAAAATATGAACGACAAAAAGAATGGTAAGCAAATTATATTAATGCGACATGCTCATACGCAATTAGTGCAAAATCATCAGCGTGATATTTCTAGAACTTTGAGCGATCAAGGCACACTTGAAGCAAAAGCTGCTGCAAAATTTCTATCAAAATATAAAATCGATAAAATCTTAGTGTCTCCTGCTATGAGAACAATGCAAACACTAAATTTGATCTTGTCTAGTCATAAAAAGACTGAAGTTGAGGAGGTTAAATCAATCTACGAATCTTCAGCGTTAAAAATCTTAAAAGATATCACATGTCAGAATGCTAGTATTAATAGCTTGATGATCATAGGACATAATCCAGAAATTTTAAATCTAATTATATGTCTAGCAAATGAAAAAAAGAACGATAATTATGACTTATTGATACGCCAAGGTATGAAACCAGCTCAAATTGTCATAATAGATATCCCAAGTATAGACAATTGGTGTTTATCAGAAGAAAGAAATGGTATAATTACCGATATTTTTACTCCTCCATATGAAGAATAAGTAGATATAAGAAGATAGTATATTATAGTTAAGAAAAATATACACATATCAATGCAATGAAGAATTTACACTCTTACGCTTCAAATCCAAATTATTCTGTGTGGGTTGATGCATCTGCTGGCACTGGAAAAACGAAGATTCTTATAGATAGAGTATTACGACTATTAATGCATAAGGTAGAATTTCATAAAATACTATGTATTACCTTTACTAACACAGCTGCCAGTGAGGTTCGCAGCAGAATTAACGATGCATTACATAAATGGTCTGTAATGCCAGATAATGATCTAAAAAGTGATTTAATAGATTTATTATGCTCAGACATTGCAATACAAGATATACAATACGCAAAGCAGCTATATTTTAACTTACTAAATAGCAAAGAGCAGATTAATATTTGCACTATACATGCATTTTGTAGGAAAATACTACAACATTTCCCTTTGGAATCTGGAATTGCACCTAATTTTAAAATATTGGATGATATTACACGTTTTACAATATTAGCTAATATCAAACGCTCTATTTATCTCAACCCGCTCTATGCAGATGTAGTTAATTTTTTTATTTCAAATTTTCATGAAACCACGGTCAATGACCTTTTATATTCTATCATTTCTTATCAATTAAAGTTTAAACAATTATTTAATGCTAAGAATAATATCGATTGCAATACAAAAAATACAAAAATCATAGATTATCATAGAGAAGATCTGATAATACAATATCAAAAAATTATAAATCAATATCATTACGTAATATACGATGCAATAGGCGAATATGCAGTCAATAACTGTAATATTGCTAATATTACACGAGTCTTTCTAACAAAAGATGGCTCGCCTAAAAAACGTTTAATATCAAAACAATATGCGCAAAAATATCCAGAGTTATTCGAGGATCTATGTAAATTACAGATCAAGATATATCAATTTGATCAATTAATAAAAGCCAAAAAAATTATAAAATACTCGAATTATCTAATAGAATTAGCAAGGATTTTACTAAAAAACTATGATGAATATAAAGCTAAAGAATGCTTCCTTGATTATGATGATCTAATTCATATAACAAAGGAATTATTAAGCGCTAATGAAGCAAAGGATTGGGTATTATACAAACTAGATGGTGGTATAGATCATTTATTGATCGATGAAGCTCAGGATATCAGTCATAATCAATGGCAAATTATTGCAGCATTAATTAGCGAATTCTATTCTGGCGATAGCAATAGCAAGAATAACAGAACAATATTTGTTGTAGGAGATGAAAAACAATCTATTTTTAGTTTTCAAGGGGCAGAAATTGAGTCATTTTTAATTATGTATAATTTTTTTCAAGAAAAATTATCATCTGCTCATAAAAAATTTAAAATTATTAATTTAGAATATTCTTATAGATCAACAAAGTCTATCTTATCTTCTGTACATTTTGTATTCGATTATATCAAGAAAACACAACCTCAATTATTCCAGTCAAATAATCCAAATATTTTACCATTTCGTACGGAAAAGAACTTGGGAGAAATAGAGATTTGGCCTTTGATATATGATAATCAAAAAGAAGAATTATTCTGGCCGAATGCAGGAAATTTAGATAATACGAAACATTCTCATAAGCAATTGGCACTGTGCATTGCTAATCGTATCAATGAAATGATTGAAAATCAATATATACTGCCATCTACTGGTCAAGCTGCGAAGCCAGAAGATTTTATGATATTAATTCGTAAACGCAGTAGCTTATCAGATGAGATAATTTATCAATTACAGCAGCACGACCTACCATCAACCGGTAAAGATCTAATGGTATTTAATCAAAATTTATCCATTTTGGATTTAATTAGCATCGCAAAATTTACCTTAAATACTAGCGATGATTTAAATCTCGCATCTCTATTAAAATCCCCTATTATTAGATTATCAGAACAAGAGTTATATGATTTAACACAAGTTAAGTCTAATACTGGTGTTAGTACTTTATTTGAAGCATTAGCTAAATGTTTTGAAAATCCTATATATAACAAAGCATATAAAATGTTGGATAATTTTCTAAAATTATACCAACAAACAGATGTTAGCAATTTTTTTCATATCATTGTAGATAGTATGAATTATCGTGAAATATTAATTCAAAGCAACGAGCCTGATAGCAATGATGCTATCAATGAACTATTATATTTAAGTCGTCAATATGCTAGCAACATTGATTGTTCATTGCAAAATTTTATATATTGGTTTGATGAAAATAATATAGAAATTAAACGCAATGTTGAAACAGAATCGCAGATTCGTATAATGACTGTCCACAGCTCAAAGGGATTGCAAGCCCCGGTAGTTATAATGTGCGATACTACGACCTTACCTACAGCGCATGATAAGTTTATTTGGGCTCGAGATGATCAAGTTATTTCAACTATGAATATAGATGGTTATCCAGAATTTGTAAAACAAATCAAAGGCGATAAATATCAAAAAACATTACAAGAATATTTGCGATTATTGTACGTTGGTATGACCAGAGCCCAAGATCATTTAATTGTATGTGGTTGTAGCTCCAAACAAAAATTACCTGAGTATTGTTGGTATGATTTTATACACACTGCGCTTCAAAAATTAAATGCCATGGATGAGGTGCGTATAACTTTCAAGGAAAATCTACAAACTAAACAATCTCAAGTAAAATTCAATCAGCTAAAAACAAAATTCACGAAAGACTTAACTAGTGCTATAAAAAATATTAATTACACAGATAATACAATTCTTTACAAAGAAGCCAACTCACCTATTTCTGCTCAATATGGACATGAATATGGAAAAGTTTTTCATAAATTATTGGAAGATGCATTTAATAATAAAAACTTTGATAATATCTTATCTCATCATGCATTAAAATTATTGCCATCTTCTCTAAAAAGAAAAATAAAACATAATATAACTCAATTATTGCAGAACAAAGAGTTTACAAACTTATTGCATCATAATTTACAAACAGAGTTAAACATTGGAATAAAACAGGAATATAGAATTAAAACTGGGCGAATAGATCTTTTGATCATTGAAGATCATCGCATTACAATTATTGATTATAAATCTGATGCAAACCCTCCAGATAGCATAGAGGACGTTCCTCCAAAATATCTAGAACAAGTTAACTTTTACCGAAATGTTATTCAAGATCTATATCCTAACCATAAAATCTTAATCAAGATATTATGGTTAGAAAATGCTAGATTTATGAGCCTTTGAACTAAGTTATATTTAAAAATTAAGATAACTTAGTACTTTGTTGCACTACAGGCATTGTAAAGCTTAACGCCGAACCTTTTGGAGAATTACTTTCAGCCCATATTTCTCCATGATGAACTACAATAACTTTTTTACATAAAGTTAAGCCTATGCCACGATTACCCGAACCGCTTTTAGTCAAGCTACTTGTTGTAAAAGTTTCAAAAATATCCTCCAATTGATTCTGAGGAATTCCTATACCTTCATCTTGAATTGAAAATAACACAGTATTATCATCTCGTACTTTCAATGTAATGGTGATCATTCCATTTTCACCATATTGCATGGCATTAACAATTAAGTTATCTAAAGTTTGCGTGATATAATATTTATCAAAATGCGCGCATACATTATCTTGAATATTAAGCACGA
>JBGCFO010000015.1:0-12128 GCA_045106955.1 Rickettsiaceae bacterium | reverse complement strand
AAAATCATCTATGAGACAATATAAAGTTGTGATACATTTTTTCATGAGGAGTGGTTTTTAGTTAAAAAAATAATTTTAACTCCTCGCTATTCCTTTTGCAAACTGGGTTTTATAGTTTTCTTATCCTAAATTCGCATTATTAGTATTTTTGAACTGCACAACGCTAGAATTAATATTGTACTGATCTAAGATTTTTAAATATGGATATTAGCTTTTTTCCTTAGAGCGTGTGATGAATTTTAAATCTCTTTGCCTCACTTTCTCGAGTTCCATCTCCATATGGTCTTGCATCATATTCAAAAAACTTACATTTGATCTATATTTTAGACCAATTATAGCTCGTAGAGAACACTCCACTATATTCATCTTTATCAATAGCTTTATGTCCAAAATCGGATACACCCAATTCTTTCATTTTTATGAGGCAATTAGCCAATGTCAAAAAACTCTTTTCTGGCATACCCCTCTAGTATACTATGAAACGGTTTCAATGCTTCTATAGTTTTTTCATCAAAATAATTTAAATATGCTTCTACCATTACCATTCATTGAAATTTTGATATTATTTGTGATATAAACTTTTCTCTACTAATATAATTTAAAGAAACAACGACTTTTAGCCGGCTAGTGTTTGATGGATGGAAATAAATGATTATCCACAGCTATTCTATTATCAAATACAAAACATTCACCATTCCAATTTCCACTATGATTTTTAGTGTCTTCTAAATACTGCAATATGCCACCTTTCAAGTGGTACACATCTTCATAACCAATAGATTTCAAGTAGGAAGTAGATTTTTCACATCTAATACCCCCAGTGCAGAACATTGCAATTTTTTTACCATCCAATGTTGTGCGATTATTTTCTACCCAATCTGGAAATTGCTTAAAATTTTCTATATTCGGATCAACTGCATTTTTAAACGTGCCAATTTCAACTTCATAATGATTACGAGTATCTATGGTAACGACATCATCCATTTGAATAAAATTATCCCAATCTTCTGGGTCAATATACTTACCATGCATTGAATTAATGTCAATATAACCAACATTCATTGAGATGATTTCTGGCTTTAATTTAACTTTTAATTTATCAAATGGTTGTCTTGAGCTGTAATTAGTCTTAACATTTACATTTTTTGGATTTACTAATTCCAAAATTTTATCAAACACTAATTTAACATTCTCATCAGTTCCTGCAATAGAACCATTTACACCTTCATTAGCTAATATTACAGTGCCCTTTACAAGCTTCTTTTTACCAATAAGAAGAATTTTAGGCATAAGAAGTTCGTAGTCTGGAATATTGATAAAGCTATAAAAACTAAGTATTGATATCCTGTTATGATCTCCCATAATTTTATCAATAAATCTTAATTGTTATTTTTTTCTGATTCTTCCGTCATTCTTTTATGATACAGCGCTGCAAAATCTATAGGATCAATCATTAAAGGTTGAAACCCTCCTTCTTGAGTAACATCTGCTATAATCTTTCGTGCAAATGGAAAAATCATTGCAGGACAATGTACAGCCAAAACTACTTGTTGCTGATCTTCTGGAATATTAATTAAATGAAAAACTCCAGCATACTGTAATTCTACTAAAAATAAATTAGAATCCTTATGTTTAGCTGTAGCTTGTATTGTAATTTCTATTTCAAAATGACCACTTTCCTCTAAGGTATTAGAATTTAAATCCAAAGATAGATCAATTTCAGGAGCTTGATCTAATGGCTCAAAGCCAGAAAAGGATTTTGGATTTTCAAAAGATAAGTCTTTGATATATTGAGCTTTGACTGCAATATGTGGGGTATTTTGAGTCTTTAAATCTTTATCGTTCTTATTCATCAATAATCTCCATTTTTAATTTTAAATTAAACTTTAGGCAATGTGACGCCTACTTGATTCATATATTTACCATTTCGCTGTTTATACGAAACGGCGCAAGGTTCGTTACCTTGAAAAAATAATAATTGACATATACCTTCATTGGCATGAATAACAACAGGCAAAGATGTTGTATTAGAACATTCCAATGTAATATATCCCTCCCATCCAGGTTCTAGAGGGGTAACATTTATAATGATCCCGCATCTAGCGTATGTGGATTTACCTAAACAAACCACTATGACATTTTCTGGGATTTTAAAATACTCTACGGTTCTAGATAAAGCAAAACCATTTGGTGGAATAATGCATTTATTAGTTACCTTATCTATCATACTTGATTGATCAAAATTTTTTGGATCTATAATTGTAGAGTTAATGTTAGTAAATACCTTAAATTCATTAGATACACGCGCATCATAACCATAAGAAGATAGTCCATAGGATATCATTCTATTTTCTTGATGTTTAGATACTTGAGAATCTACAAACGGATTAATCATATCATAATCTGTAGCCATCTTCTTTAGCCACTTATCTGACATTACTGTCATATCACTGCTGTTATTTTAATTAATTCATTACTAAAAAGCGTATAACTAATATCTAAGATATATAGTCATATATTACTTGTCAAGCTAATATGACACCTAAAGCCTTTATTAACTACAGATTAATTAGTAATGTTGATTTAAGTTTTATCTTTCATATAATTGCACAAGATGTTAAAAATATGACTAGACATCGTAAAAAATCACCTAGAAGCGAGGTAATAATATGTATCCCATGATTAGATTAAGACGAAATAGAAAAGCAAGTTGGATAAGAGATCTTGTTGCAGAAACAACGATAACTTCTGCAAATCTTATATTGCCGATTTTCATAGTAGAAGGGTCTAATATTAAAGAAGAAATAAAGAATATGCCAGGGATTTTTAGACATTCTATTGATCAATTAGTACACATTGCAAAGCAAGCTCAAGATTCTGGAATAAATGCCATTGCTTTGTTTCCAGCTATTGATGATTCCTTAAAAAATGCAGATGCAACAGAAGCTTATAATTTAGATAGTTTGATTTGTAGAGCTATACGAGCTTTACGCAATGTTGATATTAAAATTGGTATTATATGCGATGTTGCTCTTGATCCGTACACAACTCATGGACACGATGGAATTGTCGAAAATGATGAAGTAGACAACGATAAAACTGTTGAAGCTCTTTGCAATCAAGCTTTAGTATTAGCTAAAGCCGGATCGGATATGGTTGCACCATCTGATATGATGGATGGAAGAATAATAGAAATACGTAAAACCTTAGATAAGTATCATTTTCATAACGTTAGTATTCTAGCATACGCGGCAAAATATGATTCTATTTTTTATTCTCCATTCCGTGATGCTATAGGTAACAAAAAGCCTATATATTTGAATAAAGCAACATATCAAATGGATATTCGTAATGTTAATGAAGCATTGCGAGAAATCAAGCATGATGTTGAAGAAGGCGCAGATGTGATTATGATAAAACCTGGTATGGTTTGCTTGGATATTATAAGGGCTGCTAGAGATAATACTAATGTTAGTATTTTTGCATATCAGGTAAGTGGTGAGTATGCAATGTTAAAACTCGCATCGGAAAAAGGTATATTAAATTGGGAAAGATCAATTATAGAATCTCTGATAGCAATAAAGAGGGCTGGGGCATGTGCAATATTTACTTATGCTGCCCTAGAAGTAGCTAATATACTTAACGAAAATAATGCTAGCAAAATAAAAGGTAAATCGCTATAGTACGGGTTAATAACGAAATAGATATAAAATAGGTGTTATGAGTAAATTAAGAAGTCGTTTTTTGTTATCTGTAATAGTCTTTGCGTTAACTATTGGGTTTTTTGCAATATATATGCTTCTTTCAAATGTCACGCCAAATAAAAAACTATCTGGCACAGGAGGAGATGTAGCAACAGAGGTAAGTATTGGCGGAGATTTTGAGCTTACTGATCATAATGGCGATATATTTAATAGTGACAATCTTAAAGGTAGATTATCTTTAGTATATTTTGGTTTTACCTATTGTCCTGATATATGCCCTACTTCCCTAATGAAGTTAACCCAGGTATTAGAAGTGTTGGACAAATACCAAATAGATATAGTTCCTATATTCATCACGGTTGATCCAAAAAGGGATGCGCAACAAACATTAAAACAATATTTGTCACATTTTCACCATAAATTTATAGGATTAACGGGTACAAATGAAGAAATTAGAAATGTAGCAGATAAATTTAAGATATATTATGCTAGATCTTACTCTGAAGGAGATGATGAAGATTATATGATTGATCATTCATCTTTTGTTTATCTACTTGGAAAAGATGGTAAATATATGAAACATTTTTATTTCGAATCTAAGCCAGAAGAGATTATAGAGTTTATCAGAATTAATAAGTGATCTACAATTTGATTTTATGAATAATTCAGAATTATATTCGTTATTATTTACAGATGTATTTGCTAGCAATTTAGTTTTTATTAGTGAAAAAACATTTGTTATAGATACATTGAAAGCCTTTCGCGCTGATAATTCATTATATGGTGTAATAATTGCTACATTTGCCGCAAGTGTTGGAATGATTGTTAATTACTGCGTAGGTATATTGTTCTACAATATTTTGAAACTTCCTAAAAACAAAAGATTGAGAAACGGATTTAAATATCTAGATGAAGTTATAAATTTTGCAACTAAATATCATGTTTTCTTGTTATTGCTTGTCTTAGTACCTTTTATGGGTAAATTTGTACAAATTATGATAGGTTTAGCACGTATTAGCCTTATCAAATTCACATTCGCCTGTATAATACTTAATATAATATATTACAGTGTTTTATTACTGATCTAAATGAATTTATATATCGTTAAAACTCAGGATGCATTTCTTGAGGTTTTAGCGGACTTAGTAATTGATAAATTTCATGCGAACTTTGCCAACTTAAAAATACTCTTACCATCTGGTAGGTCATGCACTAAACTGCAAGAGCTGCTAATAGAAAAATTGTCTATTACAACTTTGCCTCAAATCATCCCTTATTACAATATAGCTTCTAATTACGAAGAGAATGATTCTCTACAAGAACGTTTGAGCTCTAGAGAAATGAATCTCATTAACACTCTAGAAGTAAAAATTATACTATCTGAAATTATTAATGGCTATAAATCATTAAATTTTAACATTGCTCAATCTATGCAAAGTGCTGTATCTTTATATCATCTATTTCAAGAGCTAGAGTATAATGATGTTGATATAGAACAGCTGAAAGATTTACCAACACTTAATCAATCTGAGCATTGGCAATTGATATATAATTTTTTGCAATATGCGTATCATCAGTTTCAAATAAAGCTAAAATCGTTAGATAAAATTAGCTTAGCAGCCTATCATAAAAAACATCTTAGTTTAGAAGCTACTAGGCTTTTTAATAACCCATCGCAAATACTTATAATTGCTGGTATCATGGGGAATAACAAAATTGCATGGAATTTTTTAAATCAGGTAGCACAAAATAAAAATGGACATATTATACTTTCTAATATACCAACTTCTATTGTTGAAAATCAAAAGCGAGAAAATGATCGATTAGAAATTCACAACAACGCTCTATATTGCTTTCAATCATTGCTAAAGATTTTAAAAAAAGACGTAACAGATTTTGCAATCATTGGAGATAAAAATATACCTAAAAATAGTATATTAGATAAGATGATTCTATCAGATATTCCTTATATAGCAGAAAAAGATCCTATCAAAAATAAAATCACGCATTATCAATGCGATAATATATTTGCGTCTAGTATATTGGTGTCAAAAATTTGCAATGAAAATAAAGATAGCCAAATAGCAATTATACTAAATAATAGCAACACAAAAGATTATTACGCTAATTTATTACTTAGATATGACTTATCCTTTAATGATTTTTTTGGAACATGCTTAGATTCTTCTAATATTATTCACATTATTACTTGTATATCAACTCTAATGATTGATGGATTTGACATGCAAGTAATTTTTAAATTATTTAAAAATCCTATACTGTATTCTCCTGTAATTATAGCATTAGAAACATTATTGACTAAAAATAAAGTCTTTGTTACAAACTATGATCAATTAGGATCTGTAATAAATGCTCAGAATGAGAGTAATCGAGATGAAGACCTTGAATTATTTTTTGATAAAATAGGAGAAATTTTTAAATATCAACATCATTACAAAGATCATTCATTAACGATCAATCAGATATTATATAATGCAATTAAAATTGCAGAGCAGTTATGCCCGACGTTATGGGCGAGAAAGGATGCAAAAATAGTATCAGATTTCTTATCTCAACTATTACGCTTTAAATGTAACATTAAAATTACCAATTCTCATGATTTGCGACAAGTGATTAAGCAATTATCTTCAGATTTTTTCTTTAATGAATCAGACGCTAGTGCAAATATTGTAATTTGCTCTCCACAGCACGCTGTTATGTCAAAATTTGACTTGGTTATTATACCAGATTTCATAGAAGGTAATTGGCCTAGTGCAAATCAGATTAATCCTTGGATTAATCCTAACATGAAAAACGAATTGCAGTTATATAGTTCACAAATTGCCGACTCAATCTTATTGTATAATTTTTACTTACTACTACATAATCCAAGAATTTATTTAATAGGATTAAATAAAAATGCTAATGATGCATTTGCAAATATTTCGACATATTGGTTGAAATTGCAGTTATTATATCAAGAACAAAAACATTCTAATATTGAATCTATAAAATACCATCATCCGGAATATCAGGTGGGCCAATCTTCAGATAAGGAAAATGAAGACAGCTCTGATATTATTATCAATCATTTTCCAGATAGTATCTCTGCTACTGATATAGAGTTGTTAGTGCGTAATCCGTATGGTTTTTACGCGAAGAAAATTCTTAGGCTAAATAAAACCAATGTAGTTCGTTTAGAACCTGAATTAGCAGATTTTGGAAATTTTATACATAAAGTCATTGAAGATTATTCAATATCTTATAATAAGATCTCAAAAAATACTTGTTATGACAAATTATTGTCTATTGGGCAGCAAACTATAGCAAAGAAATTACTTCCAAAGCATATCCAAAAAATATGGATGCTAAAGCTAGAAAATATAGCGCAAGAATTTATCGAATTTGATACTCAGCGTAGAAAGAAAGCTAAATATTTATATTGTGAAGTTCAAGGGCATTATGATATGAATATTTTAAATCAAAATGTCAGAATTAAGGCAATTGCAGATAGGATAGAAGTCGATGACAATGAAGTCGCAACAATTATAGACTATAAAACTGGAGCAATTCCAAGTAAAAAACATGTGATGACTGGCTTATCTCCTCAGTTAATTATTGAGTCGATTATAGCAATAAATGGCGGCTTTGGTTTTAAGGTAAATTGTGTAGAGGAATTGTTATATGTTAAAATTGGAAGCTCCGAGCCTTATATTGAAACTACTTCCATTGATATGAATAAGGTTGATATCGATTCTCAGATAACAGGTTTAGTAAATTTACTCGAATATTACATGCGCAATAAAATATTCACAACAACCATTGATTTAACAAGATACAATAATTATAAACATTTATCGCGTATTGTATAGCGTATTTGAAGTTTAAAATCGAATATCAGAATATGATTTATCTTTGATTGCGTATAGCAAGTAATTAACGCTAATATCATCATTTAATACCCATTTTTGTTGAGAGATATCAAAAATCATGCCTTGTAAATCATTAATTCGTGTATTATTACGTTTAAGAATAGAATGTAATTGAGATGGTTTTATGAATTTATCATGGCTATGAGTTCCTTTTGGAACCCAATTTAAAACATATTCTGCCATAATAATAGCTAGTAAATAAGATTTGATATTTCGATTGATTGTAGATACGATTAGCGCGCCACCGCTTTTAACTAATGAGCATAAGTTCATTATAAAATCATCTAAATTTGCAACATGCTCTAATACTTCAAGGCAAATTACAGCATCAAATTGCTTTATGTCAGCATGTTCTAATAAACCTTCGGGGGTATTACATTCGTATTTTACACTATGCCTTGAATGAGCATCAGCTGTTCTGATGTTTTCTTGACTTGCATCGATAGCAGTGATATTAAATCCAAATTCAGCTAAAGCTTCTGAGGCTAAACCACCTCCGCACCCAACATCTAAAATATTCATTTTATCAAAACTTACTTTGCCATCTTTATCTTGAAAGCATCTTTTAATTTTATCAATAATATAATCAACGCGAATCTTGTTAATTTCATGCAAAATTTTAAATTGACCAGAGCTATTCCACCAATCATTTGATTCAAGCTTACTTAGCTCTTTTTCATCAATAGATGATCCAACATTCATTATAAATTAATCGTACGTTTATCAACTGCTAATGCCGCTTCTTTAACAGCTTCGCTTAATGTTGGGTGAGCATGACATGTTCTAGCGATGTCTTCTGCTGCACCTCCAAATTCCATAACTATAGTAGCTTCTGCAATCAAAGTTCCAGCATCTGGCCCAATAATATGGACTCCAAGCACTTGATCTGTAGATTTATGAGCTAAAATTTTAACCATTCCATCTGTGTATCCATTGGCCCTTGCTCTGCTATTTGCTAAAAATGGAAATTTGCCAATTTTGTACTCTATCTTTTGTTCCTTAAGCTGATTTTCGCTCAATCCAACTGAAGCAACTTCTGGCCAAGTGTAAATTACACTTGGAATAAGATTATAATTCACATGACCAGCTTGTCCTGACATAATTTCCACTGCAGCAATAGCCTCTTCTTCTGCTTTATGAGCAAGCATTGGGCCTTGGACAACATCTCCAACAGCATATATATTATCTATCACAGTTTGATATTTCTCATTAATTTCTATACAACCTCTTTTATCCAAAGAGATGCCCAGTTTGTCTAATGCTAATTCTGCTGTGTATGCTTTTCTACCAATTGACATAAGCACTACATCACTATCAATTTTATGCTTATTGCCTGTTTTGTTATCCTTTAATTCTAATGATACAGAGCCATTTTTTTCTTTTTTAGCGCTAAGTAATTGAGTAGATAATTGAAATTTCAAACCTTGCTTTTGTAGTATTTTATAAAATTGCTCTCTAATATCCTTGTCCATATTAGGTAAAATATGATCAGAATATTCTACTACAGTAACTTCAGTGCCAAGACGATTCCATACAGAACCAAGTTCTAGTCCTATATACCCACCGCCAACAACTATCATCTTTTTTGGTATTTGTGATAATGCTAAAGCTCCTGTAGAGGATACAATGGATTTTTCATCGATTTCAATCCCTTCAAGGCCTATAACTTCAGAGCCTGTCGCAATTAATATATTTTTAGCATGAAATTTTTGCTCTCCATTATTTACAAGAACAATATTTTTAGATTCGAGTGATGCAGACCCAGTAATTTTAGTAATTTTATTTTTTGCAAATAAAGAAGATATGCCGCTGCATAAATCCGATACAATCTTATTTTTCCTAGCCATCATCTTTTGCAAATCTAATTTTACATTAGTGTTAATCCCAATATCATGAAAATGATGCTTTGCTTCTTCGTATTTTTCAGAAATATTAAGCAAAGCTTTCGACGGAATACATCCAACATTCAGACAAGTCCCACCTAAAGTTGGGTTTTTTTCTATTACCAAAACCTTCATTCCGAGCTGAGACGCTCTAATTGCGCCAGTATAACCCGCAGGCCCGGCTCCAATTACTACTAAGTCAAATTGTTCCATACATTCCTTTAATTAAAAATACACACATATTCGTTGAATAATTTTGTCAAAATTTTTTCATCTGGTCAAGAGCAATTACGAAAGTAAAGCATAACAATTATGTTGATATTTTTCTTTTCTTTGTTCAAACTAGAATTAGTGAGGCGAAACTCCTTTCCTAAATTTGCCGGTATAACTTAAGTGTGTTAACAATATTGTATTGCAAAATATTTAAATTATGTTAATATACATATATATTAAATTAACTAGAACTAGCAAGTATTAAATAATGAGACATTACATATATACATTTGCCACTTTCATCTTTTCGATTCCAGTAACCATTGTCAATGAGGTATCACTATGGTTAACGACAACGCCACCGACCCAGATGGTGTTTTTCAAGCATGCGTAGATGATAGTTTAGCAAATCTCAGTAACAGGATGGGTCTGGAGAGAGTTATAGAAAATATCAATCCAGAAGTTGTTATAAGATTATGCCGCAACAAAAATGCTTTAAATAATCTGAATGAAATTGTAGGTCCAGACGAAATCGCAAAACATCTCAATCCAGAAGTTGTTATAAGATTATGCCAAATGAGAGATGGTACTTTAAATAATCTGAATGAAATTGTAGGTACAGACGAAATCGCAAAACATCTCAATCCAGGAGTCGTTATAAGCTTATGCCAAATGAGAGATGGTACTTTAAATAATCTGAATGAGGTTGTAGGTCCAGACGCAATCGCAGCAAATCTCAATCCAGAAGTTATCATAGAATTAGGTAAAAACTTAGAATATAGTTTAAGGCTGAATGGAATTGTAGGTCCAGACGCAATCGCAGCAAATCTCAATCCAGGAGAAATTGTTACAGAATCATGTAAAAACTATGCGTTAAAGATGCTAAATGATTTGGGAAGATCATTTGGCGTTAGGACAGATCCGGTGATAAATATATTACAGGCGATAAATAATAGATTTAATGGTTTATTTAAAGAGATACTCACTCAAGAAATACTTGTAAGAGAATGTAAAAATGATAACTTATGTAATATTATTAAAATCGTAGGTGAAGACCTAATCGTAGCAAATTTTAATTCAGAAGTGCTTGATGCAGTAGTTTCTGGCGGCGACAGAACTTTCCATTCTTTGAAGATACTATGTGAAACAGTAGGTAAAGAACTAATCCAAGAAAACGTCGATGAAGTAATTGTTGAGAAATCATGCAAAGATACATCAGGTATGACTTTGAAAACGCTAGCTGGAATAGTAGAACCAAAAGTAATAGCGGAAAAACTCAGTGAGCAAGGGGTTATGAATGCATTAAGATCGCATGACACAATGAAACAACTTTTTAAATGTGTAGGAGGAGAGGTAATTGTAAACAATATTGACGTTAACCATCGTTTTCAGAAGTATTTATACTGTGACCACCAAACGCTATTAGATATATTACTAGATTCTATGAGTACTAGTGCTTTTCTTAGAACAAAACCTGCGTATGGCACGAACTCCAATCCTAAGATATTCTGGGAGGAAGAGCTCTTCTCGTCTGAAAAACTGTTTGATATTTTTCAGAAAAATATTACATTGATAAAAAAACTAGACGTTGGAGAGAATGAATATATTGCAGAGGATGCATATAAACAATTAATATTAGAGTGTTTCTATCACTTTATTTCTTATGAAAAACTCGGATTTCTAGAATCCATGTTAAAGTTATGTAGTATACACAATATTAATTGCTCTAACTATCCTGATGCAGAAGATCTCTTTTCAGGGTCATTCGATCAAATAGACTGTGACAATACAAGAGAACTAGCTAAATTATTAACGGTAAATCAAGAATATGCATCATGTTTCTCTGAAGAACATTTAAAATCGCTCGAGATGTTACTTGGAGATGGAGATGGAGATTGTTATGAGGAATGTTAAGCACAGGTTCTTTTTAAGCCTTATTGTTAAATATGTTTGATATGCGGATTGGTAAATACTTTAAAAACTTCTGTTATCAAAAAGATATAAAAAGTTAGATTGAGCTTAAGCTATAGAGAATTAGCTCATATTAGAGGATTGTCTATAGATCATGTTGCCATAGCTAGATGGATTATCAGATTTAGCTTTCTTATAGATAAAACGAACTGCGTTTAAGAAAATGCTGTATAGATGTTAAGTATTAGGGTATTTTTTATGTTAAAAATACCCATAAATAGTGAATTTATATCTGATGCTATAGATTATCTTGACAAGAAACTGGATATTACTAGCCCTTTATTGCAGGAGTTTCGCGCTAAAACTTTAGGTAGTTGTCAAAATACTCCTCATTCTTAACGAAATTGCTGGTTTGATAATCTCCCAATCCTGCCGATAAAAAGAAATGCCTTCTAAAATCCTGCGCTTAAATTTGATTAACCAGG
>JBGCFO010000014.1:0-15942 GCA_045106955.1 Rickettsiaceae bacterium | reverse complement strand
CTGGTAACTATAGAAATGCGCATTATGAAGATGCTATCTCTATATTTAAAGACACTTCAACTAGACTTCGTGCTACTATTGAACTTTATAGAGAAGGAAATGAATTAGCTCAAAGTGTATTAAAACTTTTACAGTAATATTTAAGTTAAGTTTACTTAGAAAAGTTTAGATAAACCTCTCATGCATTTGGGAGGTTTGTTTATTGATAGATCTTATTGACAAAATCTATCGCATTTTGTCTCAAAATTCTCAATAATTTTGCTTCTGGCGTAATATTTTTATTAGCCCATTTTTTAATCCAATCTTCAATCATTTGCCACATATTAACTTGTGGGTTAAGTATTTGACCTATACCCTCTACAACGATCATTGTTTTTTGTAGCAATATTAGTTGAGGCTGAATTTTCATACCAAAAACTTCGGTAATTTGAAATAGTTGAGATAATAAATTGCCAATAGATATATCTTGAGCAGATAATTCAATAAGTGGCTCGGATACAGCTCTGCAATATTGTGCAAATACATCCAGATCAGTATCTTTTGGTATATATCCAATTTCTTTATGTATTCTCGCAATCAACTTATAATCCTTCTTGAAAAATCCAAAAAATATTTCTGCAATTGCAATTCTATCTCTATCATTTAACCTGCTAACAATGCCAAAATCCAACAATGCAATAGAGCCATTTCTCATTATTAAGATGTTTCCAGGATGTAAATCGGCATGAAAAAATCCATCACGAAATGCTTGATTGAAAAATATAACAGCAATCTTGCGTGCAATGGTAGATAGATCAAAATTATTTTCTATAAGAGCTTCTTTGTCATAAAGCGACACACCATCTATCCAATCCATTACCAATATATTATTTGAACTATATTTCCAAAAGATTTTTGGTATATGTACAGATGTATCATCTTTGAAATTATCACGCATTTCTGATGCAGCCGCAGCCTCTAGTCTAAAATCCATTTCCAACATCATTGTTGTATTAAACAAATCTATGACAGGTTCTAGCTTTAGATGTTCAATACTGGGCAAAAATATGTGAGATATTCGCGCTAAAAACTTCAATACTTTTAGATCTTTCTTGTATTTTGTGCATATTTTTGGACGTAGAATTTTAACGGCTACCAACTCTCCTGAAACGAGCTTTGCTTTGTGAACTTGAGCAATTGAAGCCGCTGAAATAGATATATAATCAAATTCAATAAATATATCATGTATCGTATTACCAAATTTTTGTTTTAATATTTGCTTAAGTATTTTTTCATCAAATGGCTTAAGCTTGTCCTGTAATAACTGTAATTGTGAAGCAATGTCATTTCCAACAAGATCTGACCTGGTAGATAATGTTTGACCAAATTTAATGTATATCGGTCCTAGATCTATAAAACATTGTTTTAATCTTGCGCCTAAACTGTTTTCAGGTTTGGACTTACAAAATAGCTTAATAGGGCACAGGAAAGCAGTTAAAAATACAAAAATAGTTTTAATGTATAATGGAATTTTAAAATTATCGTTGTACAGAAAAATTTGATGCTTGGTCAATGTATAAATAATTTGTATTAGGCTTACTACAAGCATAAATTAAGATTTAGGTTAGTTTATAAGCTGTATGAATGGCTGCAATGCCATTTAAAAGATTTTGATATTGCGCCTTAGAAAAACTAGCATCTTGTATCATATTTTTAAATGTATTTTGTTCTGGAAATAAGCTAATACTGTCTGATAAATATTCGTACGCCTCTTGGTTATTAGTAATCATTTTACCAATTTTTGGTATAATCTTACCTTTGTATAGCTGATATAGTTGTTCAAAACAATAGTTTTTAGGCTTTGAAAATTCTAAACATAAAAACTTACCCCCTGGTTTTAAGACTCTGTAAGCTTCATTTAATACATTATCTATATTTGACACATTTCTGATACCAAAAGCTATTACATAATAATCAAATTTACAATTTTCAAATGGTAAATTTTCAGCATCTGCACAAATATATTCGATATTTTTTATAATGTTGTTATCAATTGCTTTTGATAAAGATAAGTCAAGCATTGCTTGATTGATGTCGCATAAAGTTATATGAATATCTTTATTTTGTTTTTTAGCATCTTTATATATACGAAATGCAATATCACCACTTCCACTAGCAACATCTAATATCTTTGAATTTAAATTTGGTATTTGCGAGCACAAAGCCTTCTTCCAAAATCTATGAATACCAAAGCTCATAACATCATTCATCAGATCATATTTCTCTGCGACATCAGAAAAAATGTTATGTACCAACTGTTTTTTATTAGACAGATCAAACATATACAAGATTATATTATCATCATATTTGATTTTACATATTCATAAAATAATTCAAGTTCTTTTGGGCAAAATCCCAATTAATCATATGATCAATAAATATTTTTGCATAATCTGGCCTGCGATTTCTATAGTCTATATAATAAGCATGCTCCCAAACATCACAAACCAAGATTGGATAAATACCATTTGTAATAATTGATTGCGCATTGGAAGTTTTAAATATTTGTAATATTTTATCCTTTAAACCTAGCCAAGCCCATCCACTTCCGAATTGTGTTAATATGGCTTGTGTAAATTCTGATGCAAAATTATCAAAACTTCCAAAATCTTGATCTATCTTTTGAGCTATATTGCCAAAAGGTTTGTTTCCACCGCTTGGGGAAATTGAATGCCAGAAAAACGTATGATTCCATACTTGAGCAGCATTGTTAAATATTTTTGGATATTTATCAGTACTAGATAATATCAATGATTCTAAATCTTCTTTTTGTAAATCTGCGATACTTTCTAATTCTTTATTTAAATTATCAACATATGCCTTATGATGTTTGCCATGATGATAATTAAAAGTTTCTTGGCTAAAAGCGTGAAAATCAGACGTATCAAATGGTAATTCTGGTAATTTAAAAGGATATGAATTCTGATTAGCTTCTCTGCTATATATTGTCATTATTATTTACAACCTCATCGATTAGAATAATCTAAGTGATATACCATATAACTCTTTATTGCAAGTAGTTAATTGAAGAAATCAATGCATTGATCATTCGGTATTATAGCAAGGGTAAACATTTGCAGATGATGGTGGGCTTGAGAAGACTTGAACTTCCGACCTCACGCTTATCAGGCGTGCGCTCTAACCAGCTGAGCTACAAGCCCTAAACTTAAGTAATTAGGGTCAAGCATCATTTTATATTAATCGCATATTATGTCAAGTATCAAAGCTTTTTAGGTAAATTTTGATCATCCAATACTATTTTGTTTTATTTTTTGTTTTTGATCTAAGCTCATTCAGTTGATCTTGTAGAATTTCAAACTCCTCCCTGGTGACATACTTACGAGAAATAAATCTATCTTCCATTGTATCTTGAAGATTATTTTTGGCATGCTTAGCGATTGAATAAACTCCTTTGGCAGCTTTAAATATATAATGTAAATTCATATTTCCTTTCATTAATTACTTACTTTTCAATTATTTTAATAGATAACGCGTGTAATCCATTGTGAAATTCATCCGATAGTAGTTTATTTATGATTTTATGTTGATTAATTCTGGTTTTATCATCTAAAGATTCGGATTGAATTATAAGTTTCAAATGAGTTTCTAGCTGATTATCATTTTCTAAATGTCCTCGATGCGCACTAGTTTGATCGATAAGTTTAAGATATTGTGGTTTTAATATGGTTAACTTATCTTTTATTCGTGCAACTCTATCCATCTCTTTATTCTTTGATCAATAACTGATAATATACAGCAATTAATAATATAAGGCCAGCATTTCATTAGTAGGCACAATTAAAATGGATTTAAATGTAATAAAAGATATTAGAGCAAATCTTTCTTTGTTCAAATCTGGATATTGTTTCTTGATAAAATTATGCAATTATCAGGAACTACAATCTATGCAATATAACCTAGCTGAAATAATGAAAAGTTTTTCTACAATCATCAAGAATAATTATGTAGATTTTTTAATAGAAAATAGCAATTTCATTATGCAAGATGATCTCATATTTTTCTTTATTAAAGATATTGATGATAAATCGAGGCAGAATTTAGCCTTTAGAATATATCGTGACTCTCAGCTTTATACTCATTCTTATTTATCTGCTTTGCATTTACAATGCAAGATAGCAAATGTAAAATATTCTGATCAATGTGATGCTAAAAGGATATATTGCGAATTAATTTCTTTGCTTTGCAAAAATGATAAAGGTAAATATTATTATGAATGCAATAGTGAAAATGGCTTTGTAAAAGATGTTGTATATTGCAATCAAAGACTTAATTTACTTAGGCGGGCTATTATTAAAGACACTCTAACGTTCATGTTTCAGCCTATCATTGATAGTAAGACAATGAAGGTGCATTATTATGAATGTTTGTTACGTTTTCCGAATGAATCTGGAGAGTTAATATCAATTGGAGAAATTATTGGAGATGTAGAAAGTAAAGGATTAATAAATCTTATCGATCAAATTGTTTTTAAAATGGTTGTTGATGAGCTTAATAAATCTCCTAATGTACATTTGTCTATCAATATTTCAAATGTTGGTATATTGGATCCTGAATTTATTTCTTTATCAGAAGATTTGTTAAAGAAAAACAATGTATCTGATCGATTGATTATTGAAATTACAGAGCATTCTCTCAATGATGATTATGAAAATACTGCGACTTTTATTAATAAGTTTCATAGTAAATTCAATTGTCGTTTTGCATTGGATGATTTTGGTTCTGGGTTCACTACATTTCGACAATTACAAAACTTGCCAATTGATTTAGTAAAAATTGATGGTAGTTATATTTCGAATATTGTAAATAATAATCAAAGTCAGTATTTTGTAGAGATATTAGTAAAAATTTCTGAAGAGTTAGGCATCAAAACCGTTGCAGAATTTGTAGAGAACGGAGAAATTGCTAAATTTTTATTTGATATTAATATTGATAATATGCAGGGTAACTTTTTTGCACCCCCATTAAAAAATTTAAAAATAGAAGTTTAATATGAAGGATATATCACTGCTAAGTTCACAAATTAATAAAATCAATAGAGTTAAAATCAAAGGTTCTGTTACTGGTATTAAGGGCATAGTGGTTACATGCGAAGGAATTGTAGATTTTGTAGCGATTGGCTCATTATGCAAGATATATACCAATAATGATAATGAAATATTGTCTGAAGTGATTGCAATTAATGAATCAAATGTTTTGCTCATGCCATTTAAAGGTATCGAAGGAGTTGGTTATGGGTCGATTGTAGAAGTGTTTGAGCATGAAAATATCATATATCCAGATGAGTCTTGGATGGGTCGTGTAATCAATTCTTTAGCAGAGCCATTAGATGATCTTGGACCTTTACAATTAGGGGAAAAGCAATATCATTTACATCATGATACAATGCATAATCCACAAAATAAAAATAAAGTCGGCACAAAGATAGACCTTGGAGTCAAAGTAATTGATACTATGATTAGCTGTTGCTATGGTCAAAGAATGGGCATATTTTCTGGAAGCGGAGTTGGAAAATCTGTTTTAATTTCTATGTTAACTAAATATGCAAAAGTTGACGTAAAAGTTATAGGTTTAATAGGAGAAAGAAGTCGTGAAGTAAAGGAGTTTATAGAAGAATATTTAGGAGAAGATGGGTTACAAAATACCGTCATTGTAGTGACTACTGGCAATGAATCTCCTGCTCTTCGTAGACGGGCTGCGTACGCAACAATAACTATTGCAGAATATTTTCGTGATCAAGGTAATGAAGTATTATGCATGCTTGATTCCATTACAAGATTTGCAATGGCTCAGCGTGAAATTGGTCTTGGAGCTGGCGAACCTCCTACAACCAAAGGTTACACCCCATCTGTATTTAGTGAATTGCCAAAAATTTTTGAAAGAACGGGCCCGGGAATCAATGGCCTCAAAGATATTACCGGCTTGTTCACAGTTTTAGTTGAAGGAGATGATCAAAATGAACCAATTAGTGATGCCGTTCGTGGAATACTGGATGGGCATATAGTGCTTGATAGGCAAATTGCAGAACGAGGTATGTTTCCGGCAGTAAATGTTTTGCGAAGCATTTCTAGAGCAATGCCTGGATGTAATACTGAATTAGAAAATAAAATGATAGGAGTTGCTAGACAAGCAATGTCAACATATGAGGATATGCGAGATATGATAAGACTTGGAGTGTATAAAAAAGGATCTAATTCAGAAGTAGATAGAGCAATTGTACTGAACTCTAAATTAGAGAATTTTTTTAAACAATCTCCTGAACAAAGTAGTTCTATGGAACAAAGCTATAAGTTATTACAAGAAATTACTGGAGTGCGTGACGAATAATAAGTTTATGTATTTTAAGTAGATTATTGTATTGCCATGAAAACATTAAAAAGCTTAATTAGAATTCATAACAATAATATAGATGAGTTGCTTTTATCGATTAACAAACTGAAGAGTAATCAAGAAGAAAATGAAGGATCAATAGATTTTTTAACGCAAGAAAAACTTAATGAAATAGATAATTATCGCGATACTAAATACGTAATAGATTTAAGCCAATATTTAGAAAGAGTTGAAAGAAAATTGCGGGATTTGTACAGTATAAGAGCGAATTTAGCTAGAAAGATACAAATGAAGCAAAATGAATTATTCGTTCAATTTCAGGAGGTGAAAAGATTGGAAATCATCTTAAAAAAGAAGGAGCAAGAGCTGAGAGCTGAACTTGTAAAACAAGAGGGTAAAATACTTGATGAGTTTAGCATTAACAAATTTACACAATAGGAAAAAGACTATCAAGAATAGCCGATATAGCCTATTAACTATAGATAGTTCATTTGCATCTCGCTGCTTTCTTTTATATAATGGTGTTAGGCTATGAATTCTCCGAGTTCATTCAGCTTTTTGATTATTTAATAAATTAATATGACACTTAAATGCGGCATTGTTGGATTGCCAAATATTGGAAAATCCACACTTTTTAACGCTTTAACTGCAAAGTCGGGTGCGATGGTTGCTAATTACCCGTTTTGTACAATAGATCCAAATAGTGGAATTGTAGACGTGCCAAATAAGAAATTGGATATTCTCGCTCGAATCGCACAATCTGCTAAGCAAATTCCAGCATGCATTGAATTTGTAGATATTGCTGGTTTGGTTAAAGGCGCAAGCAAAGGAGAAGGGTTAGGTAATCAATTTTTAGCAAATATTCGTGAGGTTGATGCGATTATACATGTAGTACGTTGCTTTGAAGACACTAATATCACTCATGTTCATAATGAGGTTAATCCAATTGATGATATTGAAACAATCAATACCGAATTGATTATATCTGATTATGAGCAGATTGACCGTAGAATACATAAGGTTGAAAAAAAAGCTAAATCAGGAGATAAAGAAGCGCAAGAATTATATGATATTCTTAAAGATTTGTATTACTCATTGAGTCAGAATATTCCAGCTAGAGCTTTATCTGGCAAATATGGTGAGAAATTTCTCTTTCAATTAGGTTTGCTAACATCAAAACCAGTTTTATATGTATGTAATGTTCTTGAGTCTGAAGCTGTAAATGGAAATGAATTTACACAATTAATCAGTAAAATTACAGATAATTATGTTGTTGTTTCAGCTAAGATTGAGCATGAAATATCCTTATTAGATAATAACCAAGATAAAGAAGAGTTTTTACAATCGTTAGATTTAAAAGAAACTGGTCTCAATAAGATTATTTCAGCATCGTATAAATTGCTCAATCTACAGGATTTTTTTACTGTTGGACCAAAGGAGGCTAAGTGCTGGCCTGTTTTAAAAAATACAACAGCTTATAATGCAGCCGCTATGATTCATACTGATATTCAACGTGGATTTATTAGGGCAGAAGTTATATCCTATGATGATTATGTGCGTTTTAATGGCGAAGTAAAGGCTAAAGAATCTGGTAAAATGAGATTAGAAGGTAAGGATTATGCATTGAAAGATGGGGATGTAGTTCATTTTAGATTCAATGTTTAATAAAGTATATGTCTAATATCACCAAGGTACAACCTTGGGCATTATTATTATTATTTTCTCTATCGTACATTACAGATGCAATGTGTAGCACAGCTCTACCTAATATTGCGCGCTATCTTGATACAAAACCAAATATTGCGCAACTTTCTTCAAGCGCATATTTTATTGGATTTGCTTTTGGTATATTATCGCTAGGCAGAATATCAGATATCATAGGTCGTAGACCAGTAGTTTTATTCGGAATGTTGATTTATGTTCTTGCATCTTTATCTTCAATTTTTGCGCCTAATATATTGGCATTGATCGGGTTGCGCTTTACTCAGGCATTTGGTGCAAGCGTTGGGTCTGTCATAGCTCAAGCAATGGCTAGAGATTCTTATTCTGGAAGTCGTTTATCGCATTTATACGCAACTCTTTCAGTTGGTCTAGCCTTTACCCCTTCATTTGGCTCCATTGTTGGTGGTTATATCGTGCAGTACCTAAAGTGGAATTATATATTTGCATTTTTAGGCATTTGGTCTAGCGTTTTAACTATTTTATATTTTATATTTTTACCAGAAACAAATAAGCATATTGGCAGAGAAAATCATGATAAGTATTTTAAAGTGCTTAAGAAAATCTGTACAGATGAAGTTGTATTATTGTATGCATTAATTGTTGGCGCATTTAACAGCATCACTTTTGGATTTTATATAGAAGCTCCATTTATTTTTATCAGAAAAATAGGAATATCAGCATCTCATTATGGTATTTTGATTATGTTACTGACAATGACTCATATTACTGGCGCGTTTTTGTGTAAATACCTTATTAAACACGATATAGATAATAGAAGAATTATGACCTACGGCTCACTTTGTAGCATTGTAGGAACATTTTTATTATTTGTTGGTAGCTTAAGAGAACAATATGTGCATTCTGTATTAATAGAAATCTTAATAACATTTGTTCCAATGATTATACATATTATTGGACATTCTTTTCTTATGCCAATGACCCTTAGATACGCACTAGAAGATTATGCAAAGGTAACTGGCACTGCTGGATCAATTTTCGGATTTTTATACTACGTCATAATAGGAATTGCAATCTTTCTAGTCTCTAGATTGCATAGTAATGAAAGCACCGTGGGTTTTACAAGTCTACTGCTTATTTTGAGTATCTTATGCTATGGCGCATTTTATATTATCCAAAAAATACATACTCTTAAAAGAATAAAGAGAATTTAACACAAGAAGGTAACTCATAATTATACAACAATACTAGTACGCATGTCATTTGATACAAACGATTTTTGTTCACACCTTGAGTATCTAGAATTATTATCTTCTGTTTTTTGTGTGCCGTTATTCTTTTTATCTTGTTTGTTAATAGTATCTTTAGTAGTAATCTGCTTTACGAGTTGCTTTAACTTTTCATTTTCCATTTGGATTTTAAACATTTTAAAACAGAAAGATATCTGATAATCCTCATCCATTAAGCTTTGTACATTAGCTCGAGTATTATTATTTTTATGTATATTACGCGATATGGTAATATTCTTCACATACTCATCATTATCAGCTATGTATCGACTATCGTTATTATGTATGTGATCAAATGGTCCATTAGCATTAATTGATTTTTGAACAGATTTATCGTCTGTGAGGCTAGCAGAAACAATTTTATTGGTAGATGTCTCATCATGAGCAACAAATTTCTCCTCAGTTTTTACATTCATTGAGAATGATTTATTACGATTATCAAAATTTATTAATCTCTTGCTTTTAAGTGAATCTTGGCAGGTACTTGTTAATTGGTCGTCTTTAATAGGTGTTTCAAATTCGCAGGAATTTTCCGCTTCTTCTTTACGTTGTTTTAACCTTGGACTTATTTGGTTTTCTTGAGAGTAAAGTGCTTGTTTTGCTTTATTAACAAGGCTAGCAGAAGAAATCTCGTGTCTTTTTAATAGCTTTGCAGCTTTGATCTCATACCCTACAAAACCACGTGTTTTACGTTCGTAATAATCAGCAAAACGACTTTCTTCATCTGTTTTATTTCTTGCTTTATCAGCAGTAAAAACCTTTGTTTGACTTGTAGATGATTCAGTTTGTTTCTGGTTAAATACTTGCAATGCCTTTTCAGATCCATATCTATTATACAGCCTATCTTCTAAATTATGGTCTTGCATAGCTAAATTATGCTTTATTTTTTCCTGAGTAATAGATAACGTTTTACTGTGATTTACAATGACACGATCAATTGTTGCATATAATTTTTTAGGCGATGCAGGTCTAATATCATAGACTCGTCCTTGTGATTTTAGGTTTTGATCAATTGGAGTATTAAGGAGTGCTCCAATGTATTGTACAGCTCTAAACATTACTAACAATTGTTTATTTCGATTATTAATTATTTTATATATCAAATTAATAAAAGTCAAGAATGTATTGGTTTGGTATATAAATTGTTTTTTTAAACTATCTTATCATTGATACAATAAATATTAACCAACCAGAAATTAACAATCACAGCGTATGTAAAAACTGTCCAATTTACAAAACATAAAAGAAAAAAATAGATCTTTTTATCCTCTGAAGAGTATTACTTGATCTTTGTGCTTTGTCTGGTTTTTTATTCGCGCTTTAGGCGGTGTCAGTGTTATTTGTGAAGCTCCTTGCTCTTTATGTTGCTGTTTATTTTCTTCCATTTTTTGAGATATTTCTTGTATTTTTCTTTGAAGATTTTCTCTCTCATCATTATGATTATAGAGTATGTCGTGGAACATGTCTTGTGCTTGCAATGGTTGCTCAATCTCTTCTGATTCTGATATTTGTTTGTTTTTATATTCGGCAAGCTTTTCCAAGGCATTTTGTAATTCTTTAGGCGCCTCTTTCAGTATCTGCATAGCTTGACCAGAATCAACAGCATTTTCTTTATCACCTTCCTTCTCTTTCATACTCATTTTTAGCGATTCTTGCCCTTGTTGAATTAAATTTTTCCAGTGCTCATCTTTAGGAGCTCTGTGGTCGATACGTTTAATGTATTTTTCTACCGTTTGCGCTGCAAGATGCCACTCAAGTTTTTCATGGTTAATTCCAGAATACTCGGGATCTCTTTGTGCATTTTCTGTAGATTTATGCGCTAGATAACCATTACGATTTCTAAAGTGATGTTTATTACCAAAATCATCCGCGTTCTTTGATATTGTTGTACATAATTTATTGACATCTTGTGCATATTGCTCATAAGCCTGATTTAGAGTTTGTGGTAGTTTTTTATCTTGACGTGAATTTTTATCTTGTTGTAATTGATTATTTATCTGAGCAAATCTAGATGCATGATCACGATATACGCTATTTTTAAGAGCTATGTTACCATATAACTTATCATATTTTGTTTCTAGCTTTCTTTTAACTTTCTCATATTTTTCTTTTATCTTATCATTTTTGCCGTTAGCTCGTTCAAGATCTTTCTTCATTTTTTGCTCAGCTCGTTCAAGTTCTTTCTCAATTTTTTCCAATTGCTTCTTAAAGTTTGCTTGTAGTTTTTCTTGCGTTTTATTTATTTTTGTAAATTCTTTCTTTAATTTTGCTATATTTTTATTTATACCTTTCTCATTTGCGCTTAATTGTTTAGATAATTTTTTACTTTTACTATCGAGATGTTTGATACTTTTGTTTTTTAAATTTTCTAGTACTTTCTTGGCCTGATCTTTGATTTTATCGGTCTGCGATAAGAATGAAAAACTATGCAATTTTTCGCTAGCTTCTTTTTTAAAACTCTTTATACGATCATCGTGATCATTTACATTTTCGAAATTTCTTAGAATGTGTGCCTGATCTATTACTCTTCTGTCATGATCTATCTTTGAGATATTCTTATTGCCATGGATAAATTTTTCTACTTGCTTATCTAGAGCAAGCAATGTGTTATTTAATGTTTTGTTCATTTTTATTATCTTATAATTTATTAATAAGTTAATTAAATGTTAACAAATTGTAAGGATATTATCTATAATTGAGTATTTAATGATAAATTTTTTTTATATATTAGTGCTATTAACAACACAACTTTGACATTAATTTGTAACTTTTGTATCCATGTTATAGAATGCTATGATCTAGCCTTGTGGTATTGTACAGAACAAATGATTACGAACATTAGCCCTCCAAGGATTGCAATTAAACCTCCAATCCCCATAATTCCCATTGCAATTTTTGCAATTAGTGACATCTCTGTAGCTCCTGGGGTTTTTCTTGCAACTCCGTAACCACCAGCAATTAGCAATCCTAATATATGGAAAGATTGACCAATTGATAATATATAGATTTGCCATGTAGCTATTTTAGCTTTAATGTTCTGTAAGTAGTAACAAAAACCCATAAAGCCTATTGTGATACCAACTACAGAGCCATGATAATGAGCAGGGATTGTGACATTAATTTCCCGAATCAGCGCTCCAATAACACCTCCAAATAAAAACAATAAGCTAGAACAGATTACAGCATGAGTGCTTACGCAATTTTTAGATTGCATTGTAGCCTTACCGGTGCATATCTCATAAAGAAGTAATATTATAGTGATAATAGCCGAAATTGAGCCAAAATAAATCATTTGCATTGTATAAAAATCCTTAAAATCACTGTCGTATATTTCGTATACAATATTGCCAAATAATCCAAACGAACAAAACAAAGAATTAGCAAAAAATAGATATTGATATATTTTATTAAAATATAATTTTTCATTTAATATTTTACGCACTAAAATTATTAGCACTGCAACATACATATTACTATATAAAAACTGTAATGCATGGCCCATGCTCCAAAATAGTAATTCGAAATATAAATGCGAATCTAATATTGTTAAGGATATCAATTGTTCTAAGCTAAAATAAGACATAGAAAAGCAAAAGACAGCTACTAAAAATATAATCGCAGATGAAATTGATGCTGCGTTTATAATCTCATCTTTGCATTCATTACTGGAGATAAAATCATATATAGTATTTATCAACAAAGTGAGTGTGCTAGCTCCAAATAAGCCCATACCAAGAGCAAAAATGAGATTATTATCAAGCATTGGTATATAATTACTCATAATTGGTTCGCTCAATTCAGTAAATGGAGATATAGCAATTAGAGTAATGCTAATTAGAGAAATATTGCAGCAGATTTTTTGCAGAAAGATATTATTAGAATATATACTCCATATGATATGTAATATAGAAATCATCCAAACAAATACAGATAAATTTACATGAACAACTAAAGATACTTTAAAAAAATAGCTGCTGATATTAGGTGGAAATAATGGCGATCTCATTAATACTATTATAATGGAATATAAACCTGAGATAGCAAGAGAAATTAAAGCATTCCTTAAGTATTGCGGCGTTGTTTTATAACGAAAACAATATTGATTATTCATGAATAATTAGCATGTTCTTTTTATAAGATTTAGATGGTGCCGCTAGAAAGAATCGGACTTTCGACCTCATCATTACCAATGATGCGCTCTACCACTGAGCTATAGCGGCCAAAATAAATTTCAAAAACACAATATTATATATTACCTTTTTGGTCAAGTGATAATGCATTCATTAGCTCATTCCACTCTCTTTTAGTCATAGATGAACTTTCTTGTGTGACCTTTTTCCCGGCTATCATATCCTGTATGACTTTAATGGCAGATTTTGAGATGTTTGTACCATGCATTATATATTCCTCAAATGCTTCATAAGTAAATGGTACCCAAGATTTAACTATTTTGAGAATTGCATCAGCATAAACTCTGATTTCGTATTGAGCATGCTTATCTGCTCTTAATGCTAAAAAATGCAATAAATTATGCAAATTAATTTTCCAATACCATTGCGTATAATAGTTAAGAGTTAAATTCATTCTAGCTAGTTCACGAGCTAGAGAGATTTTATTTTCATCGATTATATTACCAGCTTCATCAGTATTCATCATATCAACGTAATGTTTGTAGCACAGTAATGCATCATCTTTTAAGGTGTTTAATACATGATTTGCATATTCAGCTGGCACTTCTTCTTGGCTCCTGCCCTGCATATTAGAACTTGATTGAGCAGCTATATTTTCTTTACTTGGTAAATAAAATTCATTGCTCAAAATTGAATATCTTGCTGAATATTCATTTACACTTGCAGTCCTGTGTCTTATCCATTGACGAGCTACAAAAATTGGCAATTTTATATGCATCTTAATATCACACATTTCAAATGGTGTAGTATGTTTATGACGCATAAGATAACGAATTAAGCCTCTATCTTGACTGACATGTTTAGTTCCAGATCCATAAGATACTCTTGCAGCTTGTACTATAGAGCTATCATTTCCCATATAATCCACTACACGCACAAATCCATGATCTAATACTGGCGTAGCCTCATATAAAATCTCTTCTAATGAAGGCGAAATAACACGTTTGGTGGAATTGATTATATCGTTGGTCATAATATTATTACTTTGATTTTAATGTTTTAAATCTTCCTTTAGTGAGAAATATCAATATTGGGGCAGAAATAAAAATTGAAGAGTAAGTTCCAATGAATATTCCAAAAAATACTAACACACTAAAGCTACGCAAAGCTTCTCCGCCAAAAATAATTAACGCTAAATTTGCAATTAATGTTGTAAGTACTGTCAAGATCGTTCTAGAGAGAGTTTCGTTAATACTAAGATTTATAATTTCTATTAAATTTTTGTTGCTAAATTTTCTAATATTTTCCCTAACTCTATCGTAAATTACTACAGAATCATTTACAGAATATCCAATAATTGTAAGGATTGCCGCGATGCTAGAAAGGCTAAAATCAAGTCTAGAGATACTCATAAAACCACAGGCGATAATTACATCATGCAGCAAAGCGATCAATACGCCTATGCCAAAATACCATTCAAATCTAATCCAGACATAAATCATGATCGCAACGAATGCTAAGCAAATTGCAATAGAACCTGATTCAATTAATGCGCGACCAACTTGTGGTCCGACCAAATCGACTTTACGATAATCGCATTGATAAGGAAAAGAATCTGCAATGGCAGTCTTAATTAGTGCAACATCTTTAGTCAAATTAGAAATATGAGTACTGCCAAATTTAATTATTAAATCTTGTGGCCCACCAAAATTTTGCAAAACAACCTCGCCAAGGTTGAGATTGTTTAGCACTTCTCTCATAGATGCCAGATCTGGATCTTGATCCACCTTTAGTTCTATTGCTATTCCACCTGTAAAATCTATGCCAAAATTAAATTTGTATAAACCAATATATATAAAACTAACAATACAAAGAATAATAGATAACGAAAAGCTTACTTTTCTGAAATTCATGAAATTAAAATCACTCTTATCTGGAAAGAGTTTTAATGGATAGAGTTGCATTAATTTTTATATAGATCAATTATTGCGCATAAAAATATATCTATCTGATATAACATATTAGAGACTTAAAATCCATCAAAATCTACTTTGCTTTTGCTATATTGATTATAATTGAATTTTATTATATGTTAACTTATATTCAATTATAATGTAACATCAATGAAAACAAATTTATACAATCCAATTTTGTCACCTGAGTTACCCAGTTCTGAATTACAAGAAAATATCGAACGTAGGCAAAAATCATTGTATTCACCAGAAAAAGCACAGGAGAATAATTCGTGTAAAAAGGGCCGTGCAAAAAGCGCAGGTATATTAAGCGAATTAAGAGATTTTACTTACAATACTGATAATGCGAATTTAGGATAAGAAAACTATAAAACCCAGTTTGCAAAAGGAATAGCGAGGAGTTAAAATTATTTTTTTAACTAAAAACCACTCCTCATGAAAAAATGTATCACAACTTTATATTGTCTCATAGATGATTTTTGT
>JBGCFO010000013.1:0-44456 GCA_045106955.1 Rickettsiaceae bacterium | reverse complement strand
GGATGAAGGAGCTATACAATTCCTTTGTGCATTTATGAGTAGACATATTTTCTTGAACAAAATAGAAAAAATTGTATCATAAGCACAAGAAATAGTTAATTAGTCCCTATACAAATTAACTTGATGGCGCGAAACTCCTGTTTGGTATTTATAATGTAGAATACTAAAATTTTGATTATCTGCAATATTACTGCCTTTGTTGACATATTCTTCGCACGACCAATCACGGAAATGATTTAGATTTAACCTAGCATCTCCATGATGTTTGTGCTTTATTTTTGTTAATATAAATTCATCGATAAGATTATTGGATAAAAATAAATCTGCAATCATAGCTCCGCCAATCATGAATATACTTTGCTTTGTTTTTAAAGAGTCAATAATATTAAGAAAATGTGCAAGAGATGATACTATATAAATGTTGCGATCTTTTGTATCAATTAAAGTTTTGTGTTTTTTTGTTAGAACTATGTTAGTCATGTTAGACAATGTTGAATCTGGAATTGATACAAAAGTATTATAGCCCATGATAGATATGTTATTTTTTGTATGAAGGCGAAAATGCTCTAAATCTTCATGGTAATACCATGGAATACTGTTGTTTTTACCTACTACCCCATCTGGATCACATGACATAATTCCAATAATATAAGATTTTTTCAGCGCCAATTTAGATAAATTATTAAAAAATCATTGTTATTAGTTTTTCCATAAGGCTTTGCATGATTTAATGTAAGATGATCCAGTAATAATAGTTAAAATTACAGCGACCCATAGACTCGCATTGCCAATTGGGTCAATGATTCTTATTCCAGAAGCTTGAGATCCTAAAATCAGCAATGATAGAGAGCACATTTGTACTATAGTTTTAAGTTTTGATAGGCGTGATACTGGCATGCTTACTTGCACTTGTCCTAAAAATTCACGTAAACCGGAGACGATAAACTCACGCGATAAGATTAATAATCCAGCTATAACATTGACTTTATCGGTCTTAATCAACATTACTATTACACAGCTAATTAGAACTTTATCAGCAACTGGATCAAGCATTTGACCAAAATTTGATATTAAGTTAAATTTTTTTGCAATGTAACCATCTAAAAAATCTGAAATACCAGCAAATATAAACAAAATTGATCCTAAAATATGAGATAATGCAGCTCCTTCAAAATAGAATGTTAATACTATTATCGGCGTAATTAATATTCTAAAAATCGTTAAATAATTTGGAATATTTCTCAAAACTCTCATAAAATTGATATGTAATTTAATACATGCACAATGTATATCTTCAAGTACATATTACCCTCATAACTTATATTATTCAAATCATTTTAATGTTTTTAGATAACATCATTTATATTAAAAAATTCATTTTTTATTTATTTGAACATTTGTTAAAATTCTGCAATATTGCATGTTATCATTGTATTACAATTGTGTCATATTGCGATAAAATCATAACTTTCACTGATTGTGTCTGCATTATCTAAATTTCATTATTTAATATTTGCGATCTTAAATTTTCCATATATTGATTCATAATGCTAATATTATGTATTGTTCCCAGCGTAAGAGCTGATGGTTCATAGCATTTAAATAAATGATGCAAATAGGCTTTGCTATAATTTTGACATACATAACAAAAGCATTTTGGATCAATTGGTTCAAAATCCTTTCTCCAAATAGTTTGCATGATTTTAATATTCTGACCAGAAGACCTTAATAAGAGTCCATGACGTGCTATTTTTGTTGGATAAGCGCTATCAAAGCTATCAATGCCATATGGAATCGCAGCTTTAATTGTTGCGATATCACCTATGCCAAGTAAATGCATTGGCTTTATAGGATCTAAATAGTCAACAGTATATCCTAAGACTTTTACAACATCAGATGTATTTTTTCCTAAACTACCACCTATAGCAAATCCTTCAAAATCTAATTTTGATAAATAATTAGCGCTTAATTTACGCAATTCTTTGTTCAAACCTCCATGCACAACAGCGTACATGGCTTGATTTTTTTTATTGATTAAATGAGCGTCCAAAGATCGTTTCTCCCAACGATGAGTTCTTTCCAAAGATTTAACAAGATATTCTTGAGAGCTATGATAAGGTAATAACTCATCTAATGGAATGATGATATCTGATCCAAGTTTTTTTTGAACATCAACTGAAATTTCTGGCGTCAATAAAATTCTATCTCCATTTCGATATGAACGAAAAATTACTCCATCTTCGGAAATTTTCAGTATATCATTAGATGTTTTGCTGCCTTTGCTCTTCAGTTCATTTGCAACGCCGCCATATGCTAGGCTAAATATTTGAAACCCACCAGAATCAGTAATAATTGGAGATGAGCGATTGATGAATTTATGTAACCCACCAGCGTTTTCTATCACATCTGGCCCAGGATGTACAAGCAGATGATATGTATTGCAAAAAATTAGATCTTGTTTAAGCAATTGCTCTAACATAACATTATCCAATGCTTTTAAAGTACCATTGGTTCCTACTGCAACAAATGCAGGTGTGTTTATTATCCCATGCGCTGTTTCTATAAATCCAGTACGAGCATTAGATTTACTAGATTTATGTGTAATATGGAATTTAAATTTACTCATGCTAGCTATTTAGATCTAGGATTTTTTATAAATTTGTTATTACGAATATATAATACTAAATAGCTTAATATTGCAGTAGATAACAATTTGATAGCAGAGCTAAATATAATTACAGACCATAAACTATGTATTAATCCATACAAGCCAAGAAAACTAAAAATAATAGTATCTACCATTTGGGCAATAACTACAGGAATATTTACTCTAATTGCGCTAGATAATTTAGGAAATTTATTTGTTAATTTAAAATAGCAATACGAATTAAGAGATTGCGAAATATAATATGCAAGAATCGATGATATGATAATACGCACGTTAGAGCCGAATATTATTTGGTATGCATGTTCAGAAAAATCTTGCACATTTGGCTTATATAACAAATGCAAGCGCATAACTAACGCAAAAAATATCAACGATATAATAGATATATTAATAGCAGATTTAGCCAGTGTTTTACCATGAACTTCTTGCAATAAAGTTAATGAAAAGAAGCTAGATACTGTTAATGCATCTGCTGCAGTGACGTGCATGCCAAGCAAATCTATTTGTTTGATAACAATGATATTAGCTAAGATGGCTTGAACCGTAATCCAATTAATCGCTGCACATGCTCCAAATCTAAAAAAAACTAATGTGCAAGCTCCAAGCGCTAATAAGCTAACGCAAAATATTCCATGATTAACTACAATATCATTCATATTATAATAAAATTAATGTTATCCTTGATTTCTTAGAATAATAACCTATTATGGGTAATTCTAAAACAATATCTTTATTTATATCGTAAAATAATTTTATGAAAATATCTGCAAATTCAATTAAGTCTGGCAATATCTTAATTTATAATGATAATTTATGGATTGTTACAAAAAATCCTGAACATACAAAGCCAGGCAAAGGGAATGCTTACATCAAGCTTGAACTCAAAAACTTCAAAACGAAAGTCAAAACTAGTGTTAGATTTGTTTCTACTGATACTGTTCAAAGAGCGCGATTAGAGCAGAAAGAGATGTTATATCTCTATTGCGAAGGTAGTAATCTAATTTTGATGGATAATGAAACATTTGAACAAATTTTTATTGATAAAGAAATTTTAGGAGATAAATTTCCTTTATTAGAAGAAGATATGATTGTAACGGTTGAATTCCATGATAATATACCATTAACAATCTCATTACCGCTAAAAATGATCGTTGAAATTGCTGAAACCGATCCTGTCATTAAAGGTTCTACTGTTACATCATCGTATAAGCCAGCGATAATGACAAATGGCATGAAGATTATGTTGCCTAGCTATCTTACCATTGGTGAAAAAGTTGTCATTAATACTGATGATTTAAGCTTTGTTGAGCGTAGTAAAAAAACTTAGTAAAATAATAATAATAAAAATAACATTATGTATATCAAAGGGCTAGTAAATGCAATCTATGGAGCATCAAAATTGCTTCATAGAGATTATAGAGAATTAGCTATGATGCAATCTGGCTCTAGCAACACAAGTAGCTTTGCTAGTAGAGCTTACAAACGTACTAAGAATGCATTAATTGAAGAATTGGAGAGATATAAAATGCCTATTACCTCTACTTCTGAATCTGATCTGTTTATAGTTGAAAAGCCAAACAAACAATCATTTATAATGATTTCACCTATAGATTCGATTGTAAATTTTCAAAAATCCTTACCATTTTTTGCAAGCTCCATTGCATATATTGAATGGATTGAAGATAAGCACGTTGTTACACATGGAGCAATGTACTTTCCAGTCCTAGGTGAGATATATTACGCACAAAAAGGATCAGGATGTTGGAAAGAAACCTTTGGGCCAAATGCTGGCAGTAACACACAGTCTATGCGTATGCGTATTTCTTCGCAACGTCTAAACAAGTCAGATATAATTATTGTTACAGACCATCACTCTAAGGTTTTAGAATATAAAAATATTCGTATATTTGATTCTCATTGTTATGATGTATCGTTATTACTACAAAGTAAAATTGACGCTGTTTTGCATTTTGCTCAGAACCAAATTGGTGCCGTGCTGACATTAATGGTCCAAGAATCTGGCGGTATAATCAAAAATACCTCGGAATCTTTTATCTATTGCAATTCTAACACTCTTGATCAAATACTATAATAGGTTGATACTTATGGCTTTTGGCTTTCAGATTAAGTCTAAAGTAACGTGCGTATTATTTGTAACGTTGCAAAGATTGATCATTGATTGATCTTTTTTTGAGTTTATCTACAGTTTTTTGCTTCATTACACCAGAAGTATGTTGGCTTACCTTATCCTTGATATTATCAAGATCTATTATCTCTTCAATTATCAACTCATCCAGATTGATTTGCTCTTGATTATTTAATTCATTTTTATCAATATTTTTATCATGCATTTTTTCATGTTCATGTGTAATTTTTCTAAATTTCCGATAAGTTACAGCAGTGACTTTTTTAGAGCTCATTTGATCAAGTAAATTTTCCATAGCTTGATTATCTTTTGTTTGTATATCTTGTAACCAACCATTTGCATTAATTGCATTTTGCCCAATCATTGAGCCAATTTTAGGTCCAAATTTAATCATTGCAATTGCGCTAGGTATCATAGCAACAGGAATTAATGTAGATGTTGTCATCAAAAGTAAGCCTGGTATTGATAATCCAATGGTCATTGTAGTGATTTTAGATATAAAATTTTTAATTTTATCTACATTATTTTGCGTTTTAGAATTGCGTAGTATTATAGCGTGGAATTCATCAAATATATTATTGCTATTTTTATCAATTGCTATATCTAATTTTATCATTCCATCTACGATTGTTTTGGTAATTGATATATTAGAATGTATCTGACTAATGATTTTCTTTTGGTCTTTATTTCCTATCAGTTTAATTAGAATTGCTTTAGCTTTTAATTTTTGCGCATTGCTTAAATACGCAAAATGCATTTCTATAATTTGATTAATCGAACATTCAACTAATAATTCTTGATTATGATCTTTATAAGACAAATTGTCGCTTGCAATCGCAATACTGAATAAAGTCATTGCAGCAGAAAAACTATCATCACTTACAACTTTACCATATAAAAAATTACCTATTTTTTTTATACAGCTATCTACATGTTTGTGTATCATAATTTTATCTTTGCACCTTGTATGGTAATCGATTGCAAGAATATTAGATAATGTAGATCGCAATTTAATTGGTAAATTATCTTTAAATTTGCTATCAATGCGCTCTTTAAATGCATTGATATCTATATTTGCTATATCACTCATATAGATCTATCTTAAAATAGTTGAAGCAGTGCTCAATTAATTGTATCGATTTACAAAATATTTAACAATATTTGATTATTATCAGCTCATTGCAATAGACTAAATGAGATACATTTTAATCTCAAACTATATATCTATTAAAACTATTTTTTGTTATACATAATAGCGCCACCGGCAATACAAAGAATAATGTTTAGATAATATAAATATGAATAATATAAATGTTTGGATGACATATTATTAATAGCAAAATGTGAATATACGAGTACAATAGTGATAACTATTACTGGGGCATAGTGAATTAGTTTTCTATCGCGGGTAAATGTATTGCGGTGCAAGAATATAGCTAGACCAATAAATATAAGGATAAAATTATAAGCAGGCCATGTTAATCTCTGATGAGCTTGAGAAATAAGTTTTAGTTTTTGGTTGTGATTAATGGAATTATTGGGAAATAGTAATTCATTGATATAGTATTCATTAATATTCATAGATACAATATCATTTTTAATGTTTTGCGATAGCAGTTCCTTAACAACTATTGAATCAAATGTGAGATTGGTAATTTGATTGTTATGGTCGTATGCTTGTCTGGCGCCGTTAGATAAATAAATCACAAATTTATTATTTTCTATCAATAACTCCCCATATTCTGCAAATAATATTGATTGGCGTTTGGAGCTATAATTGTCAAACAATATTACGCCCAGCACCTTGTTGTTAGATAGTTTTTTATTTACATATATTGTTAAGTTTTTTGATAATTGTACAAATGTTTTCTCTTCAATGATATTTGATACATAATGATTTTTAATATTTTCTAACTTTGATTTTAATTCTCTATAAGATTTAGGAAGTAAATCAGCTGATATATAGTATGCAAAAAGAGTAATAAATATTGATACAAGGATTGCTGGTTTAGCAATTTGAAAATTACTCAATCCAGAGGTTTGCAGTATAATCAACTGTCTATCAACAATGAGTTTATTATAAAAAAATAAACATGAAAGACTTGTCACAATCGGCATTAATATGAATATTAGGAGTGGTAAGGCAAGAAGAGTGATTTGTATAAAATCGTATATTCTAATACCTTTATTGATTAGGTGTAAGAACTTAAAAATTTGTAATATCCATACAAGGAGAACTGAAACGCAAAGTGTAAGAATGAATAACGGTACGAGGTTTTGTATAATATATTTTGTATAAATACGCATGAATTTTATTCTTCATCTATATCTATTCCCCATTTGGCAGATAGTTTATTATATTTACTACGTAATGTAGCAAAATTCATTTCTGTATTTATAGATTTAATTTTAATAATAGCTAAAGGCAGAGCAAAATATAATATTTGACCTGCAGAATAAGAACCATAAATTACAAACCAAGTATCTAGACTATACATCATGTTTTTTGATAATTGATTAATCGAATTGATATTGCTTATTAATGTCATTAGATAAGGCAATATGCCAATAAAGTTAAATGTGCAAATTGTTGCAGAAGCACATTTATGATGGTTTCTATCAAAAAACAATGCAATGATTGTCGGTAGCATTGCAACAGTAAAAAATATAAATGCATATCTAGATAATACAACTAATACTAAGGCTATAATAAATATTATTATTTTCATTGCAGATGCTGCAAATATAAAATTTTTATCTTGCGTTTCCATATTCAAAGTTTTAATAATTATTAAAATTTAACGATAAATCCAAACACTATAATTGCTATCAAACAAAATACATATGAAACAAATACAGTGATTTTTTGGCCAAAAAATAACATATCATTAAAATTATCAGATTTTTTTAATGATATCATTTCCTCTTTTATTTGTTTAAGAGACTTACAAGATTGGTAATATCCGTTATAATCCTCTATAAAAGATTGTTGATTAGAAAGTATTTTTAATATCAAATCTAAGTTAACTTCTTGAGCTGCATTTCTAAGCGACTCAAACATTTTATTTTTAATTTCTACGTTATGCAAACATTGGTCAAGTAATATAATAATTTTTTCTATAAGGTTGCTAACAAGATGATCAATTTTAATATCAGGGAATTGTTTATGAGCTAAATGAATTACACAAAAACCACGAATTAGTTCATGGTTAGATAAATTCGTAAAATTTGGTAATATTGTTATATAAGAGTCATCTTGTAAATACATTTTAGCAGCTAAAAATGCTATAATATGCCTATCTATAGTAAATTTACCAGGATTTGATTGCGCAATGTTTTCTAATGCAATCAACATTTCTTGAGATGTTAACACATATTCTCCAGATAATATCGGACTTAAGCATTTTGCGTACTTATTAAGAACGTACACAATCCTTGTTGTATCATACATATTAGATGTAGAAAACGATGAAAAAATAGCGCTATCAATTAAAGATTCATTATCGCTAGATCCGAAACTGCTAGCAAAGCTTTTATCCTTTGTTTTAATGTCATGCAAGTTTTGTGTGATCTTGATAATATTTTCGTAGGAGCTTTGATCATGTTTATACAATGCATTATGCAATAGATTTGGTAAAGATGCTGCTGTAAATCCTAAGTTATTAAATCTGATGCATCCCTGTCGATCTATTGTTAATAACAATCTAGATAGTGATATACTAATATCATACGATGAGATTATACCTAATAAAGCAGATCGAATTTCTTTGTGGATCTTATTTATTTCCTCAGTATTAATATTGTGCATATTTAAAAACCGAAATAACTTATCGTCTTTAATAAAATTTATAGCTATTTGCCAGTTCATGAACAATCCGTAAGATAGAGCTTTTATTGAAAAGTAATTTTTATTGTTAAATACAATCGAATTATCATTTTGGGATTGATATCTTGATTTATTTCGCTCTGCGTCATTTGGCTTATTAAGCCAATTAGAGATTTGATTCGTATCCCATCTAAGCGTTATATCATCTTGAATAGTTGACATGAAAAATATTTTGAAAGATTTAGAGACCTTATAATCTTTTATTAAGCTTTGACAGCTGCCATTGTTAAATCTTTCTATTTGAAGGTTTTGATTAGGTTCATTTAACGTCTTGTTAGAATATGCGCAAAATACTAATACTCCGAATGCATATATATCAGCTGCTATTGTATTGGTACAACGAGCAATTGGAGATGCTTCTAATATTTCCGGGGCAAGGAAGTAACCAGATTGATTGTAATGCGCATATGAATCAATGAATTCTCGTAGCATAAATTCATCATTATCTTTTACTATTACATTATCTGGATGAATATTTCCACAAATAATCCCAAGAGCATTACATTGACCAAGTATATTTGATATCGTTGTAATTATTTTTTTTAACTGCTCTTCAGATATATCAGAAGTATTTATATACTGCGTTAAAGTTCTATTAAAATCGTACTTATCTACTATTGCAATCAATGTTAGTGTATCTTGATTGCGCACAAGAGAATATGCAATTAAATTATTTAATCCAGGAATATTTTTTCTACAGATTTTATTCCAAACGTCGATTGGAGGATTAAATGAATTATTAAATGCTATCGCAAAATATTCATCATTTGTCTGAACATTAATTGCTTCGTAGTATTTACAAAACGCATTGTTTAAGACATCAATATTTGCATCAAATTGCACAAGATACTTTCCGCATATTAGATTGGTATCATCATCAATCGGTATTAATAATTGATTATCTGAATCTTCTTGCATGATCAACGTACAAAATTCTTAAGTTATATTGTAAAACATAATGATAATAACAAGATAAATTAATATTATCAATTATTTGATGGTATAATTGTTAATATTAATAATATTCGTATCGTGCAATCTCCATCCAGAGTGAATTACAATTCCATCATTATTGTTATTTTTTTGGACAAAGCCAACTTTAATTCCGAATGGATATAAACCACCATTGCCGGATGTAACAATAATATCATCATTATGAATTTGCTGGTCCTCTTCTGTGTATTTGAGAGTTATTTTGCCATTTCTTGCTCCAGATAAAATTGCTTGAACTTTTGATGGAAGGCTGATTACTGGTATTCGTGCATTTAGATCGCTGATTAACATTGCCTTTGAATAATTATCGCTTACCTGAGTGATTATTCCAACTAGCCACTCTCCGCTGGTAACTATTTGATGAACTTTAATTCCATCATTGCTTCCAGCTGATAAAAATGCCATATCATGAAACGATGTCTTAGAAATACCCAATATTTTAGCGTATTTAGATTCTACTTTAGTATTGTCAATGAAGTTTAGGGTTTTTTTTAGCTCGGTATTTTCATTTTGAATTAATATTCTATCTGCATTTAATGATTGCAATTGTGCTATTTGATTTTTTAGCATCAAGTTTTCTGATTTCAGATTTCGTAAATACACAAATTGTGATTGTATAAAATTAACAGTTGTAAACAATACTTTGCTTATTGGAGATAGTGCAGACTGTGTATAACCAACAATTTCTAACGATGAATTGGATATTTTGTTATAACCACAAAAATGCATAATGCTAAAAATGGATAATATTAACAATATTCTTAAAAGCAGGCGTTTATAATTTTTAAAGATAATATGAGCTATATTATTTTGTTTACTACGATTTTTTATAATTGCCATAGATAAGATTGATATAATTAAATCCAAATAAAATTTTAATCTTGTTTAAATAAGGCATGTTTAAACTTATCAAAATCCTCTAGCACAGCACCAGTGCCAAGAGCAACGCAAGATAATGCTTGATCAGCTAAAAATACTGGCAATCCAGTCACTTCAGAGAGTAATATATCTAATTTTTTCAAGCATGCTCCTCCCCCAGTTAGCATAATGCCTTTATCGGCTATATCAGATGATAATTCGGGGGGAGTTGCTTCTAATGCAATTTTTACAGCTTCAACAATTTGATTTACAGGCTCAACTAAACTTTGAGATATCATTTCATCAGATAATTTAATTTGTTTTGGTATGCCATAAATCAAATCTCGTCCACGAACTTCTATATATTCTTCTTCGCCTTTATTATTACTAGAACAAGCTTTTCCAATGTTATGTTTAATCATTTCTGCTGTAGCGTCTCCAATCAATAAATTATGATGTCTTCTGATGTAGGAGATGATAGCATCATCCATTTTATCTCCCCCGACACGTACAGATCTTGCATATACTATGCCACCTAATGATAAAACAGCAACTTCTGTAGTACCGCCTCCGATATCCACAATCATTGAACCCTTTGGTTCTGTAACTGGAAGTCCAGCTCCTATTGCGGCTGCCATTGGTTCTTCTATTAGATATACATCACGTGCTCCAGCTGATTCTGCTGCCTCTTGAATCGCGCGTCTTTCTACTGGAGTTGAGCCAGATGGCACACATACTATCACCTTAGGCCCAATAAAAAAATTGCGCTTATGCACTTTAGTGATAAAATATTTAATCATCGCTTCTGCGCTTTTAAAGTCAGCTATAACACCATCTTTTAGAGGTCGTCTAGCATCTATATCAGCAGGGGTACGACCTAGCATTAGCTTTGCTTCATGACCAAATGCATAAGGTTTAAATGATCCATTATCTTTAATCAAAGCAACAACGGAAGGTTCATTGAGTACGATGCCTTGGCCTTTAGAGTACACCAGCACATTTGCAGTGCCAAGATCCATTGCTATATCGCAAGAAATGTAACTGAATAATTTAGAGAACATGTTTTATTTTATGACAGATTGGATATTTTTTCTTAAAAAAAAGAATATCAAATAATATGAGTATATCAAGCTTAATATAGATGTAAAATGATAAAATTGCTAATACACATTATAAAAATACACGGCAACATCATTGCTAATATGGGATGTATAGATTGATTTACGAATAACCTAAATCCAATTTCTATAAAAACATAAACGATAAAACCAGATATTAAGACAATAGAAAGCATTTTAATGTTGGTATATTTTCCAATAAACATTATAAAGCAGCAAGCGAATGTTGCCATTGTCATCATAATAAAAGGCTTAAGAAGTTGTGTATAGTAATACGTTGTGTAATGAGAAGTAGGCAAGCCTAGCTTAGTAAGCAATTTTATTGATCGGTTTAAATTCCACAAAGAAAGCATTTCTGGAGGAATAAAGCTATTTAATATTTTGTTAATTGACAGATTTGTTTTTATTGTTATTTCTGGATAATATTTTGAATCATTGTTAAGAATAAAGTTTGCTTCGAATAAATTCAATGTATTATCATCACCAAAATTAGCATATTTTGCATCTATGCGCTTTAAGAAGGTGTATTCTTTATCAACAAATATTGTAATAATATCATTTAACCTACGAGATTGCAGATCAATAGATTTAGTATGTACAATTTTATTATTATCTTGAGATTCTTCAAAAAAAAACATTCCTTGAGGTATTATCATGATATCGCTATTTGATTTTTTTAATATTTTACTTTCAACATGCTTGTATTGTTTTAATCCATTTGCTCCTATTGGATTCAGTATCAATATAATTAATATCCCAAACAAAAAAGACATGACTATTGGAATTGCTACAATACGCCACATATGCATACCACTGCACAGCATTACTTGAAGCTCAAGGTGATAATATAATCTATATAACAAGCATATTGTCCCTACAAAGCTTATAAATGGAGCTAATTTATTAGTTAAATACGGAGTTTTGTATAAAATTAATTTCCATAGTAAATATAGTGGAATTTGAGTTGTTTTGAATTTTTGCAGGATATCAAATGTGTTAGATATAGTTAATAAAGTAATCAATATAAAAAAAAGGACCAGCAAATATTTTATATATAATTTGATTATATATTTAGATAGCGTACTAATCATATAACTATTATACTTTATTGGTAAAACAAAGATTAAATGGTGGGTCCGGCAGGATTCGAACCTGCGACAACACCGTTATGAGCGGTGGGTTCTAACCACTGAACTACGGACCCATATAACATATAATTGATTCAGGCTAACACATTACCTTGTATGAGACGTATACAACAAAATAATTTCTAACCAAGATATTACTACTAGCGAGCCAAGTATGCAACAAAAAGATGTGCCCATTAGTATTAATTTACTAGATAATCCCAGTTAACCTTTATGTTGTCTATTAAGTGTGTCTAATAGTTATTGGTAACATTTGCGAATAATGGGTTAAATTAAGCTTGTTGATTGTTATTTTTGACCATTGATTTTCTATCGGTAATAATAGAATCTATAATGCCAAATTTTAATGCTTGAGCAGAATCCATAAAATAATCACGCTCTAACGCTTCATTAATAGATGAAATTTTTTGCCCTGTGTAATCTACGTATAAACCGCTTATCAATGCTTTAATTTTTAGTATTTCTTTTGCGTGAATTTCAATATCTGTTGCCTGGCCTTGATAACCACCAGATGGTTGATGAATCATAATCCTACTATTGGGCAAGCTATAACGTATACCCTTTTCTCCAGCAGCCAATAACAATGAACCCATAGAACATGCTTGACCAATACATAGGGTAGCAATTTTAGGCGTAATATATCTCATTGTATCATGGATTGCCATCCCAGCGGTAACAACTCCCCCGGGAGAGTTTATATACATATATATAGTTTTTTCTGGATCTTCTGCTTCTAAGAATAATAATTGGGCAACAACGATATTTGCCATGTAATCTTCGATTTGACCGCAAATAAATACAATACGCTCCTTTAGAAGCCTAGAGTAGATATCATAAGCCCTTTCTCCTTTGGAGGTTTGCTCTATGACAATAGGAACATGAGACATATATTCACCTTATTGATATATAATTAGTAAACCCTAATTTAGGTATATGATAAAATCTTATTTCTATTTAATTTAGTGCATAATCCAATCAACGCATTAAGCTGCACAGAACAACGCCTGCTCAAACAAGCGCGCACTTAAAGTATAAGTAGATTATATTAAATAATCTACTTATTGCAAGAATCTTTTAACCCTTTACCGGATTTAAATGTAGGTTGATTATAAGCTGATATTCTCATTGGCGCGCCAGTTCTTGGATTGCGACCATTGCGGGCAGCTCTATGCTGAACAGCAAATGATCCAAAACCTACCAATCTCAAATTTTCACCCCTACTCATTACCTCTGTTACTCCTTTTATAACCATATTCAAAGATTTTTCAGCGTCAATTTTTGAACAGTTAGACATTTTGGAAAGTAAAGTAACAAATTCATCTTTATTCATATTTAATACCTAATTATTTAATAAAAGATTTTAATATAATAAATACTCAAAAGCTCCCCATCTGCCTGGTGATAACTAGCAGTATTTATAATCAGATTATACATTATAGGTTGGCGATCACAACAAGAGTTGCCATTTTATTAACGATGTCTATATTAGTTTTTTACTGCAAGAGATAAAATTGACGCAATAATATAACTTTCTACATTATATCTAATTTATGCACAAATTGTACAAAGTCTTTGGTGCTATTAAAATCTTGATATACAGAGGCAAATCTAATGTATGCTACTTGATCTATGTGAAATAATTCTTGCATTACAAGTTCTCCAATGGTTTTAGTATGAATCTCTCTAGAATTAGAATTTTCAATTTTCATTATAATCTTATGCACAATAGCTTCGATTTGTTCTTCGGATATGTTTCTTTTTCGAACTGCTGTACTAATTGCTTTGAAAATTTTGTTACGATCAAATAGTTTTTTCGCACCAGATTGTTTGATGACAACTATTTCCTTTAATTGCATTCGTTCGAAGGTAGTAAATCGCATATCACAATTTTTGCAATAACGACGTCGCCTGATGACGCTACCATCTTCTGTATCGCGAGAATCTTTAACAAATGTATCTATACTTGAACAAAATGGGCATCGCATATTTATTACATATAATTAAAGCTTTTGGTTAAATTTTGAATTTTCTTAACAATATCATCATCTAATGTTGATGATGCAGAGTGAATATTATCTAATATATTAGCAATTATATCCGCTACTTGTATAAATTCATTTTCTTTAAAATTTCTTGTTGTGCAAGCAGGGGTGCCTAGGCGCAATCCAGATGTAATAAACGGAGATTGAGTATCAAATGGAATTGTATTTTTATTGCAAGTAATATTGTATTTATCAAGTAATTCTTCCGCTGCTTTGCCGGTGATATTCTTAGGCCTTAGATCCATTATGACCATATGATTTTCAGTTCCACCAGTAAGTATATTATATCCATTTTCTATTAAACGATGAGCTAATATCTGAGCATTTTTGATTACTTGATTTATATATATATTAAATTCAGGAGCTAAAGCTTCTTGAAAAGCTACAGCTTTAGCTCCAATTACATGCATTAATGGACCACCTTGCAATCCAGGGAATATTGCAGAGTTTAATTTTTTACCAAGTTCCAGATCATTAGCTAAAATAATTCCTCCTCTTGGTCCTCTAAGGGTTTTATGGGTAGTAGAGGTTACTACATGTGCATAATCAATAGGATTTTGGTGCATGCCAGTTGCAACTAATCCAGCAATATGAGCAATATCTGCTAGCAGATATGCTCCAACTTTATCAGCTATTTCTCTAAATATTTTAAAATCTATTTTTCTAGAATAACAAGAGTAACCGGCTATAATAAGTTTTGGCTTTGTTCGAATTGCAATTTCTTCTATCTCATTATAATCAATTAAGTATGTTTTCTTGTCAACATTATAAGATTCTACGTTAAACCATTTCCCCGATAGGTTTACTTTAGAACCATGAGTTAAATGACCGCCATTATCTAAAGACATGCCTAATATAGTATCCCATGGCTTAAGAAGAGCTAAGAGCACAGCTTGATTAGCTTGAGACCCAGAATGTGGTTGAACATTTGCATATTTAGCATTGAATAATTTTTTTGCACGTTCTATTGCAAGTCTTTCAATTTTATCTACTACTTCACATCCGCCGTAATATCTTTTTCCTGGATACCCTTCTGCATATTTATTGGTTAATATTGAGCCTTGAGCTTGCAATACAGAATTACTGACAAAATTTTCAGATGCAATTAATTCTATTGCATGAAATTGCCTTTTTTTCTCTTGTAATATTGCATCTGATATTTCTGGATCAATCTGATGCAAGTTATTTTTCATTTGATTTGCTTATTTATAAAATTTATAGCGTATTTTAAACCTTGAGAGTCAATAGAATGAGTTAAATTTGGTATTTTCAAACTATCATGTTCAATATTATTTTCAGATAGATAATCCAATATGCTATCCATAGCATCGATTGTTACTATCTCATCTTCTTCGCCATGAATGATACATGTTGGAGTTGCGTTGCTCATTAATTTTTTTGGTTCAACCAATCTGCCTGAAAAAGCAACAACACATAAAAATGGATTTACATTGCTTAAAGCTAAATACAAACCGGACATGGATCCTTGAGAAAAGCCTATGACAATAGTTTTGGAATTATCTAATTGCAGCTCTTGCTGCTTTGCTTGGATTATATTTTCTATAATTGGAGCATTTTGAGATAGTAGTTTTTGTAGAGTTTTAGGATTGCGATCTAACAAGCTAAACCATTGCCTTCCGAATGGAGCCATATCAAATTCTTCAATTCCATGAGGTGAGATAAAATGACAATTTGGCAAATCATTTTGTAGAAATGGAACTAAACTAATTAAATCATGACCATCAGACCCAACACCATGAAGCAATACAACTAGATACTTGGCATCTCCTTGTTTAGCATTTACTTCTGGATAGGGTAAGATCTCCGTTGGCATTTACAGACTTTCCTCTTTATCATTATCACTTTCATTATTCAAATTATACCGACAATAATCTTTTACACAACATTTTTCACATAATGGATTTCTGGATTTACAAATATATCTACCATGAAGTACTAACCAATGATGTGCTTTTGTCATCCATTTTGCTGGAATAATTCTCCACAAATCTTGTTCTACTTCCTTTACATTATTCGAATCGCTTAATCCTATACGTCTCGCGACTCGGAAAACATGCGTATCTACTGGCATAGTTGGTACTCCAAATGCGCAGTTTAATACTACATTAGCAGTTTTTCTTCCAACTCCAGGCAATGCTTCTAGTGATTCTAATTTATTAGGAACTGCACTATTATGTTGCTCTATTAATATTTTACATAGTTTTATTATATTTTCTGATTTTGTATTATATAAGCCAATAGTGTTGGTGTAGGATTTTAATCCTTCTAAACCTAAATCTAGGATTTTTTCTGGGGCATCATATTTTAAAAATAAATCTTTTGTTGCATTATTAACTGATTTATCAGTTGCTCGCGCAGATAGTATTACAGCAACTAATAGTGTAAAATGATTAGTATATTGTAATTCTGTGGTAGGATTGGGATTGTCTTGATAAAATTTTGTAAAAAATTTATCAATAAGTTTTTCTTGCATATATATCAATAAAGTATTAAATTCTTATCATGGTCTTTTTAGACTGTGCGCTAATGTTAATTATTAATTCTTATTATGTCAAAGGCTTATTATGTCACAAGATAGACAATTTGATTTTATCAAAGAACAGATCTCCAATAATGACATCGTCTTGTTCATGAAGGGATCTCAGGAAATGCCAATGTGCGGATTTTCTTCTTCTGTAGTGTCAATTTTAGAGCGCCTAGGGGTGCAATTTGCTGCGATAAATGTGTTAGAAGATCAAGATCTTCGTCAAGCAATAAAAGATTTTACCCAATGGAATACAATACCTCAATTATATTTTAGAGGTGAGTTTATTGGTGGATGTGACATAATACAAGAGATGTATCATAATGGGCAATTGATAGAATTATTAAGCAAATAGATCTACGCTCTAAAATTGCCTCTTATCAAGATTATTCGAAAAATAAAACAATAACATCATTTAAATATTTAAAATGAATACAAATTATAATATTACGCTCAAAATTACTGCATGGCTGTGTTTATCTATTTTTTATTTCTATCAATATGTTTTGCGCATGTTGCCAAATATTATTATGCCAGAAATTTTGCAAAAATTTTGTATTGGAGCATCTGAATTCGGTAATTTTGCTGGAATTTACTATATAGGATATATTATTGCCCATATCCCTATTGGTGTTTTACTTAGTCGATTTGGAAATAAGATAGTGCTAAGTGTATGCGTCTTGATATCTGCTGTTGGCTTGTTACCTTTTTCGTATTTTGATTCTTGGTCATATATGATTTTAGGAAGATTCTTAATCGGAGTTGGCTCATCTGCTGCCGCTATTGGGGCCATACAAGTATTTCGAGTGTTATTTCCAAATGCTTTTTCTAGAGCTATTGGATTAATGGTTTGCGTTGGGTTGTTAACTACAGTATTTTGTAGTGGTCCAATATCATATTTTATTGATATGCTAGGCGTTGATTATGTTATTAACGCAATTGTTGTAGCTGGCATGGCTCTAGCTGTATTTACTTTTATTGTAATACCAAATACATCACAAGATACATCTTCTAATGAAAATGAGTCGCATAATGTTTGGTACGATGTGAAATCAGTATTATGCAATTTTAAGGTAATATCAATTTCTATATTAGCTGGTCTTATGGTTGGGCCTTTGGAAGGTTTTGCTGATGCTTGGGGCAATGCATTCATTGTATCTGTATTTGAATTAAGCAAAGCTGAAGCGAATTCAATTGTATTTTGTATATTAACAGGCATGTGCTTTGGTTGTATTATTTTGCCTTATTTTGCAGATAAAACTAGAAGATATTATGAAGTTACATTCATTTCTGCTGTATTAATGTTAATTTCCTATATTATTATGATGCTAGATACTAATTCATCTACGCAAATGCTCAAGTTGATATGTTTTGTCATTGGAATTTTCTCTGCTTATCAAACTGTTATTATTCCAAAAGCATCTATGCTTGTGCCAGAAAATTTAAGCGCTATGGCAGCTGCTATAACTAATATGATTATTATGTCATTTGGCTCAGTATTTCATAACTCAATTGGTTATGTATTACAGAAAATGCACAATGGAAAGATAGAGAATGGAATTGTTGTATATAGTAAAGATGCTTATATGTATAGTATATCCGTAATTCCTATAGCAATTGCTATATCTGCTGTTGGATTTTTTATAGTAATTATATTAAATTATAATAAGAAATATTATTAAAATTAATTAGTAGATATAATGACTGTTAGTACTCAATCAGCATATAGCGTTGCTAGTTTAATTTTTTCTGCGGACATTGTAAGCAAGTTAGTTATGATTGTCTTGCTCATTGCTTCGATATGGTCTTGGGCAATTATAGTAGCTAAATTATGCAGAATATTCATAATTAAAAAACGCATTGTTCAATTTGAATCGATGTTTTGGTCTGGTAAAGCATTGGATAAGTTATATGTAATTGTTAAGAATGCATCTATAAACCCACTAGCTTCAGTTTTTTTAGCATCTATGAATGAGTATAAAAGAATTGCGCGTTTAAACGATGATGTTAGCGATGTTTTTAAGATTCATAATAAGGATAAATTGTTGCATTCAATGTATATCACGCGTGACAAAGAAATAAATGATTTGGATAGAAATTTAGGGTTTTTGGCGACCACAGGATCAGCAGCTCCATTTATAGGTTTGTTAGGCACGGTATGGGGTATTATGCATAGTTTTCAATCTATTGCAGCTTCTAAAAATACTACACTTGCTGTTGTAGCTCCAGGTATAGCAGAAGCTCTTTTAGCAACTGTAATTGGCCTATTTGCTGCAATCCCAGCTGTGATTTTCTATAATTATTTAAACTCAGAAATAGATAAGATATATAGCAAGATAGATGATTTTATCATTGAGCTTAACAAAATCTTATCTAGCATCGCTTAAAATAAATAAAATGAATGTTACTAGAAATAATAGATCCAGAAAGGGCAGGGTAATTAGCGAGATTAACATTACTCCATTGGTAGATGTTATGCTAGTATTGTTAATTATATTTATGGTTACTGCGCCTATGCTTGTCTCTGGGGTTAATGTTGAACTACCTGAAACACAAGATTCTAAACCGGTTGCATCAAAAGAAGAACCTCTTGTAATTACAATAGATGCTAGTGGCAATATATTTTTATTTGAAACAAAAATCGATGCACAAAATTTAATTCAAAAACTTGAGTCTGTTAGCAAGGAAAATAAGAATATCAATATATTTATCAGAGGAGATAAAAACACGAAATATCAATACATTGCCAATGCTATATCAAAGATATATGAAGCAGGATTTCGAAAAGTAGCTTTAATATCAAATATTGTAACAGATAAACAAGATGCTAAATAGTGTATTTGTATCAGTTTTGCTACATATATGTTTTTTTGGTTTATTATTTTTTGTAAATTTTACAAAAACTCCATTTTTTGAGCAAGAGGATCAAGTGATAATAATGGATGTCGTGCCAATTTCATCTATCTCAAATGTTAAAACACAAAATATCAAAAAAAATGTATCACAGTCAAATGCAACCAATGCAAGGCGCAATAATCAGAGTAAAGCTCAGCAAAAACAAAATCATGCTCAGCAAAATAATAAATCGCAAGTAGCTGCAAAAAACCCTGTTGCACCTCAAAAAAAAATAGATCCAAAAAAACAGACTAATTCGCAAGTAAAATCAAATCAAAAAAAGCCAGATCTAGCAAAGAATTCATCTAATACTAGAAAGCCTACAAATCTGGTTCAACAGAAACATAAAGAGCCTAATAAACAGCAAGCTGCTACTAAACCAGCTTCTGCTAATAAACCAAGCCATCTTGTTGAGAAGAAAAAGTCAGTAGATACTAATAATAAAGTAGAAGATACCGCATTAGATTCATTGCTTAAAAATTTAGAAAAATCATCTCAAGGTGAAAATAATAAATCAAAAGAAATTGCTACAACTCAAAGCCAAGACGATGTATTTTCTAGGGGTAAATATAATGACGCTCTTCCTATTTCCCAAAGAGAGCGAGATATTATTGAAAGGCGTATTAGTGAAAATTGGAATATTCCAGTAGGAGTCAAGGGTATTGAGCAGATTCAAATTACATTATTTTTACAACTTAAAGAGAATGGTGATATAAAAAATGTAGAATTAGTCGATCTAATATGTAAAGATGTATCTAAATCAAATTGTGATATGGTCGCTAATAGCGCGATTAGAGCCGTGAAAAAAGCCTCTCATATTGATAACCTTAGTTTAGAGCGTTATGAATATTGGAAGGAGTTATATTTGAATTTCAATTTACAATCTGTGCTTAATAAATAACTATTATAAATATTTTCGTATAAGTTTATGTCGTATAATAAAATTTCTTTTTTCAAATTTTCACTATCATTGATAGTCATATTATTTTTATATTCTAACATTGTTTTTGCAATTGATACCATTAATATTTCTCAAGGTCGTAATAGCGCTGTACCTGTTGCAATTAATTATTTTAGTTACAAAAGCTCTACAGATAAAAAAATTGCCAATGATATAACTCATGTTATATCTCAAGATTTAAAGAACTCATTGTTATTTAAAACGATACCAAGTTCAGCTTTTATTGATGATCAAAAAGGCATTTCTCATCAAGTATTATTTACAAGTTGGAGCTATATAAATGCTAATTTTTTATTAAATGGCGAAGTTGTGAGATGCGCAAATAATAAAATCAAAGTAAGTGTAATCTTATGGGATATTGTATTAGAGAAAAATGTTTTTGCTGAGAGTTTTGAAAGTTCACCGCATTTATGGCGCAGAGTTGCTCATAAAATCGCTGATCAAGTGTACGAGTATGTAATAGGCGATGCTGGGTATTTTGATACTAAAATAGCATATGTTGCAGAAACTGGTCATTACAAGAAAAGAGTTAAGCGTATAGCTATTATGGATTATGATGGAGAGAATCATAGGTTTTTAACAGATGGCAAATTTTTAGCTTTAACCCCGCGTTTTTCTCCAACAATCAATAAAATCTTATATTTATCTTACGAGAATAATTCTCCAAGAGTTCATATGATAGATATCTCAACTGGTAAAGAAGTAATTGTTGGAAATTTTTTAGGTATGTCATTTGCGCCTAAATTTTCACCAGATGGTAATAAAGCCCTAATGTCTATTGCCAAAAGTGGTTCTACTCATATATTTGAAATTGATTTTAATACAATGCGTGTTAAGCAATTAACGCAAGGTAATAATATTAATACTTCGCCTTCATATTCTCCAGATGGTAAAAAAATAGTATTTAATTCAGATAGGAGTGGCACCAGGCAATTATATGTTATGGACAGCAATGGCGTTAATGTTAAAAGAATTAGTTTTGGGGATGGAAGCTATGCAACACCAACCTGGTCTCCTAGAGGCGATTATATAGCATTTACTAAGATAACAAGAGAGTATGGTTTTACAATTGGAGTAATGCAAATACAAGCAATTGATTGTAATGCTATTTCCGAGAGAATTATAGCAAGTGGTTATTTAGTTGAAGGTCCATCATGGGCACCAAATGGAAGAGAGGTTATTTTTAATAAAGCAACAGCGCCTAATAGAAACGGAGATGTCAAAAGCAAATTATATATGATTGATATTACTGGAGCTAATGAACGAGAAGTAAAAACACCGTTTAATGCATCAGATCCAGATTGGTCGATGACGCGTTGAGTGAAAAATACACTTTTATCTGCAACAATCCTTTAAACCTGGAATGATACTTTGATAATAGATGATTTACAATCTAAATGAATTTTGTTTCTGTGATGCACTTGAGTTTATTGTTATTTTCTTTTATGATATGCATGATAATTTGAGAATCATATAAGTGTTTTTTTAAGCTTGCATGATTTTGTCTTTAAAAATAAAGAACTCAAAGATCAAAGGAGTGTAGCTCAATTGGTAGAGCGCCGGTCTCCAAAACCGGGTGTTGCGGGTTCAATTCCTGTCACTCCTGCCAAAAAAAAAATTTGTTGTAAATAATTGTTATGTTTGTTAAGGTATATAAGTTTTTTAATCAAGTTAGGCAAGAATTATTTAAAATTGTTTGGCCTACTAAAAAAGAATTATCAGCTTTGACCTTTGTTGTAGTTATGGCTATAATTATTACTAGTATAATTTGTCTAGGAATAGATTACTTTATACATAGTATAATCAGGTTGTTATTGAATTTGTAACTTAAAATGGTTTGTATATAGTGGCTAAATGGTATATATTGCATACTGCAGCTAGTGTTGAAAAGAAAGTTAAGCAGTTGATACTTGATCAAGCTGAAAGGAATAATATGGGGCATTATTTTGAAGAAATTTTTGTTCCTATCATGGAAGTGAATTCTGTAAAGCGTGGTAAACCAACGAAGATTGAAAAGAAATTCATGCCTGGCTATGTCTTTATTAAGATGCACTTAGATGATGATTCTTGGCATTTAATTAAAACGATACCAAAAGTTAGTGGTTTTTTGGGAAGTAGAAAACCAAAGCCGTTAACTGACGCTGAAGTGAATGAGGCATTTGCTCGTTTTGAATCAGAGTCCAATGATGCTGAATCTTCTAACTTGTATAGTATAGCAGAAGAGGTAGTTATTTCAGACGGGCCTTTTGTTGGTTTTTCTGGATTAATAGAGGAAGTAGATGAAGAAAATTCTAGAGCGAAGGTCTCTGTGTTGATTTTTGGAAAATCTACATTTATGGATTTGAATTTTAATCAAATAAAGAAAGTGTAATTTATATAAGTAAATTTATTAACAATGTCAAAGTCAAAAATTATAGGTTATATTAATCTTACGATTCCAGCTGGAAAAGCAAGTCCGGCACCACCTATTGGTCCTGCATTGGGTCAAAAAGGTTTAAATATAATGGATTTTTGTAAGAAATTTAACGACCAAACTAAGTCTATGGAGTCTGAAACTCCTGTACCTGTTGTCATTACCGCTTATGCTGATAAAAGTTTTACATTTATCACAAAAACTCCGCCAGCATCCTATTTTCTAAAAAAATATGCTAAGACCAAAAAAGGATCTTCGGCAACAAAAAAGGATTCTGCTGTAGGAAAAGTATCATTATCAGATGTAGAGGAAATTGCTAAAATTAAACTGCAGGACTTAAATGCTTATAATATAGATGCAGCTGTTAGAATTATTATTGGCACTGCTGCATCAATGGGAATAGAAGTTACAAATTAGGTGATTATGAATAGTAATAGTAAAAATCTGCGCGATAGAAAATATAGCAAAAACGCTTCTAAAGCAAAGCAATTATTTGACCCTGTTAAGTCTTATGATTTATTAAGCGCTATAGATCAAGTTAAATCTATGTCTTATGCAAAATTTGATGAAACTTTAGAAATCGCAATGAATTTGGGTGTTGATCCAAAACATTCTGATCAAGTTGTTCGTGGGGTGGTGCTTTTGCCTTGCGGCACAGGTAAAACTACTAAAGTTGGTGTTATATGTAAGGAAGATCGCATTCAGGAGGCATTAGATGTTGGAGCTGATTTTGCTGGTGAGTCCATTATTGATGAAATCAAGTCTGGTAATATCAATTGCGATACTTATATTTCTACACCAGATATGATGGTTAAAATTGGTTCTGTTGCAAAAATATTAGGTCCAAAAGGGTTGATGCCAAATCCAAAATTAGGAACTGTTACTACTGATATCAAAACTGCAGTAAATAATGCAAAATCTGGTCAAGTAGAATTCAGAACTAAGGATGCTGGTGTTGTGCATGCTGGACTTGGTAAATTATCATTCAATAGTGATGATTTATTAAAAAATATATCTAGCTTTATTTCTGGCGTTGTTGCTGCTAAGCCATCAACGGCTAAAGGAGCATATGTGAAGTCAGTATTTATTTCTTCTACAATGAGTCCTTCTGTTAAGGTAGATCTATCTTCTCTTGAATTAGTAAATTAAACGGTTAATATGTTAAAATCAGAAAAAATAAATTGCGTAAAATCACTTGAAGATGTGTATAGTAATTCTTTGTCGCTTGTTGTAGTACATTATCATGGATTGACCGTAAATGAATTAGAGGAATTGCGTAGTACATTGAGAGAGCATAATGCATACTTAAAAATTGCAAAAAATACCTTGTTAAAAATTGCAGCTCAAAATATTGGCTTGGTGCAAGTAAGAAATATTTTATCAGGCCCTACGGCGGTGATATATTCAGAAGATTCACTATCAGCTGTAAAACATGCTGTAAAATTCGCAAAATCCCATAAGAACTTAAATATTATTGGAGGTATAGTTGATGAAGTTCTATTAAGTATCGATGAGATTAAGCAAATTGCCGAATTGCCTTCGATAGAAGTTCTAAGAGCTAAGATTGTAGGTTTGTTACAGGCCCCAGCTCAAAAATTGGCGAGCGTTACTCAAGCTCCAGCTAGTAACCTAGCTAGATTATTTAAAATTTACTCAAATAACAATTAATATAAAGGATTATATATATGAATGATAATAATAAAGATTTAAATAGTATTGTAGACACATTATCTAACTTAAGCGTTCTTCAGGCTGCTGAGTTATCTAAGCTTCTTGAAGAAAAATGGGGCGTTTCTGCCGCTGCTCCAGTTGCAGTGTCAACTGCGGCTCAAGGTTCTTCTGACGCAGGCGCTAGTGCCGAAGTTGAAAAGACAGAATTTGATGTAGTTTTAACTGAAGCTGGTGGCACAAAGATTCCAGTAATTAAAGAAGTTCGTGCTATTACTGGGTTAGGTCTAAAAGAAGCTAAGGAATTAGTGGATGGCGCTCCGAAACCAATAAAACAAGGAGTGAAAAAAGAAGAAGCTGAAGAAATGAAGTCAAAATTAGAAGCAGCTGGAGCTAAAGTTGAGATTAAATAATTTTTAATCTAAGATATATTACTGTAAAAATCGAATAGTAATGTATCTCATAGTAAGGCAAGGCCTATGACATTAAAATGTTATAATGGAATTGCCTTATTTCCAATTTTCGATATACAAGAGCTCTTGCGAAATGTATAAACTATAGAATTATTTAAGAGCGTATAATTCTTAATGACCCTATTCTTAAAATCCATGTCCTATTGATAATTCCAGCAATGACCTTAGATCTTACATTATGTTTCTTGTAAAAGTTTCTATAGATGATGTCTTTTGAAAAAGGTGTTATGTGAACTTTCTGGGATTAAAAAACATATTACTTCGGATAAAACCATTTCTACTGAATATCAATGAATGTCAGATAGATGATGTTCTTAACCTCTATCTGACAGAAGTTCTGCATCAGATCAAATATATATTAAAATGATTTTAACTGCACATTTAGATTGTTTTTATCAATTACCAAATAATGATTAATCGGCACTTCTTCCCAGTTATTGCTATATTCAGTGACTGGCTCTGACGCGACTAATACTCCGATTTCTTTTGTTGCTCCAGTTTCTTCCTTTAGATTTGTAGTGTAATGCAGAGATTCTGGCAATGCAGTCTTAGAACTAAATCTAGTTGATATAACTTGATTGCCATTGGTGATAGATATATTGAGTTTAACATAATGTGTATCATCATCATTTTTCTGATGATCTAATATCCAAGCAAAGGCCTTATGCACTGCTTTTTCTAAGTTTCTTTCCTTATCATTCATCAAGAAATGCATAATTAAAAAGAATGTATGCTCTGAGTCTGTATGTCCGCCTATACTATCAAATAACTCATCTTCTAATTTTAATAGCAATTGTCTATGTATTTTATTGAAGTGATTAATTTCACCATTATGTACAAATGCATATTCCTTATGCACAAAAGGGTGACAATTACTTATTGACACAGTGCCTATAGTCGAGGCCCTAACATGACTTAAAAAACAGTCTGATGTGATTTTATTTGATATATGTTTTAAATTAATATCATTCCACATAGGTTGTGTTGATTTGTACATCCCAGCTTCTTTGCTTATCTCTTGTTTGTACCAAGCCAATCCAAAACCATCTGCATTCATTGATCCATAATTACTTTCTTTTGAATGGCGACTCTGATTTAACAATGAGTTTTTAGGAGTATTTAAAATATTGCTCAATAATATCGGTTTTTTACCTATATAAGTTACAAATCTACACATTTATTGACACCTTTTTAATTAGTTTATTATATAATGTTATCATTAATTAATTAAGCAAGTATTTATATTTTTTCTATATTCATTTATTAAGAATTTAAATGATGTATTTATATCTTTAATGCCTAGAATGTCCTGCGTCTTGTGTTCTTTCTTCTCTTTTTTGATTAAGTTTATCTACAAAGTTATTTGCAACTTCTTTCATTTTATTGTTTTTTATAAATCCCTTTAAAGCATTATCTAAAGTATTTTTTGTATACCCACCAAGCTCTTTTAAGAATACTGCTTTCACTGCATCTTTGATTAGCGTTAGAGCTTCTATTAAAAATTCCTTTAATTTTTCTGAAAATTTCTTCATTTCTGCATTTTTTGCAAGATCTGATTTCTCTAATGCTGTATCGCATGCATTAGATATTGTGCCGCGTATTTCTTTATCTGTTTTTTTATCTAAATTTTCTACTGTGCCCGAAATATTATCTAAGGTGTTTACTAAGATTTCTTCTAGAGCTACTTTATTACTTTCTATGAATTTTTCACTAAATTGTTTTTTGAAGTCATTGAATCCATTATCAATAATTTTAGTTAGACGCTCCATATCATCTTGTTTTCTTTTCATGATTATTTACCCAATATATTAATAATTATTTAATATTCTTATATTAAATTAATTTATAATCGATTTCTAGTGATTGTCATGAGTTACCAAATTATAATGTATGTTTGTTGTAATTTTGTAATGTGTTAATGTATTAATTATAATAATAGATCAATGAAAAATCACATGCGTTACAGAGCTCATGATTCAATAGTTAAAGATGTAAAAAAGGAATTTGACAATTTGATATGCAGTAATTATCAACGAACATATTCAGAAGAAGCGATAGTGCGCTCTTATATTTGCAATTTATGTAATTACTCGATGCGTGAATACACAGAAGGTAAAAGGAATCCTTGGTTGTATAAAAAGATAGATAGTGATATGAAAAATATGTTGAATTTTATAGGTTATAATAATAACAATCAAGCATTAATTCTTAAATTAATAGATATTGCTAAATCCAAAATTATTGATTATAACAGTTCAGCACATAAGGAAATAAAATTTATCGATAAATTTCCAGAAATACTTAACAATAATTTATCTATAGTTATTGAGTCGAATTTAGAATATGATGATTATGACTTACTTACAGATTTTTGCGCCTGTAATAATTAAAAATTTTGCAATGAATATTATACGCTACAATACGCTTAACAACAGATCTTTTACATCATTAACAGACTTGTCAAAGGCCTTCTGTTCATCTTGAGTTAATGTAATTTGAACTATTTTTTCAACACCATTAGCCCCGATTACTACAGGCACTCCAACGTAAATATCATTAAAGCCATATTCACCTTGAAGATACGCGGCGCACGATAAGATTTTACGCTTATTGAATAAATAACTTTCTGCCATTTCGATTGCAGCTGTAGCGGGCGCATAATACGCTGAGCTTTGCAATAGCGACACTATTTCTGCTCCACCGTTACGTGTACGATCTATAATTTCATTTATTTTATCCCAATTGCTCCAGCCCATTTTAATCATATCTGGCACTGGAATGCCACCAATTGTAGAATATCGAGCTAGTGGCACCATTGAGTCTCCATGTCCACCAAGAACAAAACTATTCACATTAGATACTGAAACATTAAATTCTTGAGCAAGAAAATATGAAAATCTTGCAGAGTCTAACACTCCAGCCATGCCAACTACCTTGTTACTTGGTAATCCACTTTCTTTGCATGCAATATAAACCATGATATCTAATGGGTTAGTGACAACTATAACAAATGCATTTGGAGCATGCTCTTTGATTGCTCGAGCAATAGGTTTCATCACCTCTATATTTGTATTGATTAAGTCATTACGACTCATTCCAGGTTTTCTAGGAATCCCTGCAGTGATTATTATAACATCTGAATTTTCTATATCTTGATAATTTACAGTACCAGAGATATTTAGATCTGTATTATCAATTGTAGCTGCTTGCAAGATATCTAGGGCTTTGCCTTTAGGAGGATCTTCCTTACGATCTAGTAACACAACATCTCCAAGATTTTTTGCAGCAATAAGATGAGCAAGAGTTCCACCTATGTTACCAGCTCCAATTAAACTAATTTTGCTTCGTCTATTTACCATGATTTATTTACCCTTAATTTAAGTTATTGTTTATATGCACCTAACATTAAATAATGTTGTTTATGAATTCATTTTATCAAAAAATTGCGTGTTATTTTTAGATCCTTTAAGTTTATCTATTAAAAATTCCATCGATTCTACTGTGCCCATTGGATTAAGAATTCTGCGCAATACCCACATTTTACTTAATGTTGATCTATCTACCAAGCATTCTTCTTTCCGTGTACCAGATTTTGCAATATCAATTGCAGGAAATACACGTTTATCAGATAATTTACGATCTAATACTATCTCAGAATTACCAGTTCCTTTAAATTCTTCAAAGATTACTTCATCCATACGAGATCCAGTATCAATTAAAGCAGTGCCTATAATAGTTAATGATCCTCCATTTTCTATATTACGCGCAGCTCCAAATAGTCTTTTAGGTCTTTGCAATGCATTCGCATCAACTCCACCTGTTAATACTTTGCCAGAAGACGGTACAACGGCGTTATATGCCCTAGCTAATCTAGTGATAGAGTCTAGTAATATTACAACATCTTTTTTGTGCTCTACTAATCTCCTTGCCTTCTCTGCAACCATCTCAGCTAACTGCACATGTCTATAAGCAGGTTCGTCGAATGTAGAGCTGACAACTTCACCCTTCATTGAGCGACGCATATCGGTGACTTCCTCTGGGCGTTCATCAATTAAAAGTGCTATAAAATAAGCTTCAGGATGGTTTGTTGTAATTCCAGACGCAATATCTTGCAATAAAATTGTCTTACCAGTTTTAGGTTGGGCAACAATTAAAGCTCTTTGCCCCTTTCCCATAGGAGCTATTAAGTCTATTACTCTATTGCTTAAGCTCTTTGTTCCTTCTATTTCTAAATTTATTTTTTCATCTGGATAAACTGGGATTAGATTGTCAAAATGAACTCTGTTTGTTATATGACTTACATCTTGAAAATTTACTTTATTTACTCTAATTAATGCAAAATAACGCTCTGTATCTTTAGGCGCTCTAATATACCCTTCAACGGTATCGCCGGTTCGTAATCCAAAGCGACGAATCTGGCTAGGAGATATGTACACATCATCTGATCCATGAACGTAATTCATTTCTGGGGAACGTAGAAAACCAAATCCATCTTGCAACACCTCTAAAACCCCTTCTGCGCATATTGTGCCCCCTTTTTCTGCTACATTTTTTAATATCATGAATATAATTTCTTGTTTGCGTAAAGAGTTGGCATTATCTATACCTAGTTCTGCAACTTTTTCATGAAGCTCTGTCAGAGACTTATTTTTTAATTCTTTTAAATTTAAAGCAAGAGATACTTGGTTAGTTGCATTATCTGGACTTTCTTCGTTATTTGCAATTTTATTTATTTCTTGTTTTTTTATAGATGGCGCATTGTCACTTCCATTGTTAGATTTAGTCTTGTTCATAGATACCTTTTTATTTGTTATTTATTTATATGCGTGAAATAACCAGTATTTTTAATTTCGCGCCTAAATACTTATGATTTATTTAAAGATGTTTTAATTTAAGATGAACCATTGCAACTGGAACAGCGATAAGGTTAATCAAAGCTTGAATATATGTCAATCACTTTTTAATAAAAAGTTATTCAGATATCATCTTTTTTATTCTTTACAAACATTGTTTTGCGCAATATTCTTTTACATGATTGAAATATACAAATTAAAATCATTAAACGAATAATTAAATATGAATGAGGAAAATAATATGAATGAGGAAAATAATATGAATGATTGTAATACGCAATTATTATCTGGCAAAAAAGGTATTGTTGTAGGCGTTGCAAATGATATGTCAATAGCTTGGTCTATAGCATCTATTGCCAGCAAGCATGGAGCAAATATTGGATTAACCTATCCAAATGAAGCAATACAAAGAAGAGTTGATTCTTTATCTGAATTTATTAATTGTGATTTTACAGCTCAATGCGATGTTACTAACAGTGATTCTATGGATAAATTGTTTGAGTTAGTAAAGGCCAAATGGGGCAAATTAGATTTTTTTGTTCACTCCATAGCGTTTGCAGATCGAAATGAATTAAAGGGCAAGTTTTTTGACACCACTCTTGCAAACTTTCAAAATTCAATGCATATATCTTGCTATTCATTAATAGATTTTGCTAAGCGTTTGCAGCCTATTATGAATGAAAATGCTAGTATTATTACTATGACATATTATGGCGCTGAAAAAGTTATTCCATCTTACAATGTAATGGGAGTAGCTAAAGCTGCGTTAGAATCATCAGTAAAGTATCTAGCAGAAGATTTAGGAGAATACGGCATTAGAGTGAACGCGATTTCTGCTGGCCCAATTAAAACCCTTGCAGCAAGTGGAATTAGTAATTTTAGTTCTATGTTAAAGATTCATGCCAAGACATCGCCGTTAAGACGGAATGTTACTCAGGAAGATGTTGCAGGGGGAGCGTTGTATTTATTAAGCCCATTATCTTCAGGTGTAACAGGAGAGATTCATTACATTGACTGCGGTTACAATGTGCTAGGTATATGCTCTGTATAAATATTAAATCACTATTGATTTTAACCATATTTTGTTTATTATCTAGAATGGGAGTGTTGTATAATGCAGCTCATTTTTCCATTTAAGTTTCGCTTTTGCAAAATATGAAAAAATTTTACTGTTATTATTTTATCGTTGGCTTTATTCAGGTGTTTCGTTTGATATATCTTAATATTATTAATCTATTTGTTGGTAAACGCTACGGTTCAATTCGAAGTGAAATGTTATATATTTTTTGTTATAATTTGCAGGATTACGACCATAAGTATCGAGACAATAATATAAACAATGTTTTGTTAAGGTATTTTTATAATGTTATGAGAAATATTGATAATGCGTTTAAGAATAAGTTATATAAATCATCTAAATCTAAATTATAATCTCAATAAATTACATCAATTTAAACAATGAAAGAAGTAAAAGAATTCTTTGTAACTAACCAAAGGTTAAACAAAGGCTGCTCTAATAATGGTAGACCTAAAAATGAATATCGATCCAACTCTAATAATGATGTTTTTCATAAACATAAATTATCAAACGCCTTACCACCATTTGATTTGTTAGCTGAGTATGAAGAGTTATATCCTGGTGCATTTCAAGAGTTAATATCTATAGTCAAAAAAGAACAGCAAGATAAGTTGCAAATGAACGCGGCTATATTACAATCACGAGAACGGTCTTTTCGTATAGGTCAAATAAGCGCAGCAGTTTCAATGTTTGCATTATGCGCAATGTCGGTTTTTTTTATGGCAATTTATATACCAAATTATCTTTCTATCTTATTATTTGCTATTATTTTAGTATTAACTATGTGTTGTTTAATTTTATACACTAAATACACTAATTTATCTAAGAGCAGCTCTCGGTCATATAATAATAGAAAGCAAAAAAGTAATTTTCAAAAATCATTGTAGATTAATCTAGGTCCTGTAATATTATGTCTATAATTTTAATACTTTCATCGCCTTCTGGTTGTGGAAAATCTACTGTTGCTAGGGTTTTGGTGAATCAGGATAAGAATCTAAAATTATCTATTTCCGCAACAACTAGAGAGATGCGCAATAATGAATTGGATGGCGTTGATTATCATTTTAAGTCGAAAGAAGAGTTTCAAGATCTATTGGATAAAAATAAATTACTTGAGCATACCTTTCTATATGGAAATTTCTATGGCACTTTAAAATCAGATGTACAAAGCATTCTTGATAAGAACGTAGATGTTGTATTTGACATTGATGCTAATGGACTCAAGTCATTACAATCTAGCTTATGTAAAAACCATTCTATCATTTCTGTGTTTTTACTTCCTCCTAAACCTTACTTGCATCATTTAAAACAAAGATTATCTAATCGCGAGAATAGCAAAAATCATAATATTGAATTACGCCTACAAAACGCCCAAAAAGAAATTAGCTATGCACAATATTATGATTTTGTTATAACTAATGATAAGTTGTATGATACAGTAAGTCATATTGAGCTTATGTTGCAGAATGCGAGATTATCCGCTTTAAATAAAAGCATCTCTGATTGAAGTGTATAAGTCTTTATATAAGTATTATTAGCCAATGATCTTGCATATACTGCTGTTTTGTATATAATCCCAAAATGATAACTGACAAATAAAATAATTTACACATAAATAACTTATTTACCCATGAAATCCAAAGATTTAATAGATATAGATGTCTCTAGCGAGATGAAAAGCTCCTACCTTGATTATGCAATGAGCGTCATTGTAAGTAGAGCGATACCAGATGTTAGAGATGGATTAAAGCCAGTGCATCGACGTATTTTATACGCAATGTATGATGCTGGTTATAATGCGTACAGCGCTCATAGAAAATCTTCAAGAATTGTTGGTGACACAATGGGTAAGTACCATCCTCATGGTGAGGCGGCGATATACGACTCTTTGGTACGCATGGCGCAAGATTTTTCCCTAAGAGTTCCATTAATAAATGGTCAAGGTAATTTTGGATCTATAGATGGAGATTCTGCAGCTGCAACTCGTTATACAGAAGCGAGGTTAGCTAAAAGTGCTCATGCATTAGTTGATGAGATAGATAAAGATACAGTCGATTTTGTTCCAAATTATGATAACTCAGAATCTGAGCCGGTTGCATTGCCGGCAACATTTCCTAATTTATTGATAAATGGCAGCGGTGGCATTGCCGTAGGGATGGCTACTAATATCCCGCCTCATAATTTGAGCGAAGTGATAGATGCTTGCTGTTTATATGCAGATAATAACGATGTTGAAATTGATGAGTTGTGCAAATTAATTAAAGGCCCAGATTTTCCTACTGGAGGTAAGATTTTAGGAGTGCAAGGTATTCAATCTGCTTATTTAACTGGTCGTGGCAGTATTACCATCAGAGGAATGACTGAGATTGAGGAATTATCTAATAGAGAAGCTATTATTATCACAGAAATACCTTATATGGTTAATAAGGCAAAATTGGTTGAAAAAATTGCTGATTTAGCTCGTGAAAAGAAGATAGAAGGTATAGCGGATTTAAGAGATGAATCTAATAAAAAGGGCATTCGAATTGTTATTGAACTTAAAAAAGATGCTATATCGGATATGATATTAAATCAACTATATGCATACACTCAATTACAATCCAATTTTGGAGTGATTATGCTAGCGATAGATGATGGGATTCCAAAGATAATGAATTTGAAGCAAATTATCGCAGCTTTTATAAAATTTCGAGAAATTGTAATTACTCGTCGTACTATATTTTTACTTGATAAATCTAGAGCAAAATCTCATGTTTTAATAGGTTTGATTGTTGCAGTTAAAAATATTGATACGATTATTAGCATAATTAGATCTGCACAAGATTCTGCTGAAGCAAAGTCAAAATTAATGTCTTGTAATTGGGATGTATCTGACATGTTGAGTTTGATTAAGTTGGTAGGAGATGGAACTGTTGTAGATGAAAGTGGAAATTGTAAATTTACTCCAACCCAAGCCAAAGCAATTTTGGATATGCGATTACATCGCTTGACGGCTCTTGAGCAATCTAATTTACAAAAAGATATAGAAGCCTTAGCGAAAGAAATTAAATATTATTTGGAAATATTGAATTCAAGAAGTAGATTACTTGAAATATTGAAAGAAGAATTGATACAAATTAAGAAAGATTTTGGCACTCCTCGACTCACTTCCATTGAAATTGGCGAATTTGATCAAGACTTGGAAAGCTTGATACCAAAGGAGGATATGGTAGCTACAGTAACTTTAAATGGGTATATTAAACGCGTTCCGTTAAAAACATATAAATCGCAAAATCGTGGCGGTAAGGGCAGGGCAGCCGCTACTCTTAAGGAAGAGGATTTCGTTACTAAGATTTTTGTTGGTAGCACACACACGTCAATGCTCTTTTTCTCAAGTCGTGGTATAGTATATAATTTAAAATTATATTCAATTCCTCTTGCTACGCCTCAAGGGAGAGGTAAGCCGATAGTAAATTTATTGCCTTTAAATGATGGAGAGTATATTACGACAATAATGCCGCTGCCTGATGATGAAGATGATATTCATAATATGTATATTATGTTCGCAACAGCCAATGGTAATATTAGGCGTAATAATTTATCAGATTTTAAATATATTCAATCTAATGGCAAAATCGCAATTAAATTAGGCGATGATGATAAATTAGTAAATGTTAAATTGTGCAGGAAGGATGATCATGTATTGCTTGCAACAAAATTAGGCAAGGCCATTAGATGCCTTGTAGAATCTGTACGTGTATTTAAAAGTCGTACCTCAGATGGCGTACGCGGAATGAAATTAACTTCGAAAGATGAGGTTATTTCTATGACTGTGTTACGCGGGGGATTAAAATATTCAGCTGAAGAAAGGAAAGAGTTTTTAAAAATTCCTTTATCGACTAGACAGCGCATTGCTTCTTTTAATAGTTCTGATGAGTCTAAAAAAACGAGTTCAAAAGCATGTGATATTAGTAAATATGATATCGCCCTTAATTATGAACAAGTTTATAATATGGCTATAGAAGAAGAATTTATTTTGACTGTTACAGAAAATGGTTTTGGTAAAAAAACTTCAGCTTATGAATATCGCATCACATCGAGAGGTGGTAGTGGTATAGCTAATATGGATTTATCTAAAAAAACCGGCGATGTTTTGTCCGTGATGCCTGCGATGCCAGATGATGAATTAATGTTAATTACTGACAATGCTCAAGTTATTAGATGCAAGCTCAACGCGATACGCACAACTGGCCGTAATACTGGAGGGGTAATTTTATTCAAAACAGCAAAAGATGAGCATGTTGTATCTGTATCATTAATTTCTGACGCTGAATCACAAGATGATTATGAATATGATGATTCAGATCAATGACAGGAGTGATATACATCATTTATATAAGCCACATAAGTCTTTAATTTTAATAGCTATTAATTTAGGGGTTATGTTTACCATGTTTATTGTATGGTTTGTTCCTAATACTCATAATATAATAGAGAAGTTTGATTCTAGTGTTTTTCTATCTCTTAATGGGCTTTTACTATGTTCTCATGCATTGCAATTTATCATAGCTTTGCTTAACCATTCTAATGAGAGTTGGATTAATGTTGTAGTGATGATGTTTATTAATTTATCTATGTTATTTGGAAGGGATAATGAATGTTGCAGATTGAGGTTATTTAAAGAAATAATATATTTTTGGTTATTTTTTCAAGTAGTATTGTTAACAAATAGCTTTCTATTTTCTAAAATATTAGATATTCATAGGCTATCGCCTTCTGTAGTAATTTTACCAATAATTAGTTTATCTGAAACTATAAATATTTCTGATATTAAGGAGTTATCTTGCAATTCATTTCCTGCTGGACATACTTTAATAGCTGTGTATTGGATGTGTTTTAGTGTGTTCGAAATTAAACATCATATTTTATATACTATATTAGTTTATGTTATTGGAATATTTATTATAATTCCTCGTTTGTTTACAGGTGCACATTGGATGACTGATGTATTATTTACAATTCCGCTTGGATTGATGTGGTTTTATTGCGCTAAATATTTTCTATATAAAATATATCAATTTAATCAAGTAAATTAAATAACTAGATTTAATAGCGAGATTTATAGCGATCAGCATCAATTTGTTTATAATTAAAGAATTAAAATTTGATAGTTTTTCTTTATCTTGCATTTTATTACTTGAATATTGTAGTAATTCTTGTTATATTTCCTTTCATTAATGAAGCTTAAAAAAACAAGCATAGCTAGTATTCAACGTTTTGAATTTTAAATTTAATCGTAGTTTTGATTGAGGGATGTTGTAAGATTTAGCGGTTGTTTTTTTAGTTGGAGGGGTGGCCGAGTGGTCAATGGCAGCAGACTGTAAATCTGCCCGCGTATGCGTTCGAAGGTTCGAATCCTTCTCCCTCCACCAATTGTTTAGAGTAAAGCGGGTGTAACTCAATGGTAGAGTACTAGCCTTCCAAGCTGGCTGTGTGGGTTCGATCCCCATCACCCGCTCCATGAATTGATTCTTCTTTGGTTTATCTATACTTGATAAATGTGATTTAAGTTGAATAAATTGTTTGCAATTGGAGCTAATGTAGTTTATATAATTGTATATATGAAATGAAAATTTGTATTTTTAGATTCAATTTTTTTAAGTATTTTTATTATTTAATAGGAGCATAAGGAGTATAGTATGGCAAAGGAAAAATTTAAAAGAGATAAACCCCACTGTAATATTGGAACTATTGGTCATGTTGATCATGGTAAAACTACTTTGACAGCCGCAATAACAAAGGTTTTGTCAGAAAAAGGTAGTGCTGTGGCTCAGGGTTACGATCAAATAGATAACGCTCCAGAAGAAAGAGAGCGTGGTATCACTATAGCAACGGCTCATGTTGAATATGAAACTCCTAAGCGTCACTATGCGCATGTGGATTGTCCTGGACACGCTGATTATGTAAAAAATATGATTACAGGCGCAGCTCAAATGGATGGCGGTATACTTGTTGTATCTGCTGCAGATGGTCCTATGCCTCAAACAAGAGAACATATCCTTCTTGCTCGTCAGGTTGGCGTTCCAGCGTTAGTTGTATTTTTAAACAAAGTTGATCAAGTAGATGATCCTGAATTATTAGAATTAGTGGAGATGGAACTTCGCGAGCTTTTATCTTCATATAATTTCCCTGGAGATGATATACCAATTATACGCGGTTCAGCGTTAAATGCTCTTGAGAAAGACACAGATGAAGCAAAGGCTCCAATTTTTGAATTGATGGAAGCAGTAGATAATTACATTCCTCAGCCAGAACGTGCAACTGATAAGTCCTTCTTGATGCCAATTGAAGATGTATTTTCTATTCAAGGACGTGGCACAGTTGTTACTGGAAGAATAGAGAGTGGAATTGTCAATTCTGGAGATACTATAGAGATTGTAGGGATTAATGAGACGCAAAAAACAACTTGTACCGGTGTTGAAATGTTTAGAAAAATTCTAGATCAAGGTCAAGCAGGTGATAATGTTGGTGTATTATTGCGCGGTACTAAGAGAGAGGATGTAGTTCGTGGTCAGGTTTTAGCTAAACCTGGATCAATCACTCCTCATACAGAATTTGAAGCTGAAGTGTATGTATTGAGCAAAGATGAAGGCGGAAGACATACTCCATTTTTTAAGAATTATCGCCCTCAGTTTTATTTTAGAACAACTGATGTGACTGGTGAGATAGAATTAGATGAAGGTGTAGAGATGATCATGCCTGGTGACAATACTAGATTTAAAGTAAAATTAATATCGCCTATCGCGATGGATGAAGGTCTAAGATTTGCTATTCGTGAAGGCGGTCGTACCGTCGGAGCAGGTGTTGTGACAAAAATTATTAAATAAAAGATATTGGTTTTTGATGAATACGCAACAAGATATAAAAATTAAATTGGTATCTTTCGATCATAGCGTTCTTGAACAGGCCGCGCATAGCGTGTATAACGCGGCTAAAAGAACTGGCGCAGATGTTTTAGGACCTATACCATTGCCAAGGCATTTACATAAGTTTACTGTTAATACTTCGCCCCATGTGTATAAAGACGCAAGAGAGCAGTTTGAAATTAGAACTTATACAGCATTAGTTGTTATTCGTTCTCCAACTTCTCAAACTGTAAGTGCATTAAAAAAGCTAGAGCTTTCTGCCGGTGTAGATATAGATATTAAATTAAATTAAATTAAATTATACTAATAACAAGATATTAAATTAATAGAATGAGAACTGGTTTAGTAGCAAAAAAAATAGGCATGACATCTATCTTTGATGATGCTGGAAATAATTTGCCCGTTACTGTCCTACATGTACCATCTTCACATGTTATTTGTCATAAGACAGTAGATAAAAATGGGTATAATGCGTTGGTCATTGGATATATTGATATTTCTATTGATAAACTTCCTAAGCCAACTCGTACTTTATTTATTAAGAATAAACTTGCTGGTAAGAAGAAAATGATCGAATTTCGTGTATCAACAGATTGCTTTTTAGATCTTGGCAATGAATTGACTGTCAATCATTTTCAAATTGGTCAATTTCTTGATGTAGCGGCTACGAGTATTGGTAAAGGTTTTGCCGGTAGCATGAAGAGACATAATTTTTCTGGCCTTGGAGCATCTCATGGTGTATCTGTTTCTCATAGATCTCATGGATCTACTGGTGGTAATCAAGACCCTGGAAAAGTTTGGAAAGGCAAGAAAATGGCTGGTCATATGGGCAATAAACGTGTTAGCATACAAAATTTAAGCTTAGTAAATATCGATTCTGATAAAAGCTTGTTATTTGTACTTGGTAATGTTCCTGGCGCGAGCGGTGGTTACGTCGAAGTGAAAGACTCTGTGAAAAAATATCACACTAATGTTGTGAATGGGTAATATAATGGATATAAATGTAATAAATTTAAATAATGACGTTGTTGGATCAACATCATTGGATGAAAAAATCTTTAGTTTAACACCCGATTGGTGTTTGGTAAAACGTGTAATAGATTGGCAGCTAGCGGCTATGAGATCAGGTTCTCGCAAGGTAAAGAATATCTCAGAAGTTTCTGGTACTACCCGTAAACCATTTAAGCAAAAAGGCACTGGTAACGCTAGACAAGGATCTTTAAGATCTGTTCAGATGCGTGGTGGAGCAATCTCTCACGGTCCAGTAGTTAGATCTCATGCAACTAAATTACCTAAAAAAATACGTTTGCTGTCTTTAAAGTATATTTTGTCTGAAAAACTAGCTGCAGGTAATCTGTTTGTACTAGATAGTTCAGATTGCTCTACTCATAAAACATCTAATTTTTTAAAATGTATGAGTAATTTTAATTTAGATGGTAATGTAATTTTTATCGATGAGTGTTTTGGAGATAATGTAGTTTTATCTACGAGGAATTTACATAATATTTTATTGTTACCTCAAGTTGCTTTAAATGCATATGATTTGACAAGGCATCAATCGGTCTTTATATCTAAAGAAGCTGTGCATAATTTAGAAACAAGGTTAAACAAATGATAAAGTACGATTTAATTAAATCTCCTATTATTACAGAAAAGGCTACGATTCTTAAAGAGAATGGTAAATTTGTATTTAAAGTAACAAAAAATGCTAATAAATTATCTGTGAAAAATTCTTTGGAGAGTATCTTTGAAGTAAAAGTGAAGAAAGTTAATATAATTAACGTCAAAGGCAAGCAGAAGAAATTCAAAGGTAGAATTGGCTTTAGATCGGACCAGAAAAAAGTACTTGTTACCCTTGAAGAAGGGTATGATATAGATTTATTAGCAAAAGGATAACATTATGGCATTAAAGAATCATAATCCAGTTACATCCTCTTCAAGGGGTTATGTAAAGATTGATCGCAGTAAATTATGGAAAGGCAAGCCTCATAAGTCTCTTGTTGTGGGAGGCGTGAGTGTGGCCAATGGTCGAAATAATCTTGGTAGGATTACAACCAGACATAAAGGCGGAGGACATAAGCGTTGTTATCGAATTATTGACTTTCATCGTAATAAATTTGGAGTAGAGGCCGTTGTTCAGAGAATAGAGTATGATCCTAATAGAACAGCATTTATTGCTTTATTAAAATATGATGATAACGAATATGCTTATATACTAGCACCGCAAAGCCTTAATGTTGGAGATAAAGTAATAGCAAATGATTCTGTTGAAACTAAGATAGGAAATTGTTCATATCTTAAAAACATTCCTGTTGGTACTACAATACATAATATTGAGATGAAAGTAGGCAAGGGATCTCAAATGGCTCGTTCTGCTGGTACTTATGCAATGTTAGTTGGTAAGGATAATGGTTATGCCCAGATTAAGCTTATGTCTGGTGAGATTAGGTTAGTTAATTTGTTATGTAAGGCAACTATAGGAGCTGTATCAAATCCTAGCCAAAAAAACATCACTGTAGCTAAAGCCGGACGATCAAGATGGAAAGGTATTCGACCAACCGTTAGAGGTGTTGCTATGAATCCTGTTGATCATCCGCATGGCGGTGGTGAAGGTAAAACTTCTGGTGGTCGTCATCCTGTTACACCTTGGGGGAAATCAACAAAGGGCAAGAAAACACGTAAAAATAAAATGACATCTAAGTTTATTCTTAAAAGAAAATAGGTAAAAATATTTATGACACGCTCAGTTTGGAAAGGTCCGTTTGTAGACGGTTATTTGATAAAAAAAGTGCAAAAAGTTTTGGAATCTGGTAAATTTGCAGTGATTAAGACTTGGTCTAGACGTTCTACTATACTTCCGTTGTTTGTTGGCATGACATTTTCTGTGCACGATGGAAAACGTTTTGTAAAAATTGTTATTACAGAAGAGATGGTAGGTAAAAAACTTGGAGCTTTTGTTCCAACTAGGACCTTTCGTGGTCACGTCGGTAGTAAAAAAGTAGTAAAAAAGTAATTAATTATGTCTGATACAAACTCAGTAAAAGCAAGCGCAAGGTTATTAAGGGTTAGTCCTAGAAAGTTAAATTTAGTCGCTTCTTTTCTAAGAGGGTTAAATGCTTCTGAAGCGTTATTAAAACTTTCTTTTTCTAATAAGCATATTGCAAAAGATGTCAAAAGATGTTTGCATTCTGCTATAGCTAATGCTGAAAATAATTTTGGCTTGAATATTGATGATTTATTTATTTCTTCTGCAACTGTTGGCAAGGCTCTTGTAATGAAGCGTAGAAGAGTTAGAGCTCGTGGTCGTAGCTTTAGAATAAATAAGTTTTTTAGTAATTTGTACATTACTCTAAAAGAAGGTGGTAGGTAAATATGGGCCAAAAAGTCGATCCAAGAGCTTTAAGAAAAGTTACTTTAAATAAAAATTGGGATTCAATATTTTATGCCAAGGGTAATTATGCTAGTTTATTATTAGAAGATATTAATATCAGGAAGTTAGTTTTTGCTGATTGCAGTAAAGCGCAAGTATCAAAAGTAACTATCTCTCGTAATTTGCATAAAATTTTAACTGTTACAGTTTTTGTTAAAAAGCCAGGTATTATAATAGGAAAAGGTGGATCAGAGATAGAAAAGTTAAAGTTGAAGATAGCTAGACTGTGTGATAATAAAGAGATATATATTAATATCCGAGAAGTAAAAAGATCTGCTATAGATGCACAAATTGTTGCAACAAATGTAGCTGCTAGTTTGTCTAAAAGAGTAGCTTTTAAACGTGCTATGAAATTAGCTATGCAAGGTGCAATAAAACAAGGAGCAAAAGGCATCAAAATTATGTGTTCTGGTCGTCTTGCTGGAGCAGCGATTGCTAGAACTGAATGGTATATGGAAGGCACAGTTCCTCTGCACACCCTTAGAGCAGATATTGATTATGCAACAGCTGAGGCTTTAACTACATATGGTATTATTGGAGTGAAAGTTTGGGTATATATACCTGAAAAGCTAAGTCAGAAAAAAAATACCCCTAAAAATACGTTTAATTAATATATTGCATTAAAATGTTAGTACCTAAAAAGTTAAAATATAGAAAAGCTCACAAGGGAAGAGTATCTTCAAAGGCCAAATCTAACCTTACATTATCATTTGGTTCGTATGGGCTGAAATCTATTGATGGGCTTAGAGTGAATTCTATGCAAATTGAAGCAGCAAGGCGTGCAGCAGTTAGGTGCATGAAAAGACAAGGGCGCTTTTGGATTATGATTTTTCCAGACGTGCCAGTATCAAAAAAACCAACAGAAGTGCGCATGGGTAAAGGGAAGGGTAATGTTGATTGTTATGTTGCTCGTGTCTCCCCTGGTCGCATCATGTTTGAAATTGAAGGCGTTGATGAAAAAATTGCAGTGGAAGCACTTACTCTTGCAGCAGCTAAATTACCAATAACAACAAAAATAGTAAGACGTTATGAATGATAAGAAAGTTTTTGCTAAAAATTTACCAAAAAAAGATTCCACCGAACTAAAGAAAGATTTATTGCTTTTTAAACGAGAATTATTTAATTTACGTTTTCAGAAAGCAAGTGGTGATTTAAAAAATACTAGCAGATTTAAGTTAGTGCGTAAAATTATAGCGCTAATATATACGGAGTTAAATATCAGATCTAAAAAAGGAGTATGCAATGCCTAGAAGAATATTAAAAGGTATAGTAGTTAGCGATAAACAAGATAAAACCATTATGGTTTCAGTGCAAACTCGTTACAAACATCCTTTGTATAAAAAAATATCAAATCGTTCTAAAAAATATGCAGCTCATGACCCAGAAAATCATTATTCTGTTGGTGATAATGTATCTATTATAGAACATCGTCCAATTTCAAAATCTAAATCCTGGGTAGTGCATAAATAATCTATAAATTTAACATCTATCAACAGCGAATGTATGTCATTCGAGATAATAGTGGATAGAATCCATACAATTCGAGAGAAAAGCGTCAGGAAAAAACTAAAAGTAATCTAAGAGGAATTAGAAATTGGTATGAATACTAACCCAAATTTAGAGCTATTTATATAGGAAAACGTGTATAATGGATAATGCTTCATTTCATAAATTTCAAAAGACAAAAGATTTAATAGAAATCTATGGGTTGCAAGCTTATTTTTCTATCGGCACACTCTCTTGATTTAAATCCTATAGAAAAATTCTTGGTCAATATGAAACGCTGGATTAAGTATAGGTTTTATGATGCTTTAACTGAGTTCTTTGTTTTTCAAACCTCAACTTAATTTACTATGGCACTACTTGACAAAATAATTGATATAAAACTGAGAGCATATTAAGTTTTGAATGTAAATTTCAATAAGAGGTAGACTGATACCAAATGAAAGAAAGTGCCCGATAAGCAAAGATAAATTTCAAGATTTGATAGAACCATATCTAATACATTTTAAGAACTGTATTAGATATAGCATTTGTCTATGGCTCTATTGTTTCATTGCGTAGGCACGGTGTAGGAGCTTTAAAAAAGAATGGGGAGCAATCAATAGGTAGATGCAGAAAAGAAGGCTTGGGTGCAACTATGCATATTGCAATTAGCAGTAATGCGATAATTATTTTTAAATTATTTCCAGCACAAAGGCAAGGCTGTAAATGCGAATTTAGGATAAGAAAATTATAAAACCCAGTTTGCAAAAGGAATAGCGAGGAGTTAAAATTATTTTTTTAACTAAAAACCACTCCTCATGAAAAAATGTATCACAACTTTATATTGTCTCATAGATGATTTTTGTAAAATTTATCAACAATGGGAAAAAA
>JBGCFO010000012.1:0-5736 GCA_045106955.1 Rickettsiaceae bacterium | reverse complement strand
TATTTACCAATCTCAGAAAAGATATGAAAAATCATCTATTAGAAATGAGTGATAAAATGATGCTACGAAGGAGAGTGTTAATAGAATCAGTGTTTAATGCGCTAAAGAATTCAATGAGACTAGAACATACAAGGCATAGGTCTCCAGTGAATTTTTTAGTACATGTATTAGCATGCATCAATGCGTATAACGTTAAAAAAATACTCAATTCTAAGGAAAGAATAGCAATATTAAATGAGCGCTTATCCTAAATTCGTATTGATAAGCAGCGCTGTTTCAAAATTAAATGCTAAGGATCAAGATCAGCAACTCAGTAATGATGAGAAGCAAGCATCGCTCTCTGCAGCTAAATTCAATGAAGACAGCGAAGAATAATCATGGAAAAATAAAGCATGAATGAAAGGTATAGAAATATGAGCAGAAACAACTCAAGCCACGTCTAGTAAATATCAATCGATGATAAATGATATGAAAACTGCACTTTGCAAGCAAGCGTGCTCAATGCCGCAGGAGATATATAGTTTTGGAGTTTGAATGTAATACTTGTCCTGTAAACTTTTCTCTATGAATTACTGTTACAATAATGCACTGCATAATTCTCTGATGTTGGCGCGCCCTAAAGGATTCGAACCTCTGACACATAGATTAGAAATCTATTGCTCTATCCAGCTGAGCTAAGGGCGCTGATATTTACATTGATTCCATCAAACAGAATAATAACATATACGAAAACATATCAAAAATCAATTGCTAAAGCACTCATGGTAGCGTATTAATAAATTTTTTGCATGGGTTTAATATAATTATAAACCAAATTCATCTAATATAGATTTATATAGCTTATATTTAAATGGTATGATATTTTTTGCCATTTCATTTATTGCAATCCATTTCCACGAAGTAAATTCTGGAACTTGAGTATCGATATTAATTTCGCTATCTTCGCCAGTAAATCGAATTAAAAACCATTTCTGTTTTTGTCCTCTAAAGTTCCCATTCCATAATTTTGGAATTAATTCTTTCGGCAAATTATAACTATGCCATTTTTTACTTTCTGCAATGATGACACCATTGTTTGTTCCAAGTTCTTCTTTCATTTCTCTTAATACCGCAGTGCTAGGCGTTTCTCCAAGATGAATTCCTCCTTGAGGCATTTGCCAAGCTTTATATGATTTTCCATCTCTCTTGGCAACGAAAACCTTATTTTCTTGATTTAAAATTATCATTCCAACACTAGTGCGATATGGTAATTGATAATATTGAGATTTATCATTCTTATCCATGACATTTTCGTTCATTGAATAATTCTGAAATTGGCACTAACTCTATTGATTGATCTTCAAGAGAATTAAGCCATTCATAAATAATATTAATAGTTAATGTATATCCTTGAGAATATCCTATAGCATAACCATTCTCTTTTGCGATGGACACTAAACGATTTAAATTAGCATGAATTAAGTTAGAATCTAAATTTTGATCAATCACTACATTTGAGTTCATAATTTCATAAGATTTGCATAATTCGCCATTAGCATCTTTTATATCTGTCCTTCCAGATAATAATTTTAATTGTTTAGATTGTAATTGTTTAAGTATATCACTTAATGCATAGAAATTATCTGTAATTATTTCATTATGATTAGTATATACACCAATGTAATTGTTTTGCGATCCTAGAATATATCTTAGTCTTTTTTGATTTTCTTCATTAGATACATCAGATTTTATCATAATATCGTCAGCATTATAAGAGAACTGCATCTGTTCCATTGGGATATTGAGATATAATTCGTGACCTAGTTGTTTAGCTTCCGCTAGCAATGGTCTTAGGCTTTTAGTATAAGGAAGAAATCCTAGCGCTATTTCCGGCGGAGTATTAATTGCAAGCTCTGTAGAAATCTTATTTAATCCTAAATTAGATATAATAATCGCAATTTTAGATTTACGATTTTCAGGTGTTGCATTACTTTTATCCTTTGCAAGATCATCGTTAAATGTATTAGAATCGTTAGATAGATTATTATAAACAAATCTACTATATTCTGGGATAATAGTTTGTTTTTGATTTGTAGCTGTTAAATCTATTGCTATATATTGATTTAAATCTGTTGCTACTTTTATCACTCGTTGTTTAATAAACAACAGATTTACTATTACCAAAACAAACAAAAATCCCAATAATACAAGATTAGAAAGAATTAATAAATGTTTAATTTTTTTTCTAAATTCGTTATTCATCATTAATAATCAGATGTTACAATCAACCCTCTTATCACATCACATGCACGAGCATATTGATAATCATCTTTATATTCTGCAGATGATTTATACTTATCCTCTTTAACTTTCGGCTTTTCCGTCGGCTTTTTTGTAGAAGCATTTTTTTTGTCATTATCATTTTTTAGATAGTTTTTTAAAGAAGCTTCAGAAAAGCGCTTTAAATACCAACTTCCATCTTGTTCTTTTGGATATTCAACTTTTAATTGTTCAATAACAATATCGGGTTCAATTCCTTTTGCTTGAATAGCCTTACCCTTTGGCGTGTAATATTTAGATGTAGTAAGTTTCATTGCAGCATCCTTATTAACTGGTATTAGAGTTTGAACAGAAGCTTTGCCAAAAGTTTGGGTTCCTATCAAAATAGCTCTATGATTATCTTGGAGAGCTCCTGCAACTATTTCAGATGCAGAAGCTGATCCAGAGTTCACCAAAATCACCATAGGAATATCAGTAATTTTTTGTTTATTGAAATTAGATTGCAGTATAGTGTCTTTATGATTTTTATCTTTAATTAAAACTATATCTTTTTCTGGCTGTAAAAAATAACTACTCACTGCCACGGCCTCGTTCAACAAACCTCCAGGATTATTGCGTAAATCTAGAATAATACCTTTTATTTTGTTTTTAGCCATTAAGCTTTTAATAGCCTTTTGCAGCTCTAATTCTGTTTGTTCGTTAAAAGTGACTATTCTTATATACGCTATATCATCACCTTCAAGACGAAATTTAACAGGTTTAATTTTAACTATTTCTCGAGTTAAAGTTATTTCTTTGGGTTTTGTTTCTTCTGGATTAACGACCAATAGTTCGACTTTTGTACCAGGAGTGCCCCTCATTTCTCTAACGGATTTATTAAATCCTAAACTATGAACTAATTGATTATTTACACCAACTATATAATCTCCAGCTTTAATGCCAGCTTTATAGGCTGGTAAATCATCAATTGGAGATACAACTTTAACAGCTCCATTATCGTATATAATTTCTATGCCTATACCACCAAATTCTCCCTTTGTATGAGTTATAAGATCTTCAAGATCAGTGCCAGTAAGATAAGAAGAATGAGGATCTAATTCTCTTAGCATTCCATCTATTGCTGCATCTGTCATTTTTTGATTATCAGGAGTATCAACATAATGTTTATTGACCATGTCAAATATTTGTTGAAATTGATCATAATAAAATTCTTTTGATTTATTTTCTAATTGTTTAGAATCTTTTTCTGTGGCGATTGCTTCAGGTATAAGCATTAGCAAGCAAAGCGCTAAGTAACAAATTATTTTATTCATAATATTAAAATCTTATTGTGGTATTTGGTATTCATATAATGAGTTTATTGATTTATTAGAGATTATATTCATATTTTCTTCAATAAATTTCAGATATCATATTATTAAAAGATGTTATCAAAAGCAAGATAATTAGATTTATCAATGCAGTATCTATAATTTACTAGTTTTAATGTTGTATTATGCCAAAGAATAATAATTCACAAAAATATAATAATGTAGCATTGCGTAAACGAAAATCTTGGAAATCGCCTATTGGAGCTACCATTTTAGCTGGTTTAGCAGGATTTGGCATGGGAGGTCCTTTACTAGGTGGTTTAGCTCTATTTGGCGGTGGTTTATGGACTGGTTATAAACATATTAAGGAACGCAGAGAACAAAGAAAAATAAAACATCAAACTAATATTGAGCAGCAAGAAAAAACTAAAAGTAAATAGACGCGAATGACATAGTTAATAAAAACAACAACTTCAATTCAATTGCTATAAAGCTATATCTTAAGAAAATCTCCGCAATTTGATGTAAAAAAATCACGTCAATACCTCAATTGTTTCATTTTAGCCAAATAAAGCGTTTTTTTTTAAACGTTGCTTGATTTTTAATTGAAAAGATATTAAAAATTTACAACTAAGTTAGTTTTTAATTAATAGGTGTTACAATTATGGGATATATTGATACAGCAATCTTTTTGGCATTTTTATTTATTACTTTATTTGTAGGCATTGCTTCAAGTCGCGGTATAAGAACCATCAAGCATTATGCTCTTGGACATCGCAACTTTTCAACTGCAACAATTGTAGCTACGATAGTTGCAACTTGGATCAGTGGAAGTGCATTTATGACTGACATTGGAGGCGTGTATAAAGACGGTATATTTTGGGCGATTCCTATTTTCTGTGGAGATATCATTAATTGGTTAATCATTTGTTATTTATTGGCACCACGTATGTCTGAGTTTCTAGGTTCTATATCAATAGCCGATGCTTTAGGAAATATTTATGGCAATAAAATACGATTTATTGCGTCTATTTCCAGTACTTTTAATTGCATTGGTAAGATCGCTGCCCAATTTAAAGTATCAGCAACAGTGTTAGAGTTATTTTTCGGAGTATCAAGTTTCTACGCAATATTAATCAGCTGTATTATAGTTATATTATATTCAAGCTTTGGAGGAATTAAGGCAGTTACATTTACTGATATAATTCAGTTTTTTACCTTTGGCAGTATTTTACCAATAATAGGTTTAATTATTTGGGGGACATTTGACGATCCTCATGTAGTTTATTCAACAGTATCATCTAATAAAATATTTGATTTTAGCGAATTATTTAACATTCATAATCCAAATGCTTGGAGCGCTGGAATATTATTTGTGTATTTTTGTATTCCATCTATTAATCCGGCAATTTTTCAAAGAATTTCAATGTCGAGAGATACAAATCAAGTATCGCAATCATTTTTTTATGCAATTATCACATGCTCGATAATAGCGATAACGTTTTTCTGGATTGGTATATTGCTGCTTGCAAAAAATCCAAGTTTAGAGCCAAGTAAATTATTTGGATATATTATTGACAATTATGCTTATGTTGGAGCAAAAGGATTAATTGCGGCTGGTGTTATGGCTATGGTCATGTCTACAGCTGATTCTTATATCAATGCAGCAAGTGTAACTTTTTCTTATGATGTAAGTAAAGCCTTAAATATGAAATGGTCAGAATCCTTTAATCTCAAAATATCTTATTTATGTTCGATTTTGATAGGAATACTAGCATTTGTTCTTGCTTTTTGTGTCCAAGGGCTATTCGGTATATTTACTATGGTTAGTAGTTTTTATTTGCCAATAGTAACAATGCCTTTGATGCTTGCAATTTTTGGATTTCGCTCTACAACAAAATCTGCTTTAATTGGCATTAGCGCAGGATTTACAACTGTTTTAGTATGGAGAATGTATGGCCTTGATAAAGTTATACTTAGTACGCTTCCTGGTTCGTTGGCAAATCTTACATTCTTTATCGGAAGTCATTATTTATTAAAACAAGAAGGCGGCTGGGGAAGAATATCTAATAAACAGCCTTTAATGGCCATGAAATCATATCGTAAACTTGTCATATTAGAGTATATATATGCAATAAAGAATTTCAATTTCTACAGATTCTGTATA
>JBGCFO010000011.1:0-7757 GCA_045106955.1 Rickettsiaceae bacterium | reverse complement strand
CAAAAATCATCTATGAGGCAATATAAAGTTGTGATACATTTTTTCATGAGGAGTGGTTTTTAGTTAAAAAAATAATTTTAACTCCTCGCTATTCCTTTTGCAAACTGGGTTTTATAGTTTTCTTATCCTAAATTCGCATTAATATGAATAAGCAACGTAATATACAAAAGCAACTCGCAAAAACTCTTAGGCATAAAATTTGCTTTTTAGAAAATATAACAGACGTAGAAACGCATCAAGAAGAATGGAGTGAAAAATTTTGGAGCTTTGCTAGTATCAATCAAATAAATGAATCTAGTTTTAATATGCTAGAGAATTTGAATTTCGGGAATGTTATTTCCAACGCATTATTTTTATTTAAAATACGATTTATTGAAAATGTAACAACAGATATGCGTATTTTATTTAAAGATAGAATATTTAAATTACAAAAAATCATAAATCATAAAGAACAAGATAGATTGCTATTTATAATAGCGCTAGAAATTACAACGTAAAGTAAGCAGATTATTATGTCATACGATATCACATGTAAGTTCCAAATTGCTTTATATAACTTACTACTTCAAGATAGTAATTTAAGCAAAACAGTAAATCGAATATATTTATCTGTTATTCAAGATGGAAAATACCCATTTATATTGATAAATATATTAAACAGCCAGTATGCCAATAAATTTGATTATATATTGTGCAAATTAGAATTTGATATATGTGTATTTGCAAAAGATAAAAATCAAATATCGTTAATGCAAATTGCTAATCAAATACTCAATACAATTACGATTGAAGGATGTCGAGACGATGCATATCAAATACATGGAATTAAAGATCAATCTATTAACTTTGAGCGTGGCAAAGATCTTATTACATCAAAATTATCAATACACTATAGAACATTAATTAGTGCAATAAAAAATCAATTTTAATATGATGGATTTTCATAACATAAATTTACCGCAATGGATTGAATCTTTTGCCATTGCTAGAGTAGAATTTGATAATAACTACATACAAACTCTTTCTGGAAGAGAAGTGCGTTATTCATATAATAATCGAGCTAAGCATATCTATATAATTCAAGATTGTATGCTTAGCTTAGAGCAATTCCAACATTTTAATAATTTTTTTCGTGCAAGACATGGTTCATACTTTGCATTTCGCTTTAAAGATTATGGGGATTTTCAAATTAATAGGCAAATAATTGCAATCGGAGACGATAAATCAAATGAATTTCAAATATTTAAACAATATGATGATCCAATATCTTGTTATCAACGTAACATAACTAAGCCAATAAGAGATACAGTTGAATTATGTATTAACAACCATGTAATAAATGATGCGCTAATTAATTATGATAATGGAGTAATTTCACTTGATCACGCATTAATGCAAGAACATACCCTCTCTGTAACATGTCAATTTGATACAATTGTTAGATTTGCTCAAGATAGCTTTGACTATAACTACACAGACAATGGATCAATTGCATTATCTACAATTAAGTTAATAGAAACAAACAATTAGAATTATGCAAAATATCTCTCAGAAAGAAATGCATCAAATTATTAAAAATGCTTCACAATACACTTATTGCTTTGATTTTACATTGCAAGATAAACGTAAGATATTTCTCACTTCATCCAACAAACAAATTGCAGTTGATGGCAATATTTATCAAACATATTCTGGTATATTAATCAGCAAAGCAAGGTTTAATGACTCTGCTCAAAACGAAGTAATCTTAACTGGCGTATTTGAAGATAATGGCATACATAAACATTATGACTTAGATAATGCCCAGGTTACAATATATGTATACATTAATGACAAATTATATCATTTTATTCATTACTATTGCAAAAACATTGTACGATACGATTTAAATTTTGAATTACATCTCGCATCAGAGAAAAGCAAATATAATCAATCAATAATAAAAACTATTAGCAAAACTTGTAGAGCAAACTTTGGTGACAATAAATGTAAAATAGATAAATATCTGTATGCTAAAACTTATGATATTATCTCAATTGAGAACAATTCAATTACTATTGACAATATAGATCAAGCAAATGGTTATTTCGTTCAAGGAGAGGCCATTATAGAAGAAATTAATTTTTGCGAGCGTATTATCAACCATTTTGAAAATATCATAGAAACCAAAAAACAGATATCATTTGATATTCTTAAATATAATCAAATTACATTAATTCCTGGATGTGATAAACAACTTCATACTTGCTGCAATAAATTCTATAACGCAATTAATTTTAGAGGCGAGCCCATGCTTCCAGATGATAATAAAGTGAAAATATAGATTAGATCTAAGAACGCATGCCATAGCCTTTATAAAATAACCATAGAGCTAAAGAATAACCTGCTACTATAAAAGATAAAATAATAAACAAAGAATGCGTATAATGCACATCAGAATGGCCTAAAAACCCATACCGAAATGCATTAATCATATAAAATACAGGATTCAAATGGCTTACATATTGCCAAAAATTAGGCAATGCATTGATAGAATAAAAAACGCCTCCAAGATAAGTCATAGGAGTTAACACAAATGTTGGAATAATACTAATATCATCAAATTTTCTAGCAAAGATACCGTTTAACAATCCAGCTAATGAAAATAATGCAGCTGTTAACAAAGCAATCATAATAGTAAAAAATAAATGCTGAATATGTATTACTATAAAAAAACTTGAAATAAATGTAACAATTGCCCCAACCATTAATCCGCGAAAAATTCCTCCAGATATAAAGCCAATAATGATGATAGAATTATACATAGGAGACACAAGTAGCTCTTCCAAATTTCTTTGAAATTTTGCACTAAAAAAAGACGATACAACATTAGTATAAGCATTGTTAATAACGGCTAGCATAATTAATCCAGGCACTATATATTCAATATAACTTACACCATGTACAGAGCCTAATCTAGCGCCGATTATAGTGCCAAAAATGATGAAATATAGGCTAATGGTAATAACTGGCGGTAAGAGCGTTTGTGGCCATATGCGTAATATTCGCTTTAACTCCTTATTAAATAAGGTTTTTAGAGCTATAGCATTTCTCTTTATCATTGTCATAAATTAATCGACCTTTTCCTAATTAATCTGTTTTCTTATGAACTGAGCTTAAAAATAATTCTTCTAAACGATTTGATTTATTTCGTAAACTACTAACATGTATACCAGCTTTATTAAGCTCGCAAAATACATCATCTATGTTTTTTGTTTTAGGTATTTTAATCTCAATAGAACTATCATCAATCTTAGTCAAAATGCAGTCTTTAATCTCTGGCAAATCTGCAGATGTAATATCTTGAAATAAATCCAATATCAAAATCTCCATCTGAGCTCCGAGAAGGAGGTCTTTAAGAGTTGTATTCTTTAGTAATACGCCTTGATCAATTATACCAATGCCTTTACAAAGATACTCTGCTTCCTCTAGATAATGAGTTGTTAAAATAATTGTTAAACCTTCTTTGTTGACCTTGCTCAAAAAATCCCACATAGAACGACGCAATTCAATGTCTACACCTGCAGTTGGCTCATCCAAAATTAGCATTTTTGGTTCATGCATTAAAGCCCTGGCTATCATTAAACGCCTTTTCATTCCACCAGACAATGTCTTAGATATGCTATGTCTTTTATCCCATAACCCAAGCTGCAATAAATATTTCTCCGCTCGTTCTAGCGCTATTTTTCTTTGCACTCCATAATACCCAGCTTGGTTTAATACAATATCAAAAACAGTTTCAAATTGATTGAAATTAAACTCTTGAGGCACTACTCCTAAACAACTTTTTGCAGAAGCAATATCATTATCAATATCATGACCAAAAATTTTTACAGTTCCAGAATTTTTATTTACTAAAGATGTAATAATGCCAATGCTTGTAGATTTGCCAGCTCCGTTTAATCCAAGTAAACCAAAAAAATCACCTTGCCTTACTGTAAATGAAATTCCTTTTAATGCCTCTAGACCATTAGAATAAGTCTTGTGTAAATTTTCTATTTCTAATGCGTACATATAAACCTAAAATGGTAAATTTTATTGAAACTTGTACCATATATTTACATCAATTAAAACAGATGTTCTACAATATGTTGGTAAATTTTTTTAAGTAGATTGATCCATGAAACTTAGATCAAAATTTCGAAATCATCTTGAGCTACACTTAATTTTGTATTATATCACTTATAATAACTCTATCTCCATGGTAATTACCATAACCAAGACTATTGCTTCCGGCTGATAACTGAATTTCATGATTAATTTTATAAAATTTTATTTTTTTAAAATCATCGCTATTCGCTGGATTAAGTGGCGAATTATATTCTGAAATTACAAAATTATCTCCCTGAGCTGCTCGGCAATAATTGCAAATAGATCTATAATAACTATATCCGCAGAAAAAAGTTTATCTGCCGTCATTTATATTAATCAAACAAATATATAATGCTCAATATCTCCCTATAAATGATCACTTAATAGAGAATCATATAGGGCATGCGATTAAATATTCTAAAGAGTTTTATAGCAAAATATTTTATTCTATAACTGAAACTGATAAGTTTTTGAATATTTTTGAACGCGAAATACAAGAAATAGGACAAAAATTGCTGCATACATTAAAATTAATTAAGTATAGATTGAAATATTTAAAATCTAAGAATCAAGTACAACACTCGTTAAACTCAGCTTTATACGTGGCTATGATGATATATGATCAAATATATTACTGCGACTCTCTAATTGATAAATTTGACTTTATAATAAATGTTATATTTCATAAAGCCAGAATACATTTTAGATATACTAGAAAGAGAAAATTATCTATGCAATTTCTGAATATGATGATAGCCGTATCAATTTTGTTAATGTTTGTTTATTCCATCAAAAAATTTAAGAAGAGCGACATATATGGTAAAAATGTCATCGCATATAGGTACAAAGGACTATTAATGAATACGGAAAATAATAGATTATTGGATATAATGAGCAAAGTAATTACTTAATCATCAAACTGTGATAAGTAATATCATTATTCATCTTGGATTTTAATACGCCCTTCATCAGTACTGTTTTTTAAGTCTTCATCTTTTTCTTGAAAGCTTTCATGAGTAGGCAAAGGAAGGTGATAATGTGGAGGAATTTCTAATGAATGATTTGTTTTCACTTGATACTCATCTGGCTGGTTCACTGCAATACCAGTGTATTTTTTAACTTTTGCACATGATGCAAGATTTATTAGAACAAAAAACAAAACAAGTATATAATGCATTTTTTAAATGTAATTTATATTAATACTAATTACTACACAATTAACATTGAATTGATATCTACAATATATCAATTCTAAGCAAATATCATGGTGGAGATGAAGGGATTTGAACCCTTGACCCTCTGCGTGCAAAGCAGATGCTCTCCCCCTGAGCTACATCCCCATTTAACTTAACAGATACTTAAGATCTTAAAATGTATTTACATGTTATACACCAATGCCAGGCTTTAAGTCAACTACTTTTAGCTTTAATTTTGCTATTAAATATATAATCTCAATTATTCAAGCAAATCGCTAACCACTGCTCATCTATAATTATGAACCAGTGGAGCCAAATCCTCCAACTCCTCTTTTGGTTTGATCAATAGCGTCAACGCTAGTCCAATCAACTCGTTCATATTTTCCAATCACTAGTTGCGCAATACGCATAGCTCGAGAGATTTTAAACTCAGAGTTGCCATGATTAATCAGCAAAACTTTTACTTCTCCTCGATAATCGCTATCAATTGTACCAGGTGAATTTAGAACGGTAATTCCATGCTTTGCAGCTAAACCAGACCTAGGGCGAACCTGCGCTTCAAAGCCAATGGGCAATGCTATAGCGATACCAGAACTAACTAATGCAATTCCGCCATTCGGGCTTAATACAAGCTCACCTTCAATTGCAGCAAGCAAATCCATCCCAGCGCTATGCTCTGTAGCATAAGATGGTAGAGGCAAATCAAAAGCATGAGGCAACTTCATAACCTCAATTTTAACATCGATATTAGTATTCATTAAACAATACAATATATTATAGTAAGTGACCTGCGGCAAAAGCAGGTACGATTTTTTTAACTTAATTGGTGAATTTAAAGAGATGGCGGGGATGACGGGACTTGAACCCGCGACCTCCTGCGTGACAGGCAGGCACTCTAACCAGCTGAGCTACACCCCCTTTAAAAAACACATCAAAATCCAACTAATACCTATTGAAAGATATTAGCAAGGAGGAGTATACAGCAAGAAAATCAATACTGCAAGTAATTTTGGCTGTAAATATCATTCTTTAAAATGATTTTTTGCTTTTTAAACCTAATTAGTTTAGTCTTATCACTCAAAATACTCTTAAATAAATTTATATTACATATGCGCAAAAAATATACGCAAAAAGCTACCAATTCTACTTATCATATATATGGTATTCACACTTGTATTGCAGCTCTAGAAAATCCCAAAAGAAAAATTGATAAGATATTGTGTAATGAATCAATATTTAAAAAATATAACAGTGTAATGTCCAAACATAATCATGAAATAGTTGATAACCAGGATTTGCTTAAAATAGCTAATAGCTCACAACATCAAGGTATTTTAATTAAAACATCGCCTCTCATTCAAATGAGACTTGAATATCTAAACTATAATAAGCCAAATTTAAAAATTGCAATATTAGATCAAATTACAGACCCTCACAATGTTGGTGCAATCATTAGATCAGCTTCATGTTTTCATATTGACGCAATAATAACCCCTAAAGATAATGCAGTCACTGAAAATGCTACTATAGCTAAAACAGCATGTGGCGCACTTGAGCAAATTCCAATGATACAAGTAGTGAATTTACGCTCTTGCTTACAATATCTCAAGAAACAAGGCCTCTGGATTGTTGGATTTGACTGTAATAGATCCGATGCAAAAGATAATCGAAAACAAACAATATGCAGCTTAAAAGAACTCCCTGAAAAAGTTTTCAATGGAAATGATAATACGCAAATGAACATTGCAATGATATTTGGATCGGAAGAAAAAGGGATAAGGCCGATAATTACAAAGGAATGTGATTACTTAACCTCCATCCCTATCTCGTTAAAAACCAATAGCTTAAACGTCTCTAACGCTTCAGCTATTGGTTTTTATGCAATGACTAGATGATTCTATTGTTAAAAAGTATATTATTCAAAAATACAAATATAAAAACCTAAACATTATTAGATGTTCTTTCTTGATAATCCAATTCTTTTTTCTGCATATCATCAATAACCTTAAGGACCATTTGCATTACCATTTGATCTTTCATTATCTCTTGTAGACGATTTAATACTTCTTCAAATGGAGCTTTGACTATGTCTTTAGTAGAACCTGCTACAACTAATGCCTCTTCCTCTATTCCTTTGTTCGTGTAGTTTTCCACTGTTTGTATGTAATGAGAATCGCTGGCAATTTCTGCATCTAGATCGTTAATTATAGTGTCTAAGGCTGCAATGGAGCCCGTTAGCGTAGCAGCGCTATTCAGACATTTATTATTAGCTGTAACATCGGCAAGTGTTCCGTTGGCTTCAAGGAAGGAAGTGGTCATTCTAGCCCCAAGGCGAGCTAGAGTATCATGGTGTTGATCAACACCAATAGGCTCTGATATCATATCCAGCGACAATACTCTACCCGTTTTATTAAAAACTCCTCCACTTCC
>JBGCFO010000010.1:0-42977 GCA_045106955.1 Rickettsiaceae bacterium | reverse complement strand
GAGTAAATCCTAGATATACTAGCCAAACCTGTTCTAATTGCGGTTACAACGATAGTGATAATAGACTATCTCAAACTAAATTTGAATGTAAAGCTTGTGGTCATAAAGAAAATGCTGATATAAACGCAGCTAAAAATATATAAATATATTAGTCGTTGGGCAAACGATGTTAGCCTGTGGAGTGGATACATTAGTAACTACTGTGAAGCAGGAATCAGTAGGAAATCGCGAGAGAATACTACTATAGTATACACTACGAATCCCCTTGCTTTTAGCTGGGGGAGAATGTCAAATATAATGCTATTACCAAATTATAAGATCATTTTTCATGAACAGTTTCAGGAAGTTTACTCGACTTACAATATATGTATGTTAATTATGACACATATTAACTTATAATTAAATTTAAGTTGAATAAAATTATTGTAGATAGATTGCATTATTCTTAATGTATTATTTATCAATTAATTTTATGGATTTATTATGAAAACACCATTAAGTAACGAAATACGTCAAGGCTATAATATTCAATACCATGTCCTTGGAACCGGAGATTATAAAGGCAATCCTTTGAAAGATATTATATCTGCGCAGTATAATCCAATTGCAAATACTTTATATGACGGACAGAAAGATCATCAATATTTAGTAAATGAAAAATATGATGCATGGAAAAAAGGGATGGATGTAGATAATCTTGAAAAATGTTTTTTATTCACCTTACCTGTTGAAGTTGAAAATGCTTTGGTAGAGGAGAATCAAGCAGCTGAAGATCAAGCAGAGGAGAATCAAGCAGCTGAAGATCCAATTTTAGATCAAGGCAATGAACATCCTTGTAAAAAAGAATGCAACCCAGATGGTTTTATCAAAATTAAGAGTTCAAATTTGAATACGAAGACGGAATCATTACAATTTGAGATGTTTGCTCCAGATAATGCTAGTAAAGAATCATTGACAGCAATAGTTAAAGATTTAGTAAAAATCTATCCAATAGTTAACGGCTTTAATGGTTTAATGATCACTCAATTGCCAAGCATAGAATATATTGAGCAAGCATTATCTGATCGCCATGTCGATCATTTAAAAATACAAGAACAAGTATTGTTACAAAATGGATTCTTCAAATTATTACCAACTTCAGATATAAAAATGGAAAATCATGTAGTTGCTAGTGATCTTATACAAGCTTTAGATCACTCAAATGAGTTTTGCATTAATAGGGGAATAAGAGAAGTTCAAATTGATCAGAATCAGATTGATTTAAATCCAGGTAGTCGCTTAATGGAGCATTTTCTAAGTGGATTGTATACTTACGATCCAGAATTGCATATACAATTATACTGCATGCCATGCGTAGAAGGAATAGAAGACCTTGATATGACAAACTTGATATTTGACGTTCCATTAGCGGGGGAATAGTCTAGATTATTACCATTGAATCTTTTCTTTTAGAGGTAAAACTGTAGACAAAGTTTTAATTATATCTTTGTCTACAAAACTTATAGTTTCTTTATTTTTCAATTCCATATTTTCTTTGTATCTTTTGCAATTTACCATTATGCTTCATTGTATTTATCCCATTTGTTAGGATTGTTATATAATATTTCGAGTTGTTCTTTGCATTAGAAAATGCGATATATAAAGGCAATGGGTTATTTTGTTTTATTGAACCTGAGATTTTAAAGAACTGACCAATATTTTCTTTATTCGTATAATAATGAAACACTTTTTGATCTACAATAAAAACATCCGCTCTTTTGTTGTATAAATTCATAATTGCATCATAAGTCGCTGTCATACCATCTTCAATGATAAAATTTTGTGAATTGTGCAAATATTGATTAAAGACAAATCTTGTTAATCCTTTATTTATTTCATAATTTAAGATAATTGGCATAGTTTTATTTTTTAGCGAATCAAAGCCATCGTATTGCCAGGTAGAGTTTGCATGGGTAAATACACCGATAAAGCTTTGAGCTTGAGGGGTTTGGGTTTTAGATAGATTGTGATTATCTTGCGCAGATGTGATACCAAGTATTCCATCCAATTCCCCAGATTCTACTTTCATTAAACATTCGAACCATGGCATGCTTTGATATTTTACTTTAATTCCTACTATGCCAAATGCTTCTTTAGCAAGTTCTACAAGATATCCTTCTTCATTAGTGTTTGGCTTACATGTGTAAGGACATCTTTCATCCGAACATAATGTAATCAATTTATTATTTTTGGCATAGAGTGGATTTGCACATATAATAATTATTATTCCAAATAAAATTTTTAGGGCTTTCATAAAATCATTAAGAGTGTATAAAGTAAATAAGTAGATTTATCATATCATAGCATGGAGTTTCAGGATATAGGAATTATTATCTCTAAACAACCCTTAAAAGATCATTATGATATTATACAAACATTAACTAAAACACATGGTTTATATAGTGGCGTTGTTAGAAGATCTAGAAAAAAACCATTTCAAGTTGGTGATTTAGTAGATTTCTTCTGGAGAGCTAGATTGCACGAACATATCGGAATGGCTAAATGCGAATTAATCAAATCTTATAGCAGTTATATATTATTTGATAAAACAAAAATTTATGCCTTGAATGCAATTCTTAATATGATTAATATAGCCTTTCATGAACGCGCTCCACATAATAATTTCTTTCTTGCATTTATAGATTATTTAGATTTCTTGGCAGTTGAAGAATTTAGTTTATATCGATATATTAAGCTAGAATTAGAAATTTTATCAGAATCTGGCTATGCTTTGAGTTTAGATAAATGCAGCATTACTGGTAACACAGATAATATAAAATATGTTTCTCCTAAATCTGGCAATGCTATATCTTATGAATTAGGTAAGCTATACAGTAATAAATTATTAATTTTACCTGGATTTTTAATTGATCCTGACGCGTCCTTTACGAAAGAGGACATAACATATTCATTTATGTTAACCGATTACTTTTTTAAGAGATATTTTCAAAAAAAATACAAATTGAACACTTACCGAGATCTACTACTGAAGAAGTTATTGTTTTAATTATTGCATTAATATGTTATTTTTATAAAAATTTTTAACAATTATTTAATAAGAACGCAAATGCAAGAATATACATTTTCTATGATTAAACCAGATATTACACAACGTAATTTAATAGGAGCGGTAAATAGAATTCTAGAAGATTCTGATCTAAAAATAGTCGCTCAACGCATGGTTATTTTATCTCGAGATCAGGCAAAGAAATTTTATGCAGAACACCAAGAAAGATCATTTTTTAATCAATTGATAGATATGATTACATCTGGACCAGTTGTTTTACAAGTGCTAAAAGGTGAAAATGCAATACTTAAAAATCGAGAAATTATGGGCGCTACAAATCCTAGTGAAGCAAAGGATAGTACTATTAGAATGTTATTTGGCCAGAATATAGAAAATAACAGTATACATGGATCAGATAGTATTGAGAGCGCTAAAAGGGAAATAGCATTCTTTTTTGCAAAATCTGAAATTTATGGCTAATGTTGATGTAATAGTTGTCGGAGGTGGGCACGCAGGGTGCGAAGCTGCAGCCGCTGCTGCAAGATTAGGGTCAAAAACTTTATTGATTACACTAAAACCAGAAAATTTTGGTACAATGTCCTGCAATCCATCCATTGGAGGGATTGCTAAAGGCACTTTAGTAAAAGAAATTGATGCATTAGATGGCTTGATGGGTACAGTTATAGATCAGTCTGGCATTCATTATAAGATTTTAAATCATACTAAGGGCCCAGCGGTCTGGGGCCCAAGAGCTCAAGCAGATCGTAGGTTATATCAGCGCGCAATGTTTAATTGCTTAATGCATTATCAAAATTTACAAATACTACATGCTTCTGTAGAAGATATTAAAATACAAAATAATAGCGTTGCTGGAGTAGTATTAAATAATGGTGAATTTATAGAATCTACTAAAGTTATCATTACTACAGGCACATTTCTTAATGGTTTGATTCATATAGGTAACACACAGATTTCATCTGGTAGAATGGGTGAACAAGCATCATATGGATTATCTCATGCATTAGCAAATTTGGGATTAAAGCTATCTAGATTAAAAACTGGCACTCCTCCGAGAATTGATGCTAATACTATAGATTACAGTAAACTTGAGGTGCAACCAGGAGATATTACTCCAACTCCATTTTCTACCCTTACAGATAGTATTAAACTAAAGCAAATTAATTGCTATATTACTCGAACCAATGAGACTACTCACCAAATCATTGCTGACAATTTATCCTCATCTGCAATGTATTCTGGTAAGATTCAATCAGTTGGTCCGCGTTATTGCCCATCAATTGAAGATAAAATCAGTCGTTTTAGTGATAAATCAGCTCATCAGATTTTTTTAGAGCCAGAGGGATTAAATAGCGATGTAATATATCCAAATGGCATCTCTACTTCATTGCCAGAAAATGTTCAGCTTCAATTTTTGCAAACTATTCCAGGATTAGAAAATGCTAAAATATTAAAGTCTGGATATGCTATAGAATATGATTATGTAGACCCAAAGCAATTAAAGCATACCCTAGAAACAAAAGATATTTCTGGATTATATTTAGCTGGCCAGATTAATGGAACAACGGGATATGAAGAAGCTGCAGCTCAAGGCTTAGTTGCAGGCGCTCAAGGAAAATTATCTCTTACCCGTGGAGATTCTTATATCGGCGTCATGATAGATGATTTAATCAATAAAGGCGTAACAGAACCATATCGTATGTTTACATCAAGATCAGAGTATAGATTATCTGTAAGAGCTGATAATGCAGATTTGCGTCTAACTCAGATAGGTATTGATATTGGCCTTGTGCAGTCTCCAAGAAAAAAATCATTTCAAAAAAAATGCGAAGATATTAATAATTCTACTAATATAGCAAAAGCCATATCATACACTCCTCATGAACTACAAAAATTTGGTATTAATATCTCCTTAGATGGAGAAAAAAAATCAGTTCTTAATTTGCTGGGAATGCCTGGATGCGAATTAGATAAAATATTAACTCTATGCCCAAAACTGAATGAATTTGATCAAAAAATCATAGATTATTTATCTATTGAATCAAAGTATTCAGCTTATTTAGAAAAACAAAGAGAAGATATAAAATTATTACGTAATGAAATGAATCTTCCAATACCGAGTAATTTGAACTACGATATAATTCCAGGTTTATCATTAGAAGTTAAAGAAAAGCTTACTTATCACAATCCATCTTCAATAGGAGAGCTAAAAAATATTCCTGGCATTACCCCAGCGGCAATTACTTTAATAATTGTATATATTAGGCATGTTAATAAATTATAAAGTTTCACGTGAAATAATTACTCCTTTGAAAGAATATGAAAAATTGCTAAAAAAATGGAATAAAGTTATCAATCTTGTATCGCGTAAATCTTTAGAGGATTGCTGGAATAGGCATATTCTTGATTCATTGCAATTGATTAATTTTATCAAAGATAAGGATATAGAGTTAGTGGATTTAGGTTCTGGAGCTGGATTACCTGGTATCATCTTATCTATAGCTGGCGTTAAGCATGTAACCTTAATCGAGCCAAATAAAAATAAATGCGCATTTTTGCATGAAGCGTCTAAAATATCCAAAAATTCTATCACTATAATACAAAAAAAGGTAGAAAATATTGATATAACATGCGATATTTTAGTAGCAAGAGCTTTTAGCAGTATCGAGAAGATTTTAAAATCAGGTGTACATGTACGACATAAATATTTGTTACTTAGAGGAGTGAGTTATGATAATAAGTTATCGGATGCAAAAATTTATCAAAGCATTACAGGAAATGGGAAGATTGTAGAATTATGAAGAATGTATTATCCGTAGTAAATCAAAAAGGCGGGGTTGGCAAGACTACTACTGTAGTGAATTTATCTACAGCGCTTTCTTCTCTTGGTTTAAAAATATTGGTTATTGATTTTGATCCTCAGGGTAACACCAGCACAGGGTTTGGAGTAGATCAACAAATGCGCAAGAAAACTATATATCATGCATTATTAAATAATGAGATCGAGTCTTGTATTGTAAATACAGATATTGAAAATTTACAAATTGTTACATCCAATGTCAATTTAGCAGTTATTGATTTAGAATTGAGCAGTATCAAAAAACGTGAATATATATTATCGAATTTATTATCTTGCATTTATGGAGATTATGATTATATAATTATTGATTGTCCACCGTCCCTTAATCTACTAACAATTAATGCATTAGTGTCATCAGCTAAGATATTAATTCCAATGCAATGTGAATTTTATTCATTAGAAGGTTTGAGTCATTTACTAAAGACAATCGAGTTAATCAAAGGAAAATTAAATCCAAATCTTTCTATTATTGGCATATTGTTTACTATGTACGATAAAAGAAATAAACTTACTGATCAGGTAATGCAAGATGTAAAAGATCATTTAGGGCGGGTAGTGTTTGATACAGTTATCCCTAGAAACGTGAAATTAGCTGAAGCACCATCTTATTCTATGCCAGCAATATTATATGATCATAAATGTTCTGGGGCTATGGCTTATATAGAATTTACACAAGAATTATTAGCAAGGTACGAAAAATGAGTTTAGGAAAAGGTTTATCAGAATTATTAAAAGACAATGTGCTAGAACATACAAGGAAGGAATATGCTCAATTAATCAATATAGACTTGATAGAATCAAACAAAGATCAACCGCGCAAACATTTTGAACATGATAAAATTAAAGAATTAGCTGATTCTATACAACGTTCTGGTGTATTGCAACCTATCATAGTTAATGCTTATCAAAATAAATATATGATTGTCGCAGGAGAAAGGCGCTGGAGAGCTTGCAAGTTAATAGGTTTAAGTGAAATTCCAGCTATTATACGCGATTTCAATAACCAAGAAATTTTAGAAACAGCTCTAGTAGAGAATATACAGAGAGAAGGTTTATCTGCTATAGAAGAGGCTGAGGGATTTAAAAAGTTAATCAAAGAATTTGGATACACTCATGATAAATTAGCTATAGCCATAGGAAAGAGCAGGAGTTATATTTCTAATATGATTAGATTAAATCAATTGCCTCAATATGTGAAAGATAAAATGAATTATGGATTGATTAGCATGGGTCATGCAAGGTGTTTGGTTGGTCATGAGCACGCAGAAGAAATAGCTCAGTACATAGTTAGCAATGGTTTAAGCGTAAGAGATACAGAGAATATTGTAAAAAATTGGAATAAAGAGCAATATACTGCTCAAGAACCAGGGGAAAAGAAGTTGTCAATTAGCAATGATAATAATGAACTGCAAATATTAGCTGGTAATTTATCTAAAAAATTTGGGATTAAAGTTACTATAGAAGCATATAAAGTTGGTGGAAGATTGATACTTCAATATAAGGATTTAGAGCAATTAGATAAAATTTTGTCGAGGTTATAATGCAATTATTTTTAGACACAGCAGATTTATCAGAAATTAAATCTGCTGTGGATTTAGGAATTATCGATGGTATTACAACTAATCCATCCATAATTTCTAAATTACAAAATGTTAAGTTTCAAGATCATATAAAGCAAATTTGCGATGTGATTGATGGAGATGTTAGTTTAGAAGTAAATAGTAGCAGTTTTGATGATATGATGTCTGAAGCGTATAATTTATTGGATATAGCATCTAATATAGTAATTAAATTGCCTATCACATATGATGGAATCAAATTATGCAGGCATTTATCTAAAAGAGAGATAAAAGTTAATATGACATTATGCTTTTCTCCTAATCAAGCCATTGTTGCTGCAAAGGCTGGAGCGTATTACGTTTCGCCATTTTTAGGAAGGGTAGATGACATTGGTTATGATTCAATTCGTCTCATTCACGACATCAAGAAAATATACAGTAATTATAATTTTACTACAAAAATTTTGGCAGCGTCTATTCGTCATCCATATCATGTATATCAATGCGCATTGAACGGCGCTGACGTTGTTACTATACCATGGAAGTTGTGTCAGCAATTGATTTCTCACCCATTAACAGATAAAGGTTTGGAAATTTTTCGCAATGACTTTGCTAAGTCTTGCTTAATTTAGCTTGGGTAGATATCAGCATTTTTACAGCAATAAACATAATTAAGTTAATAATAATAAAATATAAAATTGGCGCCCACGTAAGTTGAGTAGTGTAATATAGTTTAGCTGCAAAAAAATTTGTTGGCGCAGAAATTAGTATAGAGCCAAAAGCATGAGCAATACTGAAAATGCGATACCTGGTTTCAATTGGGATAGATTCTTTTATTATAACTGCAGATGGTATAGTAATAAACGCAAGTATTGCAGAGCTTAAAAAGAATATAAATATATTTAATTGCATATGCTGTTTTATCCAAAACATCATATAAATATTAACAATAATCAATGCGATAATTGCCCATAACACTAGTTGGTAGCGATTGATTATATCTCCAACCAAACCACTAATAATACTAAAAATCATGTATATTGCTATAGCAAATGCGGTATAAGATTGCATAGTTGGCTGATCAAGAGATTTTAATATTGCAAAATTATAAGTACCAAAGAAAATAATTAAAAATTGATGCATACTACCTATTGAACCACAAATTACAGCGGATAGTATAAATATTTTTAGATGATTGCCAATAATACTAACAATACTTGCATTGCTATATTTCCCGTATTGTTTCGTTGTTTTTATATTTATAATATCTGCGATATTGTATTTGAGTTTGATTAGCACTAGAATTGTTCCCATTAATGCTCCTAAGGTAAAGCTTCCACGCCAAGCAAATTCAGGAAATATATCTAATGTAAAAAAAGCTGCAGAAACAGCTGCAATCATACTTCCCATTTGCATAAATATACTTGATAAAGCAACTCCAAAACATTGGCGTTGTTTAGCGATATTTTCGTATATATAAAGCCTTACGCCATCTACGCCTGGAGAGATCATAGCGCAGGTGATCATGCGCATTATTATTAAGATAAATATACTAAATATACCAAATAATTTATATCCTGGAGTCAGAGAGATAATAAGAGATGCTATAGCCGTACCAAGTAAGCTAATTGTAAAACTATTTGACCTGCCTTTTATATCTCCTATCCTGCCTAATATTATAGCTCCAATTGGTTTTGCAATAAATGAGATTGCAAGAATGAGATATGTATATGTTAATTGAGTTGCTTGATTTGTAGATGGTATAAATTCTTGCGATATTTTAGATGCAAGCAACCCAAATAGGTGATAGTCATAATATTGCACAAACGCACTAAAACCTGCAATTAAAAAAGATCTTTTATCCATCTAAGTTTGTTTTGACATACTGCCTGATGAATTTTTTACTGCAATAAGGACAAGTCGCCGAATTTGTGCCGCTTTCTAGTTGGAGGTATATTTTAGGATGGTCATATAACTCACTATTACCACTGCATGATATTTTATCTGTATATATAATTTCAACATTGTCCATAAAAATTGATTATTTAATATTAATTATAATAGCAAATCTAACAACTTGCTTATACTATAATACTATTACCTACGATAGTTACGCAATAATGTTTTTTAATAACTTCAGAAAATACGATCAAGATTTGTACAATCACGATTCAAGTAGATTTATTCCAATTGCTTATCATTATGATAAAAATATTATCATAACTAAAAATGGTGAAATGTTCCAAACAATTGAGATTCAAGGAATTAGCGCATATCATACGAGCGAAGTATTACCTAAATTGCGCAGTGATTTACGTAAAGCTATTGCTAAATATATGACAAAAAACATGGCTTTGTGGATACACACTGTAAGATCACGTGCAAATTTAGATAGTGGTTCTTATCATGACGACCCTTTTGCATCTAATGTTCATGAAGTATGGATTAAACAAAATGAATGGGATAGAAAATTTGTAAATATTATATATATTACTATAGTTCATGATTCAAGTGCTCTTGGAGTAAAAAATTTTACAGCATTTATCAATTCTCTAAAAACAAATGTGATTAAAAGTTTTCATAATCAGTATTTTGATTATGAAGCATCTCATTTAAATAAAACAGTAGATAATATTATTAGTTATTTAGGTCAATATAATCCAGTAAAACTAGGCATTTCTAAAACCAATGATGGAAGGAGCATTTCAACTGTGCTCTCTTTTTATTATCAAATAATTCATATGCATAAGAAGGATATATATATTGATACAGTTGATTTATCAAAACAAATTGCCTTACAAAAATACGCAATAGGACATGATGCATTAGAAATTTCAGATGATAAAAATATAAAATTTATGAAGATATTATCTTTGCATGAATATCATGAAATTGATGTCAATACATTGGAAGGGTTAATGCAATTACCTATAGAATTTGTAATCACTGAAGTTCTTTTTCTTGCGAGGCCAAAACTAGTTAAAAAAGCCTTTAAACATAATAAATACATTCTTGAAGTCAGCAGAGATCCTGATTTATTTCAAGATACAGGTTTAGATGCTATTATGGCATCAGATAATGCTGGCCTAGATAAGTTTTGTATGCAATCTATCTCAATGTCTGTAATTCATGATAGCTTAGATGGGGTAGCGCAAAATCTCAATAAATTGTCAAATGCATTATCTAAATTAGGCGTTGCACACATCAAAGAAGATATGAAATTAGAAAAAGTATTTTGGGCGCAATTACCTGGTAATTTTAGTTTTCTTGCAAATTTGGTTCCAACAATTTTAAGAAATAGTTGCGCTTTTGCTTCAATACAAGCAACTCCATTAGGAGTTAAGACAAAAGAATGGGGAGAATATATTACAATTTTTCCAACTTATTACAATACGCCATATTTTATGTATTTATACGATAAAAATCACAAAGGTGTAAATTGTGTGTTTGGCGTTGAAGGGAGCGGTAGAACTACATTCTCGAATTTTTTGATATCTGAATCAACTAAGATTAGCCCTACTATTTTGTATTTTACAGACAATGATTGCGCTGAAATTTTTATTAATGCTATCTCAGGTCAATGGATTGAATTAAAAAATAAAATGATTAATCCATTTATAATTCATAAGACAGAAGATTCTATGAAGTTTTTATATGAGTTTATGAAGATATTATGTAATCATTGCTATCAACCACTTAATGACAAGGAATTAAAAACATTAAATGGCTTTGTAGATGTTATATTTACTATAGACATCAAAGAGCGTAGCTTGTCTAAGATTTTAGAAACGTTGAATTTTTCCGGTGATTCAGGGCAAATCATTGAAAAGCGTTTATCAGTATTTAAATCTGGCGGTCGATACGAGGGTTTATTTGATGGATTAGAAAATATTAATATAAAAGCTAATCAAATTATTGGAGTAAATTTATATAATTTTACAGAAAAACACTTTAATAAGACTAATCCTTATCCGCTAGATACTGACTTGCAAGATAAATTTATAACAGATCGTAATATTAATAATAGCATGCGTCAAGCTATTATATACGCATTAAGCTATAATTTTAATCATATTCAAAAAGATGATAATCCAATATTAGTGTTTGATAATATGAATAAAATATTTAATTTAAATCATTTTTATCAGATGTTTGAAGAGCAAGTAAAATACACTGAAAAAGTTTCGGGAGTCTTATTATGTAATTATGATCCATGTGATTTATCAAAATTAAATAATCAGACTGCTATAAAATTTATGAAAATTATAAATACAAAGATTATTTTACCTCAAGATATGCAAGTTGCTAATCTAGACAAGATGTTGCAATTGAGTAAACAAGAATTTCAATCAATTTCTGCATTTGCATTAAATTCACGTACATTTTTATTGAAAGTAGATGATGTTTCCTTACTGATGAAATTTAATATTAGTGGACTAGGATGGGTAAAGCATGTTTTATCTCCAAAACCAGCAGAATTAGAAATTTACCGCAATATCATTAAAGAAAATCCAAAATTAAGAAAGGATGATCTAGTAGATAAGTTTTATAAGATCTTGATGTAAATTTACTCCTGACTTTGACAGTTAACCCTTGTATACATAACATAATAAGTTAACTTGACCCATTGGCAATAAAAAATTTATAATATTATGATATTTATTTTGGTAAAAATTTACTAAGGCCACCAAAATTGCCACTCATTAATTTTTTAGGATCCATTTTACCAGCCTTTTTCATCATTTCACTGATTTGCTTGAATTGCTTTAGCAAGATATTGACCTGCTGTATGCTAGTACCAGAACCTTGTGCAATGCGTTTTTTTCTAGAGCCATTAAGTATTTTATAATTGTTGCGTTCTTTTTTTGTCATAGATAAAATGATTGCTTCTTGTTGGCGAAAGGTTTTCTCATTAATATTTGCATTAATCTTATCAGTCATCTTACTCACACCTGGCAACATTGATATGATTTTGCTGAATCCGCCAAGTTTTGTAATATTTTTAATTTGCGATAAATAATCGTTTAAGTTAAATGTCCCCTGTCGCATCTTTTTTGCAGCTGCTTCATATTCATTTTGATCTATTATGCTACCTGCATGATCAACTAATGAAACAATATCTCCCATATCCAATATTCTAGAAGCTAGCCTTTTTGGATCAAATATTTCAATATCAGATAATTTTTCTCCATTACTAAGAAGTTTAATTGGCTTTTTTGTCATGTACGTTACACTTAATGCCGCACCACCTCTATTATCTCCATCAATTCTAGATAGCACCATTCCAGTAATGTTGAGCAATGAATTAAAATTATTAACAATATTTGTCACATCTTGCCCAATCATTGAATCTAGAACGAGTAAGTGTTCCAGTGGATTTACTAGGGTTTGTATCTTAGCAAGCTCTATTAACATTTCATCATCAACATGTAGTCGTCCAGCTGTATCGTATATTACCACTTGATGCCCCGAAGATTCAGTTTCCTTCATTGCTCGTTGCGCTGTATCAATTGGATTTTCTCCATCGATAATTGGTAAGCTATCTATATTCACTGACTTTGCTAGTATTTCAAGCTGTTTTTTTGCAGCAGGTCTATAGTTATCTAGAGAAACTAATAGGATTTTATAATTATCTTGTTTTAATTTTAATGCAAGTTTAGCACTAGCTGTGGTTTTTCCGCTACCCTGAAGGCCGCTAAGTAAGAAATTGATCGGCGGGTTTGATTGTAAATTTAACTCCATATTATCCATGGACAAAATTTTTATCATTTCATCATGAATAATTTTTATCATCATTTTACCGGGCGAGATAGATTTTATAACTTTTTGCCCTATGGCATTAGATTTGACTTCATTAATAAAATCTTTCACTACTGGTAGTGCAACGTCTGCTTCAAGCAAAGCAATTCTAATTTGACGTATTGCACTTTCGATGTTTTCCTCTGATAAAACGCCGCTACTACGCATTTTATCAAAAATCTTATTAAGGTTTTGTGTCAGTAAATTGAACATATATATATTTATTGTTTAAGTATTAGATATGAATGGCTTTTTTATAACTAGCCAATACCACTTCATGCATCATTTCAGACAAAGTTGGATGAGGAAAAATAGTATTTATTAACTCTTCATGCGTCAATTCAGAGGTTTTGGCAATGCTATATCCTTGTATTAATTCCGTTACTTCGCTGCCAATCATATGCGAACCAAGAAGTTCACCTGTGTTTTTATCAAATATTACCTTGATCATACCTTCTTCATCTCCTAATACAAGAGCTTTACCATTAGCCATAAAAGGAAATCTTCCAACAGATATATCGTAACCAGCGTCTTTAGCCATTTCTTCTGTAAGTCCAATAGAAGCTATTTGCGGCATAGAATAAATACAAGATGGTATGTTGAGCTTATCAATTGCATGCGTTTTGACTCCAGAACAATGTTCTGCTGCAATCGTACCTTCGTGACTAGCCTTGTGAGCAAGCCAAGGAGGAGCTGTAACATCACCTATTGCATATATGTTAGCATCGCTAGTTTGCATATATTTATTTGTAACAATATGACCTTTTTCTAGCTTAATTTTTGTATTTTCTAGGCCTATATTTTCAGTGTTTGCCACTATTCCAACTGCCATTAATAATTTATCAGCTTTTATTTTATGTATTTTATTATCATTAGACTCAAAGGATACCTCGATGCAATCATTGTTAATTTGTTTTTGATCAAGTAATTTGCTAGATGTATAAAATTTAATGCCTTTCTTTTCAAAAATTTTACGAGCAATTTGTGAAATATCTCTATCTTCTGTAGGAAGGATTGTGTTTTGCATTTCTATTATACTAACATCTACACCTAATGAATTATAAAATGATGCAAATTCTACACCAATGGCTCCAGAGCCAACAATTACTATAGATTTTGGTATGTTAGTTGGTATCATTGCTTCTTTTGAAGTCCAGATATTTTTGTCATTAGGTTCAAATCCATTGATAATCCTACTTCTTGCGCCAGTTGCGATAATAATATTTTTTGTATTGAGCTCTATTTCATTTTTATTAGATCCAAGTATTTTAACCTTAACTTTATTAGAATTCACTATCGATCCAAATCCATCAATTACTGTTATCTTGTTTTTATTGAGCAATGATTTAACACCAGTTGATAGTTTATTCGAAATATCTCTAGATTTTTTTACGATCTTTTTAATGTCAATGTCAATTCTTCCACTAATATTGATACCAAAATCTTTCGCATGCGTACATTTTTCAATTATTTCTGCAGATTGTAACAATGATTTAGTTGGGATACATCCCCAATTTAAGCATATACCACCCAAATGTTCTTTTTCAATCAATACTACTTTTTTACCAAGTTGAGCAGCTCTAATTGCTGCAACGTAACCACCTGGACCACCGCCAATAACTGTGACATCATATTTATTATCCATATTTACCTAAACTTATTATATCTTATATTAACATTAATATAGGTGTTTCGATATATTTCCTAAAGGTATTTAGGAATTTAGCTCCAATGATACCATCTACAACCCTGTGATCACATGATAAGGTGAAATTGATTATATTTGCAGGTACACATTGACCATCCCGAAACACTGCCTGTTGAAAAGCAGCTCCAACTGCAAGTATAGCAGATTGAGGTGGGTTAATAATTGCATTAAATTGTTTAATTCCATACATACCTAGATTAGATATTGTAAACCCACCGCCTTGAAATTCTTCAGGCGCTAGTTTATTGTCTCGAGCTTTTTTTGCCAGAATTTTTATTGCAGATGATAAATCATATATGTTTTTTGTATCTGCATTTTTGACTATTGGAGTTATCAATCCTCCTTCGATTGCAACTGCTATAGATATGTCGATGTTGCTGTAATAAATAATTTCGGTTTCATTCCAGCTAGAATTTGTTTCTGGCACGTCCTTTAATGACCTTGCAGACGCCATAACTATTAGGTCATTGACCGAAATTTTCGGATGCGTTTCATCGCGATTAGAATTAATCGCTTCTCTGGTCTTAAGTAATTCATCAACTTCACATTCAATTGATAAGTAAAAATGAGGTATTGATTGCTTTGCAGCTAACAATCTATCTGCAATGATTTGTCTTACATTGCTATTAGGAACTATTTTATCTTGATCGATGCGTTTTGTTTTATTATCAGAGATAGAATGAGTGATATTTAATAGATCATTTTTAACTATTCTACCAGAAGGTCCAGTACCTTTGATTTTTGATAAATCGATATTTTTCTGTGAAGCTATACTCTTTGCAAGAGGCGAAGCGAATATTCTAATATTTGCCTTAGTTTCTTGCGCTTCTGAGTGCGCTACATTGTCAGATGTTTTTCTATCTAAATCTTTAGTTGTATTAGACTCCCTATCTTCATCTAAAACTTTATTCAAATTATTTACTTTCTGATCTTTTAAAGCGGATATATCTTCTCCTTTTTCAAGTAATATTGCGATAACAGAATTTACTTCGACATCTTTACTGCCTTCTTTGAATAGAATCTTGCCTAAAACCCCATCATCTACAGATTCATATTCCATTGTAGCTTTATCTGTTTCAATTTCTGCAATTACATCTCCTGGCTTAATTTTGTCACCTTCTTTTTTTAGCCATTTTGCTATATTCCCCTTATTCATCGTTGGAGAGAGAGCTGGCATTAAAATTTCAATTGTCATAATTAAATAATTATTTTATTTATATATGGTTTTTTTTGCTGCATTGATTATATCATCAATAGTTGGCAAGGATAGTTCTTCTAAATTTTTTGCATAAGGCAATGGCACTTCCTTTCCAGAAACTACTTCAACTGCAGCGTCTAGATAATCAAAGGCATTTTGCATAATAATTGTCGCAATAGTAGCACCAATTCCAGCAAAAAACCAACCTTCTTCCACTATAACTACGCGATTAGTTTCTTTTACAGCTTTAATAATTGTATCTTCATCTAATGGTTTGAGTGTACGTAAATCAATAACTTTAGCGCTAATATTATTTTGCTCTAGTATTTCAGCTGCTTTGATAGCTAAATCAACCTGAATAGAAAATGATACAATTGTTACATCCTTTCCTTCTCTTACAATATTAGCTTTACCAAATTCAATAGGCTCAATATCTTCTTGAACATCGAAGCTATGACCATATAATATTTCATTCTCTAAAAATACAACAGGGTTATCATCGCGAATTGCATTAATAAGCAAACCTCTTGCATCTTGAGCGCTATATGGAGCCACAACCTTTAACCCAGGTATATGAGAATAGCAAGCTGCAAAATTTTGGCTATGCTGCGCACCTACTCTTGCCGCAGCGCCATTTGGACCACGAAATACAATGGGGCATTTCACTTCACCGCCAGACATGTAATGAGTTTTTGCGGCAGAATTAATTATTTGATCTATTGCTTGCATTGCAAAGTTAAACGTCATGAATTCAACGATAGGCCTAAGCCCGATAAAAGCAGAACCAACAGCAAGTCCTGTAAAACCATGTTCTGTGATTGGCGTATCGATAACGCGCTTAGCGCCAAATTTATCAAGTAGTCCTTGAGTAACTTTGTATGCTCCTTGATATTGCGCAACTTCTTCTCCAATGATAAAGACATTTTTATCGCATTGCATTTCATGTTCCATTGCTTGGTTTAATGCTTCTCGCACAGTGATTTTTTGCATATCTTTTTTTAATTATTTATTCAACATAAACATCTTGATATAAAGAGTTTGAATCTGGTGATTTAGATTCTTTAGCAAATTCAATTATCCCTTTCATCAATTGAGCCATTTCTTCATCAATTTTATCTAGACTCTTATCATCGATGTATTTTTGATTTATCATAGAATTTTTTATAAAAATAATTGGATCTAAATCATCTTTGTAGTGCTTTACTTCCTCTTGGGTACGATACTTAGCTGGATCAGACATTGAATGGCCTCTGTATCGATATGTTTTCATTTCTAAAATAATTGGACCATTGCCTTTGCGTACAAACTCTGCGGCTTGTTTTACAGCGGAATATACTTCGCATACATCCATTCCATTAATTTGATAACCTGGAATTCCTAAAGAAGATCCTTTTTTATATAAATCTGTTACAGATGTTGATCTTGCAACGGACGTACCCATAGAATATTCATTATTTTCAATAATATATACAGCTGGAAGCTTCCACATAGCAGCCATATTCCATGACTCATATACTTGACCTTGATTTATTGCTCCATCTCCTAAAAAGACAAAGCATACATTATTTGTTTCTTTATATTGCTCTGCAAATGCAATGCCTGTACCAAGTGAAACTTGCGCTCCAACTATACCATGTCCACCATAAAAATGCCCTTTTGTATTAAATAAATGCATAGAACCGCCTTTGCCTTTAGATGACCCAGTTTCTTTACCAAGTAATTCAGCTAATACATGCTTTGGATCTACGCCAGATAGAATTGCATGTCCGTGACATCTGTAACTTGTTATCATTGGATCATTCTCATCCTTAGCAAGTTGTACCCCCGCTGCTACTGCTTCTTGGCCAATATATAAATGACAAAATCCACCAATTAATCCCATGCTATAGAGTTGACCGCAACGTTCCTCAAATCTACGCAATAACAACATATCTTTATATGCCTGAATATACTGAGACTTACTTAAAGGAAGTTTATTCTTTTCAATACTCATAGATTTATCAATTTTTTATAAGTATTCAATAATTTGAAATTGAAGTAAAATGATAATGAATATTGATACTATTTGTCAATAAATAAATTTTTGTCAATTGATAATTATTTATCTAGAGATTAAATGTAATTTAAAAAAACATAGTATAATTGCTTCTAATATGTTTATTGTACTCATCTATAGCTGTCTAATGATCTTTGTTATTAATAACTTATTAGTTGTGATATATAAATTTATACTTGATGATATTACATTAGGATGGTATAAACTGTTTTAAATTTTAAATATGTGTTACGTTAGTTTGAACTTAATCACTATTTTATAAAAAATATTAATTTTATGGATAAAGAAAAAGCGTTAGCAGCTGCTCTTGGGCAAATAGAAAAAAATTATGGCAAGGGCTCTATTATGAAGCTTGGTCAAAATCCTATTATGAATATCGAATCAATTTCAACTGGATCTTTAGGGCTTGATACAGCTCTTGGAATTGGAGGGCTGCCTCGCGGTAGAGTGATAGAAATTTTTGGACCAGAAAGCTCTGGCAAGACTACATTGACCTTACATGCAATTTCTGAAGCTCAAAAAGCTGGTGGCACTTGTGCATTTATTGATGCTGAGCATGCTTTGGATCCTATTTACGCAAAGAAGCTCAATGTAAATATTGATGATTTAATCATATCTCAACCAGATAATGGTGAACAAGCATTAGAGATTACAGACACTCTTGTGAGATCTGGCGCAATTGATTTGATTGTTGTAGATAGCGTAGCTGCATTAGTTCCAAAGGCAGAAATCGAAGGAGAAATGGGCGATTCTCATATGGGTCTTCAGGCGCGCTTAATGAGTCAAGCGTTAAGAAAGTTAACATCATCTATTGCTAAAACTAATGCTATAATTATTTTTATTAATCAAATTAGAATGAAGATTGGTGTTATGTTTGGCAGTCCTGAAACTACTACTGGGGGTAATGCTTTAAAATTTTATGCTTCAGTAAGGCTTGATATCAGACGAGTTGGTCAAATCAAGGACAAAGATGAGGTTGTAGGGAATAGCACAAGAGTGAAAATTGTAAAGAATAAGGTAGCTCCTCCATTTAGAGTGGTAGATTTTGATATTATGTACGGCGCTGGAATTTCTAAGGAAGGAGAGCTGATAGATATAGCTGTTGCATTGGATATTATAGAAAAATCTGGAGCTTGGTTTTCTTATAATGGCAGTAAAATGGGACAAGGACGTGAAAATGTAAAATTATATTTATCTAATAACCCTAAAATTATGGAAGAAATTACTGCAAAAGTTAAGAATATGAATATTGAGCAAGAAAAAGTTGATATAGATTTGAAAGCAGCAAATGATTAATTTAACAAATAAAACAGCATTGGTTACTGGTGCTAGCGGAAGTATTGGAGGAGCAATTGCAAGAATTTTGCATAAATTAGGAGCTCATGTTATTATTAGCGGTACTAATATCCAAAAACTTGAAGATTTAGGAAAGGAATTAGGAGATAATTATGTTGTATCACCTTGCGATTTAAGGGATCCAGTAAGCTGTAATAACTTAATTGAAAATATCGAAGATCTTGATATACTTGTGTGTAACGCTGGTATCACTAAGGATATGTTGTCTATTAAAATGACAGATGAAATGTTTAGTGATGTTTTGGATGTAAATTTAAAATCTAGTTTTACTCTCAATAGGGGAGCTATAAAGAAGATGATGAAAAAAAGATATGGTCGTATAATAAATATTGCATCAATTGTTGGTGTGACAGGCAATCCAGGTCAGGCAAATTATGCAGCGTCTAAGGCTGGTTTGATCGGAATGACTAAATCTTTAGCGTATGAAACAGCAACTAGAGGAATTACTATTAATGCTGTTGCTCCTGGTTTTATTGCTTCTAATATGACAGATCAATTGAATGATGTTCAAATTGATACTATCAAACAAAGAATTGCTAGTAAAACTTTAGGTAAACCTGAAGATGTGGCTAACGTCGTGGCGTTCTTAGCAAGTGACGAGTCGTCTTATATTACCGGACAAACTATTCATGTCAATGGAGGAATGTTGATGGTTTAAAATGATATCTAATGTCATCAAATTTAATAATGTTTATTTATAATTTAGTTTAATATCATAAAAAATTTATTTATTGGAGGTTTTTATGTCAGATACAAGCGATTTAGAAAAGAAAGTAATAGCGATTATTGCAAAGACCTTAAGTCAAGATGCGAATAAGGTTACTTTAGAATCAAATTTTACAAACGATCTTTCTGCTGATAGTTTAGATTTAGTAGAATTGATTATGAACATAGAAGCGACATTTGATATTGAAATACCAGATAATCAAGCTAGCACTCTTGCAAATGTGAAACAAGTCGTAGATTATATCCAACAGAAAGTAACAGCTTAAAACATGTCTAGAAGGCGAGTTGTAGTCACAGGCCTTGGTTGTGTAACATCTCTAGGTTTTGACGTTGAAGAATTTTGGTCTAAATTATTAGATGGCCAATCTGCAATAAAAACAATAGATAAATTTGATACCCAAAGCTTTCCAGTAAGGATAGGTGGCGTTGTTGATTGTTCTCAAGATAGCGGCTTTAATGCTAAGCACATTATTGATCCACGCAACATAAAAAAAATGGATTTATTTATTCAATACGGCTTAGTTGCAGCGGATTGTGCAATAAAAGATAGCGGTTTTACTCCTCGAGACGAAGATGAAGCCTTTAGAACTGCTGTTGTTATAGGTTCTGGCATCGGCGGTCTTAAAATTATTGAATCCACATCAATTAGCTTGAGTAATTCTACTAACTCCAAGGTCACACCATATTTTATTCCAGCCGCATTGATTAATTTATTACCAGGGCATATTGGAATTAAATATGGGTTTAAAGGTCCAAATCAATCTGTAGTAACTGCTTGCGCTAGCGCTACTAACGCAATAGGAGATGCAATGAATATGATTAGATATGGTCATGTTGATGTTGCAATCACTGGAGGGACGGAAGCTCCAATTACTCCAGTAGGACTTGCCGGTTTTAGCGCGCTTAAAGCTTTATCTACGAGAAATGAGAATCCAAGTCAAGCATCAAGACCTTGGGACTTAGATAGAGATGGCTTTGTTATGAGTGAAGGCGCTGGAATATTGGTTCTTGAAGAATTAGAGCATGCTAAAAAGAGATCTGCAAAAATTTATGGAGAGCTTATTGGATATGGCTCAACCTCAGATGCGTATCATATTACAGCCCCTGCTCCAGACGGTAGTAGCGCAATTCGTTCGATGCAAGCTGCAATTCGTGATGCAAATATTGATATTACAGATATAAATTATATTAATGCTCATGCTACTTCTACTCCAATTGGAGACAAGGTTGAGTTGCAAGCTGTAGAAAAATTGTTTGTTGAACAACAAAATCATTCAAAAGTTTTAATGTCTTCTACCAAAGGCGCAACTGGTCATTTACTTGGTGCAGCAGGCGCTATAGAGGCGATTATATCGATTCTTGCTATTCGAGATAATGTAGTGCCAGGCACTTTAAATCTAGATAATCCTGAACCATCTAAGATAGATTTAGTTCCTTACCACTCAAGACAATGTAATGTGAAAGCTGCGTTGTCAAATTCATTTGGATTTGGCGGTACAAATGCAAGTCTTATTTTTAGTCGTATTTAATATTTTAGGCATTAAATTTAGCTTTAAATAATGCATTTGCTGAAAGCTTTTTTCGCGCATTAAAAAAAATAACCATTGTTAAAGGACTCAAAACGAAAGATAGGTAATGCTATGAGGTTTGATAAAATGGATCATATATTCCTTAACTTTGTTCCTGTATTATTGCAATTTTATTAAATAATATTAAATAAAATGCAAGAATTAATAGCAAATTTGATTAACTTAATGCACAGAGGCGATCAATCAAAATTACAACGCAAAATACGTAGTATCAAAAATAATCAATTGAAAGAATTAATAAATAATGAACATGAAGAAATAGAAATCGTCAAAATAGTAATAGAAAATATTTCCCAAAAGCAATTAGAATGTTTTTTAGGTAAATATAACGAGAATTTTTTTTACAAAATTATTGATATTTTTACAATTCATCCAGAATTATTTGATTGCGTAATGCAACGTATGAGCGCAGAGCAAAGAGATCAAACAATTTCTAATATATCTATTTTAAGACTTATAGTAATTAAAGATGCCAATCCAGAGTTAATTACAAAACTTGCTAAGTATCTATCTACTGAACATTTTCGATCTATCATTAACAATGATTATTTGTTCTCAAGGGATGAGAATCTACGTGAGTTATCTTGTAATACTGAAATACTAAAATTATTGTTAGAAAATATCCCAGAAGAAGAAGTGCAAGCAATGCTTGAAGAAGAAGGTCTTCTTAATAAGAAATTGTTAATGAAACTGATTTCGCAAAATGATCACGAATCATTGAGATTAATTTTATGTGCATGCAGAAAATTAAATATTGATTATGATACAAACAAAATACAAGATGCTCTTGCAATTCATTTTGACTTCTATCTTTCAGATAGCATTGAATTAATCAAAAGTGTATTGACACTTAAATACGATGATGGTTTACCTATTTTTGATATTAATCACAAAGTTGGTCATTATCCTATTGCAATCAGATGCTGTATGAGCGATGCTGATATTCTGTTTTTCGCAAGACAAGGTCTAAATACAGAAGAATTTTTAGAATCAGAGTTAACAAAAATTTCAGGTAATGCTCAATCCACTCATAGCACAACTGTAGATTTACATTATGCAAGATTGATTGACAGAATCACATCCCAAGAAGATATATCATTTGTTGATGCTGATGTTTTTTTACAAACATTGATCCAAGAAATTGCGTCTTATTGTGATACAGGAGAGCGACAATTCCAATTACCAAGTGGAGTATTGTTAAATATTAATGATACATTTATGATGCAACTCGCTAAATGCATTGATAAATTATATCAATGCAAATTTAAAGAATGTCCCGGATCTTCTTCTTGTAGAACATTAGAGACAATTATTTGTAAGGAAAATGCACGAACAAATCTTGATACAATTAAGTTAGCTGAAACATTATTAAAAGCAATGGAATTATTCAGTAATAATCGCACTAATATTAACGATAGAGAGATTTCTTTTCAAGATGTGTTAAATAAAATATTTGGCTATATTAAACATGATTTTTGTAATGTCGATCAAAGTAAACAGGAAGAATGGTTACATGATAATATTATTACTATTTTATCTGAAATTCTTGATGCGTTTACTATGTATAACAATGGTGGTGCAAGTTTTGCTCACGGAGTCATTGTAAAGTTATTAAGCATAATAGATATAATGCACCCAGAATATGGCAGCATCAATGAAGAGCAAGATGATGATTATTCTCAATGTATGAATTATTTATTAACTGCTTTTGATAATCTATCAGAAGGTCAAAAGCTTGGGTTGTACGAATATATAATTAATAACAAAGATGAATATTATAAAGTGATGCAGCAATTAAATGCCAACTTATTTAATGCAATGTATGATGATGGCATACCGATACCTCAGATCTTTCAAATGCAAAATAAGATAATTGATATCAATCTAAAACCACATCAAAACATTTCAAATAGATTTATAGAATCTAGTTTAAACCAAAAATCATCTCTAATTAACAGATTTGAAGAAATGTATGAGAGCATGAATCATCTTGATGAAATATTTAACAGCGATAGCATAACATCCATGCTAGAGAATGTATTATCAAGTTGCATTGAATCTGCATTAGATTCATATATTATTGTAGAAGCAGAAGCTTTGGCTATAAAACATGCTGATACTTGCGCATCATGTACATTGTTATAATAGGATTTGGAATTTTTTATTTTATTTAACCTTTGAAATTTTTCTAAAATCATGTATTTTCTTAGTTGAAACTGATTAATTATTAGAAAATTATTAGAATGGTCCGTTTTGCATTTAATTCTTTAATTGCATTTGCTTTAATATATGGATTTATCTCAATTAAGAACTTATCTAACGAGGTAAAATTATTACATGGTCAAAATAAATTTATAATTAAAAATTTGAGTGGTGGAATTGAAAATATTCCAAAAGCTCAAGGAAGAGTACGAACAGAACAAGTTTCTTTATTAAAAACACTTGTAGAATTTGATAAATTTGCTAAAGAGCATGATGTAGAGTATTGGCTAGATTACGGGACATTATTGGGCGCTGCACGTCATAATGGCTTCATACCATGGGATGATGATGTTGATATTGGAATGACAGAAGAGAATTTAATGAAGTTAAAAAACCTCGCTCAGGACCCATCTTATGGCATAAGTTTAGAACCTCAACATGGGGATCAAAAGCAATTTTTGTGGTTTTTTACAAATAAATTTGGTTCATTTGATATTTTTAGTCATGTTTTTATTTCAAAAAATGATTTTAATGATCAATCTAGGTATATTTACTGGATGAATTTCTTAAAAACATTTAATAGATCATACGTAAAAAACAAGATTTTAGATCGTTTCGATCAAATAAAGCAATCAAGACCATCTGATGATCTTGATAACTATATGGTCATGACTCGTGTGACTCGTATGTCAGGAAAAGACAGTCCAGATGATTCATATTTTAATTTTACAGATGTATTTCCTTTAAAAAAACATGTTTTTGAAGGGTATGAGTTTTTTGTACCAAATAATGTTGATACTTTTCTTAAAAGGAGGTACGGTCAAAATTACAATGATTTACCAAATGATTTTGGATATTCTTATCATCTTGGTTGTTGGTAGGTGAAACATGGGAATTTTTAATAGATCTAGCAACGACACCATTCCAATATGGTTTATGCGTCAAGCTGGTAGGTACCTCGATGGATATAGAAAAATTAGATTGTCTGTTAATAGCTTTTTAGATTTATGCTACGATCCAGTTATGGCATCTACTGTTACTTTAGAGCCAATACAGCGTTTTGATTTTGATGCTGCGATTATATTTTCAGATATTTTAGTTCTGCCTCATTCCTTAGGTTGGGATGTAACATTTGAAAAAGAAGTAGGACCAGTATTACGCCAGTTTAAATCACAAGATGATATGGCGCGGTTTGATCTAAGAAGAATAGGTAATTTGCAAAAAGTGTATGAAGCTATTAACAATGTGAGAGCAAAACTTCCTAAAGATAAGTCTTTGATTGGCTTTGCAGGGGCTCCATGGACAGTTTGCAGCTACTTGCTTGAAGGAGGCTCTAGCAAGAAATTTATATCAAGTAAAAAATTGATTTATCAAGATAGAGATTTAGTTAAAAATTTGATAGATTTCATCACTCAGCATACAATTCAACATTTACTGGGCCAGATTAAAGCTGGAGCAGATGTCCTGCAGATATTTGATTCTTGGGCTGGAATGCTTTCTGGAGATGAGTATTTTGAATTCGTCATCAATCCAACTACGCATATCGTAGAAGCAATTAAGAAGGAATATCCAAACATTCCAGTAATCGGATTTCCAAGATGTTCTGGATTTTTATACGAAGATTACATTAATCGTACAAAGATAGATATTATAGGCGTAGATCAATTTGTGCCGATAGACGTCATGGCTAAATGGAGTAAGAAAATTGTTGTTCAGGGCAATTTAGATCCAATTACATTATTATCTTCGAGTGAATTAATAATAAAAAAAGTTAACGATATCATGGAACAATTACATGGCAAAAATTTCATATTTAATTTAGGTCATGGTATTTTGCCAGAAACGCCTACGGATAATGTGCAATTAGTAATAGATTATGTCAGAAAATTCAAAAAATAAAAAGCGCATAGCAATCGTATTATTTAATCTTGGTGGGCCAGATTCAAAGAAGGATGTTAAAGATTTTTTATTTAATTTATTTTATGATAAAAACATAATAACATTGCCTAAATATATTAGGTGGTTTTTAGCTAAATTAATATCTACAACAAGAGAAAAAACTGCTATAGAGATATATAATCATCTTGGTGGCAAATCTCCTATATTAGAAGAAACAAAACTCCAGAGAGAAGCTTTACGTAGTAATCTTCAAGATGCATTAAATGATGATTTTGAATTATTTATATGCATGAGGTATTGGCATCCAATGTCTAATGATGTTGTAAAAGATGTAAGTAAATACAATCCATCGGACATATTATTAGTGCCTCTATACCCTCAATTTTCTACAACTACAACACGCTCTTCAATCGAAGATTTTCTAAAGACAATGAAAAATCACAATTTAAAAGCTAATGTAAAAATTGCATGTTGTTACCCAAATCATGAAAAATATATCAAGGCTCATACGTCTTTAATTAAGAGTTATATTGCAAAATTAAATGATAAAAATAATTTTAGAATTTTATTCTCAGCTCATTCATTACCAGTAAAAATTATTAAGTCTGGAGATCCATATCAATGGCAAATTGAACAAAGCGTCAATCATATTCTTCAAGATCTTGATGTGTTAGATTATAAAATTACATACCAAAGTAAGGTTGGGCCAATTGAATGGTTAACTCCAAGTACTGAGGATGAAATTAAAACTGCCTGTAGAGAAAATAAATCATTGATTATAGTGCCAATTAGTTTTGTATCTGAACATTCAGAAACTTTGGTTGAGCTAGATATAGAATATAAAGAACTTACAAATGATTACGCAATAGAATATCTAAGGGTGCCAACGTTAAGAATAAATGAATTTTTTATTAGCTCGTTATGTGATATAATTGCATCTATGTTAAGCCAAGATGATATCAATCCTTGCTCTGTGGTTTACCCTAATCAACGCTTATGTCCAGAAAAATTTTCAAGATGCGCTCATAATGTTGATTATTCAAAGCTTTAATATACTTGTTAATACCTATGTTTTCTTGAATTCCCGAAAGTTATAATGTACTATGAAATGTATATATAGTAAAAATAATCTTTATTCGATATGAGAGCAAATCAACGTTCCATCATGAGGTCTGTCACGTGCTGTGGAGTTGGAGTGCATTCTGGCAAGTTAACTAAAATCACTCTAAAGCCCGCTAAACCTAATACTGGTATAGTATTTATCAGGACAGATGTATGCGATGACAAAAGTGTTGTATTTGCATCTTATAAAAATGTAGCAAGTACTTTTATGTCAACTAATATAAGTAATCAATATCAAGTGGAGATCTCAACTATAGAGCATTTAATGGCTGCTATTTGGGGTTGTGGCGTGGATAATTTAATCATTGAAATCGATGGTCCAGAGGTTCCAATTATGGATGGCAGTAGCAAAACATTTGTCTTTATGATTCAATGCTCTGGAATTAAAGATCAACCTAAAGCTAAAAAATATATCAAAATCGTTAAAGAGAGCATGTTGGAGTATAATGACTCTAAAATATTAGCTATTCCATCTGAATCTTTAGAAATTAATATGGAGATTGATTTCCAAGATAAAGTGATAGGCAAGCAAAGTGCTAAATTTTCTCAGAAATGCTCATTTAATAATGATATTGCACATGCTAGAACATTTGGATTTATACAAGATTTAGATCATTTACATGACCAAGGTTTGGCGTTAGGAGCTTCATTGGATAATACCATCGCAATTGATAAACATAATGATTTAATCCTAAATCCAGAAGGTTTAAGAGATAATAATGAATTTGCAAAACACAAATTACTTGATTTTATAGGTGATATATCTATTGATACAAGCATTATTGGAACCTTTTATTGCAATAAAACTAGTCACGCACTCAATAATGAGTTTATGAGCAAAATATTAAAGGATAGCAGTTCATATAAATATGTGTCATTATGAATTTAATAATAAATTCATAATGTTCTCCGATCTCTCATCCCATGAACATATATATTCATGTAAAAGCTGCAAATTAAATTTTTGGCTTAATTTTATAGAATCTGGATTGAAATGCAGATTGAAGGCCTTAATAGCAAAGTTAGTTTGCTCATCAAAACTACCATTAACGCTGATCTGATAACCTATTTTTTGTAACTTAGACTGTAATTTAACTATACCATCTCCGAAATCTAAATAATTATATAAAATCTTATTACTATTATCATCGAAGTCAGTAATATCTTGATTTTGATACTTCACGCCTAAACCATGAGATGCTAACATTCGCCAATTAAAAAATATTCCAGGATCAATTTTACGAGAAGGAGCAACATCACTGTGCCCTAATATATTTTTTGGCGGGATTGAATGTATTTTTATTAAATGCTTACATAGTTCTATGCAATTATTCATTTGTACTTGGCTAAATTTATGCATGCCAAGATTATCAAGCTCTATTCCTATCGAGCATTTATTTAACTCGCTTAGCCCTTTCCAGTAACTTTTTCCTGCATGCCAAGCAATGTAAGAATCATCAACTAATTGAAATATCTCGCCGTCTTGTTTAATAAAATAATGCGCACTCACTTTTGATTCCTTGTCGCATAATTTTGTTAGCCCATCAGAGCATTTCATACCGGTATAATGTATGATTATATACTCTATTTTACTATTCCTTTGAGAACGGTTTGGCGAACAAAATGATTTGTTAAATCTCATATAAACTACTAGATTTCAAAAATTTTAATGTTAGTATTGGCTATGTATATAAATTCATTTTATTTTTATGTCAATTAATAAATCTAAAGTCTACAGCGAAATAAAATCTTTAATATTCGTTCTATTCTTAGCGTTTGCAATAAAAACATTTGCAATACAAATATACTGCGTGCCAACAGGATCAATGAAACAGACTATACTTGATGGTGATTACTTATTATCTACGAAATATTCTTATGGTTATAGCAAATATTCATTTCCTATAACTATGAATTTATTTAAAGGCAGAATCTTTGGCTCTCAGCCAAATCAGGGTGATATAATAATTATGGAAGTCCCTAGCAAAAACATACAATATATTAAACGCTTGATAGGGATACCTGGTGATAAAGTGCAAATAATTAATAATGTTATACATATCAACAATACTCCAATTAAAAGAAAGTTGGTAGGGAGTATCACTGATGATGATGGCGCTAAATATTTAAAATACAAAGAAACTCTACCAAATAATAACAGTTACTATGCATATTACACAGAAGGAACTTTCGGTGTAGCAAAAGCAGAAATTAATGTTGGACCGTTCTATGTTCCAGAAAATCACTATTTTTTCATGGGAGACAATAGAAACCAATCCAATGATAGTAGATATGACTTAGGATACGTTCCATTTGAAAATTTAATTGCAAAAGCCCACTTTATAATCTTTTCTGATAAACTCGTTTTATTTCGCCCTGGTAGAAATATTTTTCAGGATCTCTCTTCTATATTTTCGTGGTTTAAAGCAATAAGATTTAATAGAATATTTAAGAGCTTATACGAAATTTAAATTATTTATTGATATGAAAAAAATTCAAATTACAGATGATCAATTAGATGAGTTAGAGAAATCTATAGAATATAAATTTCAAAATAGAAAATTTTTAATAGAGGCATTAAGTCATCCGTCATTGAAAAGAAAATACAAAAATGATCCAAACTATGAGAGATTTGAATTATTAGGTGATTCATTGCTAAATTTTATTATCACAGAAGCATTGTTTGAACAAATACAAGATTGCCAAGAAGGTGAATTAGCTAAGATGCGTGCGCATTTGGTATGTAAGGAAGCAATATCTCAAATTGCATCTAATATTAATCTGCACAAATATATTATCATGACTATTGCTGAAGATAATATGGGTGGTAGGCAAAATAAAAACAATTTAGAAAATGCCATGGAAGCCTTAATTGCAGGGATATATTTAGATGGCGGTATTTATAATGCAAAAATAGTAATAATGCGATTATGGTCTGATTTTATGATCAATCATGATTTTAGCCTGATGGATGCTAAGACTATACTACAAGAATGGTCGCAAAAAGCATATGGTAAAATTCCAGAATATAAATTGATTAAATCAGAGGGTCCTGCTCATGCGCCAAAGTTTACGATTTCTGTAGAAATAAAAAATTTTAATGCAAAAGGATGCGGCAAATCAATCAAGGACGCTGAAAAAGATGCTGCAATTCAATTAATTAAGAAGTTAAAAATAAAAACGCATAATGATTAAAAATTTAGTTACTTTAAAAGCTTTAGTTATCACTGGTATCATAGCGATATTTATCACCGTTAATGTGTTTATTTTATGTTTATTTAGCCCAGGCCCATTAGAATCAAAAAAAACTATAATTATCGAGCAAAATTTGCCGATATCAAAAATTAGTGAAAAACTATACCAAGAACAAATAGTGCAATATCCAAGATTATTTACTATTGTTGCTAAAATTTATTCTATTCATAAGCCAATGAAAAGCGGAGAATATCTTTTTACTGATCACGCATCAATAAAGCAGGTTCTAAAAACACTTGTTACAGGCAAATCCGTAGTACATAAATTAATCATACCAGAAGGATTCACGGTGCAAGAAATTATTAATCAAGTCAATTCAGAAGATAGATTGCTAGGTAAGTTAAATGAAAATATTCCAGAAGGATTTTTATTGCCTTCTGTTTACTTCTTTAGCTATGGAGATACCAAACAGCAAATTGTAGATCAGATGCACAAAAAAATGACTAACGCGTTGAATAGTGCCATGCAAAAACTATTACATAAGTCTCTTCCTATAAATAGTCGCTCAGAAGTCCTCATTCTTGCTTCAATAGTTGAAAAGGAAGCTATACTTGATTACGAAAGACCAACTATAGCAGCAGTATTCCTCAACAGACTTAAACGCAACATGAAACTTCAGGCTGATCCAACAGTTATATATGCAATTACACAAGGTAAATACAGATTAAATAGAAAATTAACCAAAGCTGATCTTCAAATTCCATCAGAATTTAACACATATTACATCAAAGGCTTACCAGCAACTCCTATTTCATGTCCCGGAATTAAATCAATTGACGCTGTAGTAGAGCCAGATGATACCGATGCGCTATATTTTGTTCTAACACAAGATAACTGCAGCCACAGTTTTAGTAACAACCTAAATGATCACAATAAAAACGTCAGGCAATACAACAAAAAATAAATTAAACTTTATTCTATCAACGCCCAATTTCCATGCCTTTCATTAATAGTAGATCTCTCACATTTTTTTAAAGAACGTCGTATTATTGAAAAATAAGAATCATTTTGCCCATAATACCCATCGGCAGGACCAACATAAGCAGATGGCAAAACAAGCACTGGTTTATATGTATACATATTTTTGGATATTATATAAGGAAGAGCACTTCGCACCTCGGAACCTTCATTATAAAAGCCATCAAGTGCCTCGGTTAAAATAGGGCTAGATTGAGCAGATCCTAATATCCTATTTGACATAAGAACTCGCTTATTTTGTGGATTAATTGGCTGCAACCCAGCATACATTTTATACTTATTCCCAGGTTCGAATATTGAATTTATAGGCTTTGCTCTATAATCAATATAATGACCTCCAATTTGATTGATTATTTCTAATCCAGCAATGAATCTAATTTCATCTATATTATCATTGTTTAAATTAGCAAAATATGATTGTAACCTAGGCGCTATTTCAAGTATATCTTTCTGGTTCCAGATCTGCACTTCAAATAAAGCATTATGCAACTTCCAGTCTGGCAAGTTTGACTCTAGCTCTTTCTTCTCATCTTCGTTAAACACTACAAAGACCATACGCTGAGGTATGCCATCTTTAACAGAAAATGGTATTTTCTTAAAATGAAAATTATCGTAGTTCTCTTTCATTTTATTCAGTTTTCTAGATTCTTCTATTTTAAGATTTTTATAAATATGCTTTCTTGAAACAAAATCCATAGCATGGTTAAAATCAATGTCCATCATTCCTTTCTTTAAATCATGGAATGCGAAAGTTCGATTGGTAATTTTATCTCCTGGTTTTTTTACAGAGCACATGCATATTTTTTTAAGAAAGATGGATTTTAACAATCTAAAAAATGCTTTATCTTTAAAAGTTTGCAATCTTCCATATAAATCATAATTTTGATATTCGTCCTGAATATCAAAAGGAAAAACATAGGTAAGTGGCAATGCTATAGATTGAGTGCTGTCAGCAAATTTTGTAAATGATTTTGTTAGTGGTATCATTGTTGTAACTAGCGATAGCACATGAATAGTATTAATACCGTAATCTAATTTTAAATCGAAACGTCCACTGGATAATTGCGACATATCTCCTAGATCAAACAATCTCATTTGTTCTAGAAAATTTATATCCAAAGAATGTAGAACATCATCAATGATAGGATGCTTTGGAACAGATCCTATTAATCCATTATTCAAACAAGGTATAAATTCTGCCACGGCGTAAAAATCATATTTATGATTATATTCATCAAAACTCCTATAGCACTTCACATCTGTATCTCTATAAACCCCGCCCTCTTCTAAAAGAACGGAATATCTAAATATATCAGATTTGTGCACCGGGTTTTTTGCTAAATCATACAAATTTTTATATTCAGGATATTTTTGATAAAATTCTTTTATAGATTCTTCGTCCCAAAATTTCAATTCCCAATCTGGATGAAGCATTTTACATTCCTGAAAGTAATTTTCATAAAGATGTGGTAATGGATTGCTTCCAATCCAAATTTGATGCATAATTTTTGGAATTATTGGATCCTTTTGATAAGGCATTTTTGAAGGAGATCGCTGGGTATAATAACGCGCAAAATCCTTACGGGTTATTCCATATTCGTTGTTGTTTTCTTTTTTTTTAGCTAGGCTTCTTAATTCTGGTGTATCAGCTCCATAGTATATCCAAAACTCATCATCGCCTAAAAAATTATCATTAGTAACGCCATAAGCTCCAGCTGTAAGACTAAATAGCAAACCAAATATAATAACCAACTTTAATAATCTCATAATAGAATTAATAATAGATGAAAATACAGTAATGAATATTACACAAACCAATCGATAAATCAATCAACAACATTTATTGTTGCGGTTAGCAGTAATTTAGCATAAAAATTATTTCTTATTCATAGCTGAATAAGCAAAATCTTTGATTAATGATTCTATATTGACAGATGATTGAGTGTATTTAATATGACCGTTTGGTTCCATATCAACATCATCAGCACCAGGTACGATTGAAATAAACTTACCACCTAGAAAGCCGTTAGTAACTATCGCAGCCTGAGAATCCTTAGGTAATTTCACATCATTATTAATTCTCATAGTCATGATTGCAAAAAAGTTCTCTTTATCCAAAGACATGCTCTCTACAGTTCCAACCTTAATTCCGGCGATCATAATATCAGAACCATCATAAATACCTTCGGCGTTTTGAAATTTTGCGGTAACTCTATAGCTTTTTTCATTGTAAGAAACGCTATTAGTATTGTATACAAAAAAGGTAAATACTATAGAAGCAACGATAATTGCAAAACCAACTATGGTTTCTATTGTATTACTTTTGCTATCACTCATGGTTTCCAACTAACATATGAACCTGAGTAATTTTTCGAGAATTTCGTCACGCTCACTTCTTTATCGTATTCTCCATTGGATAATTCAGTAGGCAAATCATCAGTTAAGTAATGCAACCAACAATATCCATCTTGAGACGAGACGCCTATATCTTGATTATTATTCTTGTTATAAATTACATAACGCTTTCTTTTACCAGATTCATCAGTAAACTTAGATTGATAATAAGCATTACCGTGACTATCTTCTGCAACTTTGATAGAAAATAGCTTTATATAACAGTTAGCTAAAATTGACATATTACACCTTTATTTTTGTTATTTTTTCATTACTTTTTGTTTTGCAATATCCCTAGCATGTACAGCCAAATTATCTGCTATTTCATTTTCTAAATGTCCAGAGTGAGCTTTAACCCAGTTCCATTGTATATCATGTTTTTGAGATAACAAATACAAATCTTTCCATAAAGCAGCATTTTTTACCTTACTATTGCTAGAGTTTAACCAATTATTTTTTATCCAGCTATGAATCCATGTTGTAATACCATTTTTAAGATATTGAGAATCAACATACAAAGACACATTAGAGCGATGTTTTAATATTTTTAACGCCTCAATAACGGCTCTAATCTCCATTTGATTATTTGTAGTATCTAATTCATAACCAGAGATCTTTTTTTCGTGATTTTTGTACCTCAACAAGGCCCCCCAACCTCCTGGGCCAGGATTTCCAGAACAGGCTCCATCTGTATATATGAAGATCTTGTCTAAATCCATATTTACTATTCTTTACTCTTATTTGCTTGTCTAAATTGACTTAAACTAACTACATTATCATATTTTTTATGCTCATCATTTTTTTTGTCTAAATCAGAAACAGTATTATTTAATTTTAAATTAAAACCTACGCTAGGATCGGAAAATAAAATAATACTTAAGAATGGAATCTCTATCATTTCTTCAATACCATCGAAACTGATATTTACACATATCTTATCATTAGATATTTTTAAGCTATGAAACTGATGTTGTAACACAACTGTGATTTCATTTTCATGAGTTGCACGCACTCTCTTAGATAAAACCACTCCTGGATATTTGGTTTTAAATGTAATATACAAATGATGATCGCCAATTAAACCATTGCCCTGTATTTGATACATAACTTTACGTATCAATTCCAACATAGAATCGTTCAACAATTTGTTGTAATTAATTATCATATTTCATTAATTAAAAATTAATTGCAAATCAAAAAGATTTATAGTTGGGCTTTTCTGTTGCCCGGTAAGCCCTCAACCGCTAAGCTACCAGCTTAATAATTAAGCCGCAGCTAATCTACGATGATTATCGTTTGCATTCATTGTTTTGACCCTAGCTCTTAGAACCACAGCGGAATCATACTGAACGAAAATTAAGTCTTTACTAAGCCTGTCGATCCTATTTCGCCCCCTCATCAATACAGTATGCAACATTTGGTGGAGGCGCCGGGTATCGCGCCCGGGTCCATAACTCTTATTCTACTTAACGTTTATCGTTATAGCTGAACAAATCAACGTTACTATTATTGCACATAACAATAAAAATATCAAGAATCAATGAATTTTGCTATCAAAACTCCTAATTATAAAGATCTACGAGAGTTATCCACATTAAACTGTGGATAACTCTACATTAATTTATAGTTTGCAAATACAATAAAATTAACATTAGCTCAATATATAGCATGCTTGATGCATAATAATACTATATATTGAAATTATAAAAATTGTGGATAAGTATGTGGATAAGTATGTGGATTAATCAAATACTCGACTTATACACAATCTATCCACGGATTTATCCACTGTATAAAATTTAATGTGGATAATGTGGATAAAACGCTCAATAGACTTTGAATAAATAAATTCACGATAGGTGAAAATGTGGATAAGTATGTGGATAAATAGCTATCCACACTATCCACATACATAACAACAACAACCTTTTATATATATAAGATATTATTATTTAGTAGATCCCCTTTGAGTAATTATCTATAACAAAATAACTTTATTGATAGAATCTTCACTTTTTCTAGCTTCATGCAACCATGGCACATATCCTTAAAAAGGTTAACAAAAAATATGGTATATGTAATGCAAGTTGTAAAAAAATGTTATGATAATATTAAGAAGTAAGAAATAGCAGAATAATGATGAGGGTAAAATGAAATCACATGCGCAAGTACTTGCGATAGAAAAAACAATCTTAATTCATACTATATCACAGCACCTTCCTATCGACTTAAGCATTTCTAATAATACAATGGGCTATGAAGCAAAGAGGGAATTAATTATGAATTTGATTTACAGTGCACGATCATATCAAAATCATCCAGATCAAGCCAGTGATTTTGCTAATATACTCAATGCCATATTAAGAAAGAATAATATTGAAATACCAGAATTCCAGAAAAAAATTTTTGATATATTAAATGACATGAAACCTCAATTACTGACCGTTGAAAATTTTAGAAGTTCTTTATTCAAAGAAAGATTAAACAAACATCAAATACCAAGTAAAGAGGGCGAAGAGGATAAATCAGATGACAAAGAATCATGCTTTGCATCATCTAGTGAATCTAGTCTTGATATATTTGATAGCGCGTCAATGTCATCAGATGAGCCACCAATTCTTGGAGAGAATGATATTGAATGAGTATTTATACTGACAGAGCTTAGCCTTTAAACTCTTTGCAATTATCATTTCTCATATTTTTATTGATATATGAACAATCGTCATAAATCAAAAGTTATGTTATACTACGAATTATTTGTATTATAAAAATGCAATTTAATTCCAAAAGCCAATCTAAGAAAAATACAATAGCTCAAGTGATACCATCCCTAAATATAGGTGGGGCAGAAATTTGCGTGACAGAGATTGCATCAGCGTTAAAGCGATCTGGTTATGAATCTTATGTTGTATCGTCTGGTGGAGTATTAACTAAGGATTTAACAATAAATGATGTGCATCATTTAAAGCTTAACGTTTTGAGTAAAAATCCATTTGTGATGTGGAGTAATATAAACTCAATGGCGAACATCATTAAACAAAATAATATAGATTTGATAGACGTTGGCTCAAGGGCGCCAGCTTGGAGCTGTTATTTTGCAGCTAAAAAAACAAATATACCAATTGTAACAACCTTTCATGGAGCCTACTCTAGCTCATCATTTATCAAGAAATATTACAATGCTATTATGACGAAAGGCGATAGAGTGATTGCAGTATCCAATTTTATTAAACGACATATATTAAAGCATTATCGTAATATCAAAGAAAGCAAGATAGAGGTGATATATAGAGGAGTTGATTGTCATTACTTTGACCAGGATAATGTTGGATCTGATGTTAAATCACAATTCAATCGTAAATACCTAATATTTAATGATACAGCTGTTATTTTAATGCCAGCACGATTCACTTCGATTAAAGGTCATGCGATACTTATAGAAGCTCTAAATAAAATTAAATCCCTTGATTTTCAATGTATCATTGTTGGTAATAAAAATAAAAAGCCTAAATTTACCAATAAAATACAAAGTATAATTGATGGTCTTGGCATGAGAAATAAAGTTCGTATATTTAATTCGGAGAATAATATGAGAGCTCTATATTCTATCTCTGATATCATTGTGATACCATCGATATTACCCGAGTCATTTGGACTCGTTGCGGTAGAGGCTCAGGCGATGAAAAAGCTTGTTATATCAACAAACATAGGTGGAGCTTTAGAGACAATTCGCAATGACCATAATGGTTTTCATGTGAAGCCAGGTAGCAGCGAAGATTTAGCTGAAAAAATCAGTTATTGTATATCTATAATGCACAGTAAGATATGCCAAAGAATACAAGATAATGCTAGAAAGTCTGTTGTAGATAATTTCTCTTTGGAATTGACATTAAAAAAAACTTTGTCACTATATAAATCAATGATTTAATTGATAAGTCTTTTTAGATGACAAAGATTTCTGGTTTCATTATAACTTACAATGAGGAAAAGAGAATTGCAAAAGCTATTAATAGCTTACAAAATGTCGTCGACGAAATTATAGTTATAGACAGCGATAGCAACGATCGTACAACGCAAATTGCAAAAGATCTAGGCGTTAAAGTTGTTAATAACAAATGGGAGGGGTATGTTAAGCAAAAAATATATGGTGAGAATTTATGTAAACACGATTGGATCATCAATATAGACGCAGATGAGGAGTTATCAGAGTCTCTTCAAGATGAAATCAATTATATATTTAAATCAAGCATCCAGGATCGTTATATCGCTTATAAAGTGCGATGTTTAATATTGCATAGATTAGACAAATCACCTCGAGCATTCGCTCCTTACACAGAATGTATAAGACTTTATAATAAAAATTTTGCAAAATTTGCTAATAACAAGGATGTGTTTTCAACTCGTGATTCTGTGATTTTAAATTCAGAAATAGAAAGCAATGGAAAAATATACCTACTAAATGAACCAGTATACCACAGATCGGCTTTATCAGCTTGGCAGTTAGTTGATAAAGCAAATTTATATACCAATGAACAAGCTATGGATATAATAAACTCTAAATCAATACCGAGTCCTTTTCGTATCGCATTAGAAATGCCAGTAACCTTCATCAAGGCTTTTTTTATAAGAAGATATTTTGTATTTGGATTTAACGGTTTTATTGATTCTGTGATTTTTGCTTTTTCAAGATTTTTAAGATTAGCAAAAGCTAGGGAGTTAAAAATAATGCAAGATAATAAACAAGAGCAGAGATAAACACAAATAAATTAACAATAGGAATGATGCAAGTAACTAACAAAGTAAAACAAATATTGTCACATTATTCATCTGAAAATGCTGGAGTTAGAGCTCGTTTATGCAAATTACTGATGCATGGAAAACTATCAGGCACTGGAAAACTTGTTATATTGCCAGTTGATCAAGGATTTGAACATGGACCTGATAAGAGCTTTGCTAAAAATCAAGAAGCATACGATCCTGATTATCACTTTAAATTAGCAGTTGATGCTGGTCTTAGCGCTTACGCAGCTCCAATAGGAATGATCAAGGCATCTATAGATAAATTCACTGGCCAAATTCCATTAATATTGAAACTAAATAGCAATAACTCTCTTTCTCCGAAATCAAAGCCTCATAATCAAGCGATTACAGCGTCAATTCAGGACGCTCTAGAGCTTGGTTGCGATGCTATTGGTATTACTATATACCCAGGATCGTTTGATGCTTTAGATATGATAAGTAACGCATCGGAGTTAATTAGAGAAGCAAATTCTTGCGGATTAATATCAGTTGTATGGTCATACCCAAGAGGTGGAGATATATCGAAACATGGTGAAACTAGCATGGATATTTGTTCTTATGCTGCTCATATAGCCTCATTGTTGGGAGCTCATATAATCAAGGTAAAACCACCGACGGATTATATCGAAAGTTCATCTATGCAGGAAATCTACAAATCCGAATCAATAGCAATAGCTAGCTTATCAGACAGAGTTAAAAATGTAATGCGTAGTTGCTTTAATTCAAAAAGGTTGGTTGTATTTTCTGGTGGGGAGTTCAAAGGCGATGACAAATTACTGGATAATATTATGTCAATTAAACAAGGTGGTGGTAGCGGCTCTATTTTAGGTAGGAATAGCTTTCAAAGGCCTTATAATCAAGCGATTAGTTTATTACAAAAGGTTTGTGATATATACAAATCATAATATTTTGTTGCAAGTAAATCAGATATATTATGCAAATAAATGCAAATTGTGGCTAGTAAGTTGCTAGAAGCTGCATAAGATTATATTATTTATATAAACAAACTATGTTGGTATTTTTGTATGGGTAAATTATCCTTAGTAACACTTTTTACAATTTCAGTAATTACATTATCATCATGTTTATATAAACCTCCTTATGAACTTAAGAGTCCATGCGTTAGCATCGAATCATCTGACGAAGCTATCTCTACATGCGTAAAAAGACCGGTAAACTTAAACAGAGATATAGTATAAAATTATCAATTCTAAAAAATATTAGTCAAAAACTCAAACAAATGGTTGGTTAATGAAGTTCCAAAATCTATGAACAAAAAATTAGGTAGTCATGTGCATAAATTGCGCCAACAAAGAGAAGGAAGTGTATTATAGATCTTACGATCTTAGATACCAAGGATGCTGAGTTTCAATTTAACCAAGCAACATTTCTACTCTAAGAAATCTATCATTAGTCATTACGTTTTACAAACTAAAACCCTATTCCAACCATCTAAATCCTTAAATATTGCATGCGTGATAAAACCATAAGTATTCATTAAATGTTTAATTGGATCCAGTTGGTTATATCCAATCTCGATAACTATGTAACCATTTTTATTAAGATGCTTTTTTGCACCGGAGAATATAGAGCAATAAGATGATAAACCGCTTTGATCAGCAAATAGAGCTTCTCTTGGTTCGTACATTAATACTTCACATGACATCATTGATGTATCTTTATGGTCAACGTATGGAGGATTGCTAATGATTAAATCAAATTTACCGGAAATATTTTGAAACCAATCGCTTTCAACGAATGCTATCCTTTTATCAACGCCGTGCATTTGTGCATTTGTCTTTGCGATATTAATTGCATTTCTACTGATGTCAAGCGCTGTTGCTTTCCAATGTAGATATTTAAGCATTAGAGTAATAACTATACATCCGCTACCAACGCCAAGTTCTAGTATATTTAATTTTGTGTTTAATTCCTTTAGGCTTAAAATTGCATCTATCAAGGTTTCTGTTTCAGGCCTTGGAATCAGCACTTCATCGCTAATTTTAAATACATTGTCGTAAAATTCTTTAGTTCCAACGATGTATGAGATTGGCTCAAATTTCATACGTCTCTTTATGTAATCTTCAAATGTACATAGTTCTTGTTCAGAGAGCATGCGTTCAGGGTATAAAAGTAAGTATTCTAAATTTTTCTTTAACGCATGTTGCAATAAAATCGTTACCTCTGTGTAAGCAGTGTCAATATTTTGTTGTTTTAAATTGTTTAATCCACCAATCAAAGCATCTTGAATTTGCATTTAATAATCTACTTTTAAAAAATATAAACCGTATGCTGGAGCGGTCATACCAGCAAATTTTCTGTCTTTTTTTAATAGAACGGATAGTAGATCATCTGGATCCCATTTCCCCCTTCCTACTAATACTAAGCTTCCAACGATATTTCTTACCATTTTATATAAAAAAGATCTAGCTGATATATAAATTTCAATATTATTGTCGTTTTGTATTATATTAATGCTAGATATGCTACGTATAGGAGATTTTGCCTGGCAATCGGATGCTCTAAAAGATGTAAAATCATACTTACCAACAAGATGGTTAGATGCACGCTTCATTGCATTTACATCTAAATTGTCACGGATCCACCATGCTCTATCTCGTTGAATAACAGCTATATGTTTTTGATTAATGATTTTATAGCAATAGTGACGTTGTACAGCCTTAAATCTTGCGTGGAAATCTTCGTTTACTATATAAGTTTTAATAACACCAACTGTATGAGGTCGTAAGAAATGGTTGATTGCATTTGTAACTTTATTGGGTTCGTAATATTTTGGTAAGTCAAAATGAGCAACCTGCCCAAGAGCATGAACTCCTGAATCAGTTCTTCCAGCAGCTTTTAGAGTAACATTTTGACCAGAAAATTGATAAATTGCATTTTCCAGTAATTCTTGAATAGATAAGGTATTTAATTGGCGTTGCCACCCTGAGTAGTTAATAGATAGATATTCTATGATAATTTTATAACGATATTTCATCTATTAAATTACTACCTATTTACAACAATTATATTTCAGTCGACGTTAGTATAACATATTTAAATTGCAGTATTATAATTGACTAATATATAATGAAGAACATTATTAACAATAAACACTTGTTACAATATGGCTTTTATAATTTCTATACTACAAATATTTAATATGCTTGCATTACTAAAAAAGCATTATAAAGCATCTATGTGGCTTTTACTGATTAATTTATGCGTTTGTTCGTTGTTATTTTATCATCACATTAGTGATTCACTGATGATTGAATTATAAATAAACTAATTATTATATACAACTATGATCCAAGAAGATAATAAACATAAAACATGTGATACGTTAATTTTGCTTGCAAGTACATTGGAGGCATTAGGTCTAACAGCTGTTATAGCATCTGCGATAATATTGCAAATATATTTCCATGAATTGCCATGTCCTTTATGTATATTACAAAGATTTGGAATATTGGGAATTATTACTGCGACATCATTAAATTTGCGATTTGGTTATAACCAAAGGCATGTAGGTCTCGTTATTCTTTTTGCTATGTTTACTGGCGCGGTATCACTAAGACAAATATGCTTACACGTAATTCCTGGGACAGGATCATATGGAGATCCATTATTTGGTTTGCATTTGTATACATGGGTATTTATCATATCTTGCATTATTCTATTCTACAATGCTTTAGTATTATGTTTTGACGTTCCAAAGAACTACGTGACTGATAATCTAGTATATCAATACTTTAAAAGCATAGCATTTATATTTGTTATGATAGTGCTAGTAGCGAATTCTTTGGGGATATTAATGGAATGTGGTTTAGATTTTTGCCCTGATAATCCAATACAATATAAATACACTTAACTACATAATCAAAGTTGTGGGTTAATGCGCTAATTCATTTGTAATTTAGGTTTAAATTAGTACATTATAATATTTTGAGCAATCCTAACAATAGACTATTGAACTGCAGATAATTTTCATACGCATTGACTCCAATGTCTTTTAGATTAAGCGATCCCTTCCTCACTTGAACATTCTTCAACTAAATGCCCAATGATCTCTGCTGTTTCATACGAGATCTGTGCATTTAAATCATCTGTTGATCTTTTAGTAAAGAAATCTTTTATAAAGTATATTAATGCGAATTTAGGATAAGCGCTCATTTAATATTGCTATTCTTTCCTTAGAATTGAGTATTTTTTTAACGTTATACGCATTGATGCATGCTAATACATGTACTAAAAAATTCACTGGAGATCTATGCCTTGTATGTTCTAGTCTCATTGAATTCTTTAGCGCATTAAACACTGATTCTATTAACACTCTCCTTCGTAGCATCATTTTATCACTCATTTCTAATAGATGATTTTTCATATCTTTTCTGAGATTGGTAAATAAT
>JBGCFO010000001.1:0-135932 GCA_045106955.1 Rickettsiaceae bacterium | reverse complement strand
CCACTCTCTTTCTTTTATATGATAATGATTCATAGGGTAGTTTCTTGTTTTGTTCAATTTAGAAACTATCCGCTTTTTATACTTTTTTCTATATAATAATTCCTTATGTCAACAGAACCTAAGGGCAATACTGTAGATTTTTTCTTATCTAAACATAGAGATACTTCAGCTGCACTTGCATTCTTTAAAAAAGCTATTAACAATACTGACTTACCTACTAAAGTCACCATAGATAAATATAGAGCTAATAATAAAGCTTTAAAGGAACTTAATAAATCTCTTACTAAAAAGAAAAAATTAAGATTATAAGAGCTAAATATGCAAATAACATAATAGAACAAGATCACAGATTCATTAAAAAAAGACTAAAATACGGACTTAGAAAGATTAAATCAGTACTTAGCCTATAACATTAATAGAAAACGTGCGCATAATATATAAGAAACAAATAATAGGAGTAGATAATAATCTTTCTACCTTTAAGCGATTTAAGGCCATTATGGGATTAGTATAAACTAAAGGTTGGATTTATAAAGATAGGCTGAACTGAAGCAATAGATGCGACAGAACCGAGTAGAGAACAAAATCTTGTTCTCTCTAATTTAAAGGCTATTTTATTATACGACCAATGAACGTATCAAAGTATTCACTGCTTGTTGATGTTCTGAACTAGAAATTTTCATGAAATTTCTAGAGACTTCAATGCACATGCGTTGATGCTGTGTAATCATTGGCTCAGAATTTGCATCATCAATATTTTGATAGAAATAACCGATATCCTTGCCAAGAGCCTTTGCAATCATTACTAGGCGACCAACAGAAATTCTATTAACTCCTTTTTCGTATTTTTGCAACTGCTGATGTGTTACACAAATTGATTTTGCTAATTGATCTCTAGATAGACCTGAAGCTAATCTCAAAGAATAAATTCTATTCCCTATAATTTTATCTATTTTTTCTATATATGCACTTTTTCTACTCATATCCTTACTATTATTATGTTAATACGTTGATGCAATTAATAACTATTAATGTTAACATAATTTTATCAATTGTACAATAGATATCTTAAAAAATATTAACTAATAGCTATAATGTGCGCGATGATTTGTACTAATATTCAAATCTTTTAAATTGTAAATGTAATTCTAATTGTCAATTAATTTGCCATAATATCTTTATCTAGCAACATCAATGAAATCGCTATCAATGCATTCTATTATTTTTGTTAACAACTCTAGTCAATCCACTTAAGGCGCTTAAAAGACTGATAATTGAATAGAATGTAAATTCATAAAATCAATCATCTTATGTAACTTCATCCGTTTATGCTAGATTTTTAAAAACTTTATCTCAAGCCTATGTAATAACTCTTACCTACAACAACATTTACTAAAACTATAAATGAAAAGTTATTATCGGTTAAGTATTTTTACATAGAAGGTCATCAATAAAAATACTATTAAAGTTTCTTCTATCTGCTATTGCAATATTACTCCAAATAACTTAATAACAACAAAGAAATTCTAGGTTTAGAATCTCTTTAATTTACTTTGATAAGCAGTCATACAATTATTCGCTATCATTAATCTTAGGTCCCAATGCATCGCTTAAACTGGAGTTGCTATCCTCTTCTAAATTACCATCTGCAATATCATCAGCTGTGTTATTTAAAGTTTTTTTACTTTGCTTATTCTTTAACCCATTGATTGATAATATTATTCTACCATCTTCAGGTAATGAAAGCACAACAGCATCTACTTTGTCTTTAATTGTAAAACCACTAGTTACTTGTTCAGCTTTTTTGGAGCCAATCTCTTCTTTTTTAATAATACCTTTTTTATCATCGTCGATACTAACAATCAACTCATCGTCGTTTATTTCGTCTATTGTAACCAACACTTCAGAGCCTTCTTCAATGATATTATGAGGATTTTGCGTTAGTTGCTTAATGCCAAGTTTAACTCGTTCTCTAGTTAAATCTATAGATAATACCTTGCAATCCAATGTATCTCCAACATTATAACCATCAAGATTATTATTTTCATCATTCCAGCTAATATCACTGATATGAACCATGCCTTCTATGCTATCTTCCAGTGTAATAAACAAACCAAAATCTACAATCTTAGAAACAGAGCCGGTAACAACGCTGCCTACAGGATAATTCTCAGCAAATTGCATTAAATGATTGTCTTGGCATTGCTTAATACTCAAAGATATACGATGTTTTTCTGTGTCAATGTTCAAAATCATAAAATCTACTTCTTGACCTATGATAGGAAATTGCTGATTCTGTTTCTTTGTACTAGATTTCATCCAAGCAACTTCATTATTCGGCACTAATCCTTCAATACCATCTTCTACTTCTATAAACACGCCGTAAGTAGTAACGTTGGTAATTTTACCTTTCATCTTCTGTCCAACAGTGCATGTTTTTTGAATCTCAAGCCAAGGATTATTATCCAACTGCTTGAGTCCTAGTGATATTCTGCAATTTTCTGGATTATACTTAATAATCTTCACTTCAATTTCGTCTCCGATCGATAGTAATTCAGATGGATGATTAACTCGTCTCCAAGATATATCTGTCACATGCAACAAACCATCTACATTCCCTAAATCAACAAATGCCCCGTAATCAGTAATATTTTTTACAGTACCTTTAATCAGCATTCCTTCTGAAATTGTAGATAACATAGCATCTCTAGCATCAACACGAGATTCATCTACTATCGCTCTGCGTGATATAATGATATTTTTATATTTTTCATCCATTTTAAGTATATGAAAGAGCTGCTTAAAGCCCATCAAGGATGTTGGATCTTTAATTGGTTTAACATCTACCTGACTACCTGGCAAGAAGGCAACAATACCAGCTAAATCAACAGTTAGACCGCCTTTCACTTTACCAAAGATTATACCTTCGACCTTTTCGCCATTTTCATAAGCAAGTTTTAACCTTTCCCAAGCTTCTTCACGTATTGCCTTTGCTCTACTTAAGATCGTCCTCCCACCAGAATCTTCGATTCTACCTACATATACATCAACCTTATCTCCAACGACAGGATAAGTATCACTACCATCTAATTCAAATTCTTCTATTGGTATTCTGGATTCATTTTTCAATCCAACATCAACTATAATAAAATCCTTTGTTACCTTAATGACTTGACCTTTTACTACCTTATCTTCTTTGATAGTATCTGGTATCTCATCAAGTAATTTTTGGAAGTCTTCTTCTTGTAAATATTCGTCTTGATGTTCTTTAGCAAATAAAGCTGAAGAGAGAAATTTTCTTGACATAATTAATTTATTAATATTTTTTTAGTTTTTAAACCAATTGATCAAATGCAAGCAACGAAGATAAAAAGCATCTTCTTACACTCACTAAAATCTCAAAAAGTTCACGGCAGGTGGATTATAATGTTTTTTTATAATTCTTGCAAGCTCCTACGCAAAATAAATAACAATACATTGCGATGATATTGCACATAAAATCTCTATGCGCTCTTCGCGCTAGTTTTATTGATATAATATTGTTGACAAATAGATAACACATTATTCCATGACCAATAAATTAACAAGCCGGCTGGAAAACTACTAAACATTATCAAAAATACCCATGGCATCATCTTCATCATCAATGCCTGAGTGGGATCCGCTGGAGTTGGAGACATTTTTTGTTGCAACATCATACTTATTGCCATAATTATAGGCCAAGCACCAATCATTAAAAAACTTGGTGGATGATACGAAATCAAACCAAATAAATTAAATATAGTTGTAGGATCTGGAGCCGATAAATCATTAATCCATCCATAAAAAGCGGCATGACGCATTTCTATAGTGACATACAATACTTTATAGATAGAAAAAAATATTGGAATTTGTAAAATTAATGGCAAGCATCCAGACACTGGATTCACTTTATGCTTTTTATATAATGCCATTGTCTCTTTATGCAACCTTGCTTTATCTTGAGCATATAATGTTTTAATATTTTCAATTTCAGGCTGTAATTCTTTCATTACCTTCATTGATCTATAAGATTTATTAGTCAAAAAGAACATTGCTAACTTGATAATTACAGTGACAATTAGAATACTAATGCCAAAATTACCTACATACTTATAGAAAAAATTTAAAGTATAAAAAATTGGTTTAGTAATTACATACAACCATCCAAAATCTATCGCTCTATCAAATATTTTAATGTGGTATTGTTTTGCATATTTATCTAATAAATTCAATTTTTTAACTCCAGCAAACAACATATTCCTTACAGAATAGGACTCTCCTGACTGAATTAAATGCTCTGATGAGATAAAATCTACTTGATACTTATTAAAGCCGTCTTTTAATTTATAACTAAATTTTGATCTATATAAATTAGATTGATCAGGAATAAAAGATGCAAGCCAATATTTATCGCTAATACCAATCCAATTTACATACTCCTCTGCAAAATTTTCAACTTTACTATCTTTCATGGAATCATAAGATTTTTCACTCAACTCTCCATTTTGCACTATAATCGGACCTTGGTGTAATATGCTAAGCATTTTCTCACTGAGATCATAATTACGATTAATCAAACCATAATAACGAACTGAAAAAGGAGATGATGAATCATTGACAACAGTTTGTGTAATAGTAAATAAATAATCATCATCAATGCTAACATTGACGATAAACTTAATACCTTGAGAATTGACCCAAAAAAAATTTACTGGCTTTGCACTATTCAAAACATTGCTATCTGCTGACCATCGAGTTTCTGATGTAGGAAGCTCAATTTTATCCTCATTACCAACATTCAACCAACCAATTTCTGCAAAATATGTTTCTTTTGATCCTGGTTTAGAAAATAATACTACATCAGGACTATTGTTTTTCATAGTCTCTTTATATTTTTTAAGTATTAAATTATCAAACCTTATTCCTTTCAAAGATATAGAGCCAGAAAGAGAGGAAGTATCTATTGCAATCGAATCTTGGCCGTCAATATTTGCATCATTTTTAGCGAAATATTGAGTATTAACATAATGATTATTATTGCGATTAGCGCTAGAACTATTGCCAGAAAACTTAGAGTTGTCACTTTGTAAGTTACTCTTGCTAGAGTAAGATTGCGTCTTGTTTGAAACTGGCTGATAGAAATATTGCCATGAAAAGATAATGACTGCAGACATAACTACAGCAAGAATCAAATTTAATATATTGTTGTTCATATCTAGTAAATTAGAAAATTAAAAGCATATCGATCAATCGTCTTTTGTTAGTTTTTTGGCTTTTTCTACAGCTTCTTCAATGTCGCCAACCATATAAAATGCAGCTTCAGGTAAATGGTCATATTCACCTTCTACCAAAGCTTTAAAACTTGCTATTGTATCTTCTAACTTTATTAACTTACCTGGCATCCCGGTAAATACTTCTGCTACAAAAAATGGCTGAGATAAAAATTTTTGTATCTTTCTAGCTCTAAATACAATAATTTTATCCTCTTCTGATAATTCATCCATGCCAAGAATTGCTATAATATCTTGTAAGGATTTATATTTTTGTAAAATTTGTTGCACTTTTCTTGCTACAGAATAATGCTCTTCACCTATAACAGTTGGATCTAACATTTGAGATGTGCTATCCAATGGATCTACGGCTGGATATATACCAAGCTCTGAAATGCTTCTACTTAAAACAGTGCTAGCATCAAGGTGAGAAAATGTTGTCGCAGGTGCTGGATCTGTCAAATCATCTGCTGGCACGTAAATAGCCTGTATAGATGTAATAGAACCGTGTTTAGTAGAGGTTATTCTTTCTTCTAAACTTCCTAAATCTGTTGCTAATGTGGGTTGGTATCCAACAGCAGAAGGAATACGACCTAAAGTTGCAGACACTTCTGATCCGGCCTGAGTAAAACGGAAAATGTTATCAATAAAAAATAATACATCTTGACCACCTTTCATATCGCGAAAATGCTCGGCAACAGTTAATCCAGTAAAAGCAACTCTTGCTCTAGCCCCAGGTGGCTCATTCATTTGACCATAAATCAAAGACACTTTTGATTTACTTAAATCTTCTCCGTTAATTACACCAGAAGAAATCATTTCATGATATAAATCATTACCTTCTCTTGTGCGTTCTCCAACGCCAGTAAAAACTGTAAGACCTGAATAAGCTTTAGCAATATTATTTATTAATTCCATAATTAAAACAGTTTTACCAACGCCAGCACCTCCAAATAAACCAATTTTACCACCTCTAGCATAAGGAGCTAATAAATCAATAACCTTAATACCAGTAACTAAGATATTTTTCTCCGTGGATTGTTCAACAAAACTTGGAAATGATTCATAAATAGATTTATGATTTTTAGCATTAATAGGACCGCGTTCATCAATCGGCTTACCAGTTACATCCATAATACGACCTAATGTTTCTAATCCAACTGGAACATTAATTGAATCACCAGTATCTACAACCTCTACTCCGCGAGCTAGGCCATCAGTAGACTGCATAGCAATACAACGTACTATATTATCGCCAATTTGCTGCATAACTTCTAAAATTAATGTTTTACCATTATTGCTACACTCTAATGCGTGAGAAATATTTGGCAAATCTTTGCCATTTTCAAACTCGACATCAACTACAGCAGAAATTACTTGAACAATCTTACCAATATTTTTTTTTGTCATTTTACTAATTATTATTTAATGTTTATTATTATTTAACTTAAATTAAAAAATTATTTATACAGCTTCTGCTCCGGAAATAATTTCCGTTAATTCTGTTGTTATAAGCGCTTGTCTAGAGCGATTTAATGACAATGTTAATTCCCTTGAAAGCTTAGTTGCATTTTTAGTCGCATTGTCCATAGATATCATACGAGCTGCATTCTCTGATGCATAGCTCTGACTAAATGCAAAATTAATGGCAGATTTAATATAAAAACCCATAGCGTTATATAGTAAATTTTCTCCTTCATAATCATAATCAGATTGGATAAAATCTTTGTCAAAATTATAAGGCAAAAGATCCAATCTTGTAGGAATTTGAGTCATAGCATTCTTAAATTTATTAAAATATAAATAACAAAAAGAAGTTCTGCAAGATTCAATTAATTGAACAACCCTATTATATAAGACATTAAAAATCAATTCTTGCTCATTTTCATTTTTAATCTCATAATAGCTATCGATATAATCTTTATAACCCATAAAAGATAATGCAGAATATGCTTTAGTTCCAACTATAATTAACTTTATTTCCTGATTGCCTTTTTTGAAAGTTTCAATATCTTCTATAGATTTTTTTATGATAGAATTATTAAAACCTCCACATAAACCTCTGTTAGAAGCAAATATTATTAATAATTTCGCAGATTCATTCGACCTATGTTTATCTAATGATAAGAATAAATTATCTAAATCACTAAAATCGGAAACATTAGATATAATATTACCAACGATATTTTTCATAGATTGAATGCGCAAATCTGATGCCAAAAGAACTTCTTTAGCTTTCTTGAGCTTAGAGGCAGAAACCATTTGCATGGCTTTAGTAGTTTTCTTGGTAGAATTAATCGTCTTAATCCTATTTGAAATTTGTTTTAAATTAGACATAGGTATTTATATTTGTTGAGATAGAAATTTGTCTACAAATTTTTCAATGAATATCCTGATTTGCCTTTCATTACTATCAGTAATTTTCTTGTCTACTTTAATTGAATGAATAATATCTTGGGCATTAGCTTTAATATTTTCTAAAAGCTGACGCTCAAATTCTGAAACTTGATCCACGGGGATATTTTTCAAATACCCATGAACGCCAGCATATAAACTTATAACTTCATACTCTACGGGAAATGGTTGAAATGCTGGTTGCTTAAAAATTTCAACTAATCTCATGCCATGATCAATTATTTTCTTAGTTGAAGAATCAAGTTCAGAGCTAAATTGCGCAAAAGCTGCCATCTCTCTATATTGAGCCAAATCAAGCTTTACGGAACCTGCAACTTGCTTCATAGATTTTAATTGAGCTGCTGACCCTACTCTACTGACAGACATACCAACATTAATAGCCGGCCTAATACCTTGGTAGAACAACGAAGTTTCTAAAAAGATTTGGCCATCTGTTATAGATATAACATTCGTTGGGATATAAGCAGAAATATCGCCAGCTTGGGTCTCGATAATAGGCAATGCAGTTAAAGAACCACCTTTATGAGAATCATTTAACTTGGCTGCCCGCTCAAGTAATCTAGAATGAACATAGAATATATCTCCAGGATAAGCCTCCCTAGCTGGAGGCCTCCTTAATAACAAACTAATTTGACGATAAGCTACAGCATGTTTGCTCAAATCATCATATATCACTAAAGAGTGCTGACCATTGTCACGAAAATACTCTCCAATTGCACATCCTGTATAAGGAGCAATGAATTGCATTGCAGCTGGATCAGATGCTGTCGTGCTAACTATTGTAGTATATTCCATCGCCCCTGCTTCTGATAATATCTTGGCTATTTCAGCAATTTTAGACATTTTTTGCCCTATTGCCACGTATATACAATGAACTTTATGCTTTTCATCATTTTCTTGATGAGAGTATTTTTGATTAATAATTGTATCAATCGCAATAGATGTCTTTCCGGTCTGTCTATCACCTATTATGAGCTCGCGCTGACCTTTTCCGATTGGTATTAAAGCATCAATGGCCTTAATACCAGTTTGTAATGGTTCAGACACGCTTTGCCTTGCAATAATCCCTGGAGCTGATTTTTCAACTGGAGTCATTAATTTTGTATTTATAGGACCCTTTCCATCAATTGGCTGACCAATGGCATTCACAACACGCCCAAGCAATTCTTTTCCGGCTGGAACACTTAACATTTTACCTGTTCTTTTAACAGTATCTCCTTGCGAAAGAACATTATCTCGGCCAAATATCATTGCCCCAACTTTTCCATCTTCTAAATTTAGAGCTATTAATTCAATCCCATTGCTTTCTAGCACTTCATTAGATTGAACATTTTTAAGTCCGAATATATTTGCAATCCCATCACCTACAGTCATTATAGTTCCAGTTTCTTCAAATTTACTAAAGTCAATATCAGAAATCTTTTCTTGTAAAACATCTGAAAATTCACTGGCGAACTTATTTGCATTTAATGCCATCGACACACTCCGTATATACTAATTATTCTAATTTTAAAATATTTATATTAAAACTTATTTATCTTAACTTATATATCAATTTTATTTTATATCAAAGCTAATTTATGCAGATTAGAAATATTATCTAAAATCCCATTAACAGAACAATTAACTTGATAATCATTATAATATATCATTACTCCTTTAATCAAATCTGAATCCTGTGTTAGCGTTATTTTTACATTATTTTTGATAAAATTTTGTAAATATGATTTAATATAATCTATACTATTTTCATCTAAAGCTTTTGATGCGATAATGCGCACATTTGTCACTTTACTCGCTTGGTTATATAATATTCTTAAATTATTGATTATTTCATTTAACAAATCGATGCGATGAGATTCCACTAATAGAAGAGCAAATTTAGATACAGTTTCGCTCATATTTAAACTTTCTACTATTTTTTTGATAATATCTAACTTCAAAGAAGCTTCTATTACAGGACAAATAAGAATATCATAAACATTTTTATTGCGATTTAATTTATCATTCAACTCTACAAGTTGCTCTAAAACCTCAACAACTGAAGGCAAATCGGCAATTGTATTAAACAAAGCCACCGTATAGTTATTAACAATCCTAGTTTGACTAATTAACACCTATATAACCTAATTCATTACTATTTAGGCCTTAATAATAGTTGCTAAAGATAAAATTGTAAACAGTCATTTCGCATCATAAATCACATTTCTTTATTTGCTTATTTATTGAAATACAAAAACAACGAGCTTTGTAATAAAAATTTAATTATGATTTTACTTAATTAAGCATAAACCTTGGGTTGGACTTGCAATATAACTAACTAAATACACATAATCATGAAATACATCATTTTCGCATTGTAAAATCTTTAGCATTTTCTTGGAAATAGAATAATGCGTTTTATTATTTGCAATATTAGATTGACCAATAGATTTAATCTCGTACATGAGCTTGAGAAGATTAGAGTATTCTAATTCTATTTTTTCGTAATCAATAATTATCTCTTTAAAATTTGCTTTGCTAAACAAATTATGAACATCGTCAAAATGAATAAACGGTGGTACACGAGAAGAATGTTTGTCTTTAAGAATTTCTTCGATACTAATCAATTTTGATCGTAAATTCCAAAGGCTAGGACCACCTATAAAATTACCGAGAAATAATCCTTTTTGTGTAAGAATATTTCTAATATCAGATAAAAATTTAGGTATATTATTAACCCAATGCAAATCAACTAAAAATACAATTAAATCAAATCTCTTTTGTGTAATATCTAAACTAATATCATCTTCATCTATATTTATTTTTTGAAACGTTGAATCAATTCTATCTAATATATTTTTAGACGAATTAGTAACAGTAATTTGAGAATTTGGATATTTTTTTTTTAGTAATTCTGGCATAAAAGGCCCGTGCGCACCAATTATCAAAATATCAATAAACTCTAGATCAATTAGCTCTAAACGAGTTAATACATCTTGTGATAAGTATTTGATAAATCTAGAATTAACAATATTTTGAGCGCATTTATCTCGATTTGATTTTAAATGGAGTTTATTGAAAAGCTTCATTAATCATAATATTTGCATTGGCCCTACTGTTGATCCTGAAATGAATTGCTTTAAATATTCATTGTCAATATCATCTAACTCTTCTTTTTTTCCTGTCCATAATATTTTACCTTTATATATATACGCAATATCTGTGGCAATTTTATACAAACTGTTCATATCATGAGTAATGGTAACGGTTGTTACGTTCATCGCTTTGCGTATTTTTGTAATAAGCTCATTTATAACATTTGCCATAATTGGATCTAGACCCGTAGTTGGCTCATCAAAAAATATGATCTGTGGGTTATGACAAATCGCACGCGCTAATGCTACTCTTTTTTGCATACCGCCAGATAATTCGGAAGGATACAATGTTAAAACTTCTTTTCCTAATCCAACTAAACTAAGTTTTTCTACTGCGATATTATGATTGTCTGATTCTGATAAATTAAATAACCTTTTGGCAAAAAATATAATATTTTCTTTAACATTAAGAGAATCAAATAGAGCGCCATTTTGAAATAAAAATCCACAACGTTGTAAAATTTGATTTCGATGTTTTTTAGAACAATTTACCGTTTCAATATTATCTACAATAATACTTCCATAATCTGGCTTAATTAAGCCTATGATTGTTTTGATTAAAACTGATTTTCCAGTGCCGGATCCACCTAAGATCACCATGGAGCTATCTTTTTTGATTGCTAGGTTTATATCTTGCAATACATTGTTATTGCCAAATGATTTATATAACGATTTTATCTTGATTGCGTATGCTGAATTATTGCTCATTTGTCAAAAAATAATGAAGTCATTATATAATCACTAGATAAGATTAATATAGAAGATATAACAACTGATGATGTAGTTGCTTTACCAACTCCTTTTGCTCCTTTTTCAGAGTAATACCCATTGTAACAACTAATCGTAGTAATGATGAATCCAAAAACAGCTGATTTAATTAATCCAGATATAACATCGTCAAAATGCAAAAACTTAATTGTATTGATAATATAAGATGAGCTATTAAAATCTAAAGTATATACACTAATTGCATATCCACCCATAACTCCTAATACATCTCCTATCAATACTAAACATGGTAACATAATGGTAGCAGATAAAATTCGTGGAAAAACTAAGTATCTAATCGGGTCTGTAGATAAAGTATATAAAGCATCTATTTGTTCTGTGACTCGCATGGTTGCAATTTCTGCCGCTATAGAAGCTCCTACTCTACCAGCAACCATTAAACCAGTTAATACAGGACCTAACTCTCTGGTAATAGATAACACAACTACATTTGGTATTGCACTTTCTGCTGCAAATCTAGAAAATCCAATATAACTTTGTAATGCTAACACCCCTCCTGAAAAGAATGTTGTCAAAGCAACAACTGGTAATGAATAAAAGCCTATAAATATTATTTGTTGCACAATATTTCTATAATATACAGGAAAAGCAAATATACTGCTAATTGCTGCAAATATAAACATGAATGCAAATCCAACCTTATAAGCAATGGAAATGCCTGACTTGCCAATTAATGATGCTATATTAATCATTATACTTATATATTATATCGTATCTATTACTCATCAGATTTATCAGTACATTATAACAACTAATGTTAATGTCATCAGCTAAATCTTGGATTGTATAATGAGGGCTAATCAATGAAACCTGTTGACCGATAAATAATAACTCATTAGGCACATCAGTAACATCGATATTAACTAAATCCATTGATACTCTCCCAACTATTTTTGCTTCATACCCTTGTATGTATGCCTTACCAATATTACTCGCTTCTATTGGATAGCCATCTCCGTAACCAAGTGGCAAGGTTGCAATTAACCTATTGCTGTTAGCTGTAAACGTAAGATCATAACCTATATGAGAATCTTTTGGAATGCTATTCAATTGAATGATTGGTGCATTTAATGATATTACAGATTTTATGTCACTATTTTTTTCTTTCCGCGCTTTTTCTAATCCGTACAACGCGGCACCAATTCTTACCATATCAAAATGATATTCTGGCCCTAGGGATAAAACTGCGGAATTAGCAAGACTTGACTTAGAGCTTGGAAAATAATTGAGGTAATTTTGAAATTTATCTAATTGCTGCTTATTATGCAAATGATGAGCATTATGCCCACAAGATAAATGGCTCATAATATATGCAAATTGTAATCCATCAATTAAATTATCATCGTTAATTATTTTTATAATTTGATTATGAGTTAAACCTAAACGATTCATTCCAGTATCAAAATGTAAAATACACGATAATTTCTTGTGCAAGTATTTTGCAAATTGATTCCAGATATTTAACTGCCAAAGATTATTGATTACAGGAATCAAATTATTGTTTATAAAATCAGATTCTTGGCCTTGAAAAATCCCATTTAATACATAAATATAGCTGGAATTCTTTAAATAACCCCTTAAAGACATAGCTTCTTTGAATGATGCGACAAAAAAAATACTGCAACCCACTGATTCTAAGGCAGGCGCAATTTTATTTGCTCCTAAGGAGTAAGCATTAGACTTTACAACAGATGCAAGAGAAGCTGTGCTGCACATAGCAGATATAGTCAAATAATTACTACAAATATTAGATAAATTTATTTCTAATCTGCAACAATCATTTTGATAATCATCGCTACTAGATACTGCTTTACACAGATTCGCCAACTTCATATTTAATGAATTTTTGAATTTTAATTTCTGTTTTTAGATCATTTGCAGAATTCTTTAATAACTCGCTAATTGATACTTTATCATTCATGATAAATGGCTGTTCTAATAACACCACTTGTTTAAAAAACTTTTTTAACATTCCGGATTCCATCTTCTCTATAATATCTTTTGGCTTACCTGAATTTAAAGCTTGCTGGGCAAATATTTCTTTCTCTCGGTCAATTAAAGCTTTATCCAAAGAATCAATATCTAATGATTTAGGATTTGTAGCTGCAATATGCATAGCGATCTGTTTACCTAACTCTTCCAATTTATCCTTATCCCCATTCGATTCAAGAACTACAGCAACAGCAACTTTGCCCATAGAATCTTCCACTTTGTTGTGCACATAAGTCGAGATGACGCCATCGCCAGATAATTCAACCTTGCCAATACGTTTTAGAGTAATATTCTCTCCAATGACAGCGATATTTTCTACCAAACTATCTGATACAGTAGAACCACTTGGCATTACACTAGATTTCAAATCGTCAATATCTCTTGCGTCTAAAGCTAATAACGATACTTGGCGAACAAAATCTCTAAATTTATTATTTTTAGCAACAAAATCCGTCTGAGTATTCATTTCAACTATAGCCACTCTAGAATTACCATCTCGAGATAGGGCTACTAAGCCATCCGATGTAAGGTTTCCAGCTTTTTTAGCTGCAGTTGCAATTCCTTGCTTCCTCAGTAAGTCAACAGCAGATTCCAAATCTCCCTTAGTTTCTTCTAACGCCTTCTTGCAATGCATCATTGGCGCGCCTGTTTTACTACGTAATGTTTTTACTAACTCTGCATTAACCATTCCTTCTCCTATGCTTTAAATATTAAATGTTTTAATTTTATCGTATTAATCTTTTTTACTATCTTTATCTGATTTATTCTTTCTAAAGGCTTTTTTCTTTTGAATCATTACCACGATCTTTAGGTTTTCCAGTTGCAAAACCATCCTGTGTTAACTGATTTAATTCTTCCAATGTTGCTGCTGCAGCTTTAGAAGTAGATGTAGAAGTTTTAGTAGGTTTTGCATTTTTATTGCTATCTTTATCGTCAACAAGAGGTCTTTGATTGACAGATTTTGCAAACTGCATTGAAGAAACCTTATCTTCATTAACTTGTTTTTTGACTGCGCTTCCTATATCGGCTCTAGACTTCTTATCAAGCTTTTTAATATTTTCTTGAGCCTTTAATTCTTTCCTATTCTCGATCTCAATACCATTGCTAATAGACTCTAAATCTGCTCCAGATTTGATCAAAGCCTCTTCTAACCCAGCTAATATAGCATTGGAAAACATTTCGCAATAAAATCTGATTGCTCTAATGGAATCATCATTGCCTGGAACTGGATATGCTAAATAAGGATTTGAATTAGAATCAACGATTCCAATAACTGGAATATTTAATTTTCTTGCTTCTTGTATTGCCAGATGTTCTTTATTTGTATCAATTACTATCATTAGATCTGGACGGCCAGATAAATCTCTAATGCCATTTAATGACTTAAATAATTTGTCTTTTTTTCTAGATATCTCTAACCTTTCTTTTTTAACATAACTTGCCATCAATACTTCATCTGATAATATCTTCTCCAAATCAGTAAGAGTTTTGATAGATTTAGAAACTGTATTCCAATTGGTTAGCATACCACCTAGCCATCTATGATTAACATAATGCTGCCCAGATTTAGATGCATATTCTTCTATAAATTCAGTAGCATAGTGCTTCGTACTAACGAATAAGATCTTGCCATTATTTTTTACAACATTATAGGCTTTTTGCATAGCGATTTTCATTAAAATCACGGTTTGCCTTAAGTCTATGATATGTAAACCATTTTTTTCTCCATATATATAAGGAGCCATTTTTGGATTCCACTTGCTTGCTTTATGTCCAAAATGAACGCCTGCATCAAGTAAATCAGATATTTTTATATCAGGAATTTTGTGCATTTAACATCTCCAATTTGTGTTAGTTCAACTTCTGCAAAGAACTATAACTCACTATTTTTGATAAAAACATTTTTAATAAAAACGCCAAAAACAGACTAACACTATAACTTTGCATGTATTAATTTATAAGTGATAATATACAACCACACTCAAACATTTGCAAGTAAATATTACTATAAAATGAATTTCTTCTGAACCTATAATTTATACTAGTAATACTTATAAATTATTTTTTTAATTATCTTCTAAATATTTCTGCTTATTAAAAGTTCCTTCACTGTTATCTATCAACAATGTTATTGTAGCATCGCCTGTAATATTGATTGTTGTACGCAACATATCTAATATTCTATCGATGCCAGCTAAAATTGCAACTCCTTCTATAGGGAGATTGACTGACGCAAGAACCATAGGCAGCATAATTAAAGAAGCCCCTGGTATTCCTGCCCCTCCTATAGATCCTACAGTTGCAGTTAAAATTATAATGAAATAATCATGTATCGATAATGTAACATTCATCATTTGAGCAAAAAATAATGCGCTTAAAGATAAGTTAATTGCAAAACCATCCATATTAATTGAAGCGCCAAGAGGTAAAACAAACGATGTGCTAGATTCTGAAATACCAAGACGTTTTCTACAAACTTGCATAGTAGTTGCCAAGGTTGCTTTACTGCTTGAAGTGGAAAATGCAAGCACTTGATACTCAATGCTTTTTTTGTAAAAAGGTATAGGAGATACTCTACAACATACTGCTATTAATGCTCCAAATATTAAATATTGACACACCATGGCCAAAAAGACCGCTGCAACCAATTGAGATAAGCTGTAAATCACCTCAAAACCTTGTGTTCCAACAACCCAAGAGGTTAATGCAAACGCTCCATAAGGAGATAGCTGCATTATAAATGTTATCATCTTCAATATGACTTGAGTAATTTCATAACATGCGCTCTTGATGGCGTTGGAACTTGAATTATTCATTTTATTTAAAACAAAACCTGTGAACATTGCAAAAAATACTATTTGCAAAATGCTACCACTAGCAAATGATTCAACTATATTACTTGGAATAATATTTACAATAAACTCTCCTAAATCAAATGACGGGCCTTTAAAATGAACTGTTTGACCAAAATCAACATTAACTCCACGGCCTGGTTGTAGTATATAAGCTATAGTTATGCCAAATATCACAGCAAATATCGTTGTACACAAAAATGCTATTGTAGCCTTCGTTCCCACCCTTGTTAGAGTGGAAGGGTCTGTCATACTTGTAATACCAGAAACTAAACTAAAGAATATTAGTGGATATATTATCATCTTGATAGCATGCAAAAACATATCGCCAATAGGCTTAACATAGGACACATAATCCCTAGCTACACTTCCAAATAAAATACCGAGAATCAAGCCAAGAACTACTTTTTTCCACAATTGCATTTTTTTCACCTCATTTATTTCGCTTAAACTTATCTTTTTATAGTTTGTATTAAATTTGCATATATTTTTGCACACTATATATATTATGCGTTATATACAGTCATATTAGATTTTATATAACACAAAAGATAAAACTATTCAGTTCATCATCATTGATTTATCCATTGTATATAAGATTCTAACCCATCAGATACATTGCATTTTATAATCTGTGGCACTTGATAATTATGCAAACTACTAATTTTATCTTCTATCGCTTTGTAGTTGCTAGATTTAGCTTTAATTAAAATCCTAAATTCCTCTTGAGAACAAATTTCACTATTCCATTTAAAGCAACTTTCTACCTTATCTATCTGTATACATTTAGCCAGATTATCACTCAATAAAATTCTGGATATATCTTTAGCTTTAGCATAATCGCCTATAGTTGTAAATATTAAACAACAATCATGCTGTGCGATATTCATATCTGTATATTAGTGTATTATAAATACTCTAATAGAGCATTATATTGACTAATTTTGTTTTGTATATATAAATGCTCAGAGTTTTTTATATCATCTATTGTGTGAAGTTTTTCTTTATATAATGACATAGTTGAATTTACTTCATTCTTAGATACTGTTTGCATATCAACAATAAATTCAACAATAATTAACGTTGTATTAGACTCAACACTCACCATACCATCATATACAAAATATTTTACTCCATCTGATGATTGAATTTGAGCTTTAATTATGCCTGGCGCAATTAAACTAATAAATGGCGCGTGGTCATACAAAACACCAAACTCCCCTTCTATTCCAGGAATCACAACATTTGTAATTAATTTATCAAATATTATCTCTTTAGAATTGATAATTTTTAATTGAAACTCTTTTCCCACTTATATTCTCTATTAAACTAATTACTAAACTAAAACAAACTTTCCAATATATAATAAATACCATAAAATCATGTCAATTAACATTAAATGAACAAAATATATATATAAAACATTGCGTCCAATTAATGCAAATACATTAAACGATACAGGTTTCTTAAAACCATATGATGTTAGCATTAAATATATAATAATCAAGTTTATAATTGTCCAGATACAGTAAATATATGAATAGTAATCATAATAATAAGAATTTTGACGCATAAAGAGAACATCAAAGTTAAATATACAACTAAGAATAGATATTGCAAAAGCATTATATTTAATATCATTAATCATGATCTTGCTCATGTATCCTAACACCATAATTGCAATAGCTATTGTGCTGTATTCTAAAATATCTGGTATCCAAGGATAAAGCGCTGCAAGCAATATCACTTGAGCGTATGCAATGTAATAATTATTTATATTTTTGTGCATAAATAATAAGTATATCTGCCCAAGATATATAGTAAATAAAATATTTGTCATAGATGCATTTTGCAGTACGAATGCTGTGCAAACGTATAAGATCAAGCCATAAATCAATATAGAATGCTTAATCTTTTGATGAAAATTATACCCAGCAAAAAAGCAAAAAATCGGCATTGCAATACGCCCTATCATTCTCAAGTATAAAACTCCAGGAAAGAAGTACAAACCTATATGATCTATAATCATTGATATTATAGCAATTGTCTTTAAGACATCCTGGTAATTGGATTGTATTTTTTTTATATTCACTTATATGTCCATGATAAATCTAATTTACATGTAAAGCTTTATGTAATTTAAAACAAAAAGCTGTAATGGTAAATATCAAAAAGCCACATATTATTTGAAAAAATAAAATCATCACTGAATCTATAAGCTTTCCACCAAATAAATAATCCGCGTAATATAAATTTATTAGATGCAATCCAATAATCATTATAACAGAGCAGATGATAATTTTAATTATGAATGATATTAGATTTTTTGATACAAATAATAATTTATCTCGATAAGTATATTTATACAAAAAATATAAATGACACCAGCTAGATATAGCTGAACCAGTAGCAATTCCAAAATACCCAAATTTAATCATTAATATGATATTTAGAGATATATTTATAGCAATTACATACATACTAATCTTTAAAGGAGTCTTGGTATTATTATTTGCATAAAATACAGGATTAAGAATTTTAGTTAAAATTGCCGCAGGTAGTCCTATTGCAAATATAGATAATACATATGCCGTGTTAATCGTATCATTGATAGTGAATTCACCATGTTGGTATATTATACGTATTATCCATTTTGATAACAAGATGATACCCAAACTAGAGGGGATTGATAGAAATACACCTATTTTAACAGCTGTATTTTGTAAAATCTTTATACGCTCTATATCTTTGTTATGATAAGCTTTTGATAATTCTGGTAGTAATATTGTATTAAAAGTTATTCCAATAATTGCTAATGGAAATTGAAATAAACGATCAGCATAAGCTATGATTGAAATTGCTCCAGGTATAACACTTGTTAGAGACTGCGAAATTAATATATTAATTTGTTGCACGCCAGAGCCAAACGTTATAGGTATAAGGTTACGAAAAAATCTTTTAATGTCTTTATTGTATTTAATTTTAGTAAAAATTGACAACGAAAGATTTGACCTCTTAATGCAATATGCCATGACAATTAATTGCAATAAACCAGAAAATAATATGGATACGCTAAAATTAAAGGCTGACATTGTCAAATTATTGGTGGGTATCAACATGCTAATAATTATACCAATATTTAATATTATTGGCACAGCTGCAAATGCTGTAAATTTTCTAATCGAATTAAGCATGCTTGCCATCAATGATATAATTGAAATTAATATTAAATATGGCATGGTAATACGACATAACAGGATTGTTAAATCAAATTTTTCTTGATTATCATAAAACCCATGTGCAATGATATTAATGATAAATGGCATATAAATTTCCATTAATATCAGTATTATAGAAAGAACAATTAATAATAATAAACATACAGAACTTGCAAACTGACGAGCATTCTCATTACTAGAATGTAATTGCCGATTAAACAGAGGGACAAAGGCTATAGATATAGCACCCTCTGCAAAAATATTTCTAAATAAATTTGGTAACCTAAATGCAACATTTACACTATCAGCGATATAATCAGTTCCGAAACTAGATGCAATCAATAAATCTCTAAATAATCCAAACACCCTAGAGATGAATGTTAAACACGCTATGCTAACTCCTGATCGTATTAACATTCATCGCCAATTATTGAGCTTTTGAACTTGCAAATTCTTGCAAATACTTGATAACGTCAGCTATTTCTTGAGGTTTTGCTAAACCGATAAATGACATTTTAGTCTTTGGTATAAATTTGTTTGGCTTATATAAAAATTGAAATAAGCTTTCTAAATCCCAAATCCCACCTTTATCTTCTAATGCTTTAGAATATTTAAAACCAGCTACATCAGCTTTTTTTGCATCAACAATATTCCATAAATTTGGCCCCACTTTATTTGGTCCATTTTTATCGAAAGTATGGCATGTTAAGCATTTTTTAATTAAATTCTTACCAGATTGTGCATTAGCGTTGTTCATCAACTCCTCTATATTAGGTTTAAATACAGAGCTAGAACTATCAAGACCAGCGACAGAATCTTCTTCGAATACATCAATGCTGTATCCCCTTTGATCTAAAGCTAAGTTTGGCCTGTATAAAACATTAGCAATCATCGCTGTAATCATAATTATTAAACTTGCTAATAAAATCGATGCAATAATCTTGTTTGTTTCTAAGTCTTTCATTTTTTAATTAATCGTTATATATCTTATTTTTAGAGAATATCTAGTTTTCATTGAACTATTATCTACGGAAATTAATAAAACTAAAATATAGACAATATATTATACAGAATAAAGATAATATATCATACAAATAATGGCAATGAATTACACAATATTTTCTTTACAAATATTGTCGTATTTTTTCAACATAGTTAATAATGCTTTCATATCATCTAATTTTACCATACAAGGCCCGTCACTTGGAGCATTATCAGGATCTTGATGAGTCTCTATAAACAAAGCGCCAATGCCAACACTGATAGCTGCTTTAGATAGCAATGCAACATATTTCCTTTCGCCAGAGCTGGCATGACCTTGACTAGCTGGCTTTTGTACAGAATGGGTCGCATCAAATACTACTGGAGCACCAATCTCTGCCATGATACTTAAAGATCTCATATCAGATACAAGATTGTTATAACCAAAGGACGTTCCTCGCTCTGTAAGCAATATGTCTTTAGCGCCAAAATAAATTAATTTTTCATATACTTTTGCCATGTCCCATGGAGCTAAAAATTGCCCTTTTTTAACATTGATAATTTTTTGTGTTTTAGCTGCGGCAGCCAAAAGATCTGTTTGTCTGCATAAAAACGCCGGAATTTGTAATATATCTGCTACTTCAGATACAATTGCGCATTGAGTTTCATTATGAACATCTGTGACAATTGGGCAGCCAATTTTTTCTTTAACTTTCTTTAAAATATCTAATCCATTTTCTAGCCCAACTCCTCTCATTCCAGAAACGCTTGTTCTATTAGCTTTATCAAATGAAGATTTATAGATAAAATTAATATTAAGTTCAGATGTAATATGCATTAACTTATCGGCAATAAATAATGCATGATCTAAATTTTCAATTTGGCATGGACCTGCTATTAAGGTAAAGGGCAAATGGTTAGCAATTTGAATATTATTTTGACGGATTTTAATTATATGATTCTTCATTATCTCTTTTAGTTTTTGATTATGTTTATATAATATATTATAACTTCTTTGTATTATGACTGTTTTTATATCGTTTAAACTAAGTTTTTTGATTATATATAAACCTATAATACAAATAATATTTAATAGATAAAGAAAAATTATACAATATATTTAAATAACCAATGACAAAACATAGTAGCTTTCATAGACTATCTAAAGCTTTACAACAAAATATTCAAAGGCGCAAAGCTTTAACAAATAATCCTTCAAACACTCTTGTCATTGGTTTAATGAGTGGTACATCTTGCGATGGAATTGATATTTCTATTATAAAAACTAATGGAACAGATTATATAGAAATTATCGCAAATGATTTTTTTATATATCCATCACAATTCCAAAAGAAACTAAAAAAACTACATAAACTAAGTGCTGATAAGCTGCTACCAATTGAAAAACAATTTACAATATATAATGTATATTTAATTCAATCATTATTAAAAAGGCTTGAAATTAATGCGGATGATATTTCTGCAATTGGTTTTCATGGTCACACGGTATACCATGATCCAACGCAATCTATAACAATGCAAATTGGTAATCCACATTTATTAAGCGCTTTAACAAAAATTAATGTTGTATATGACTTTAGAAGGAAAGATATGGCTTATAATGGTCAAGGCGCGCCACTAGTACCAATATTTCATAAAGCGCTATTTCTTCAATATACACATAATCCAATTGCAGTCATTAATATTGGTGGAGTTGCTAATTTAACTTATATAAATCAAGAATCTATTATTGCATTTGATACCGGTCCTGGTTGTGCGCTTATTGATGATGCAATGCTAAAATTATATAATCAATCATATGATATTGATGGTCAAACTGCAAAAATGGGAATAGTGCAAAAAAAACTAGTGCGACAATTTATTGCAAATGATTTTTTCAATCAAGCTCCACCAAAATCATTAAATCGTAATCATTTTCATGATTTTGCACATTGTCTACTAGATGAAAAGATTGAAAAACAAAATCAAATTGCAACCTTAACAGAATTTACAATAGCATCTATTTGCAAAGGTTTGGAACAATTACCAAATTATCCAAAAATAATTTATCTATGTGGCGGAGGGGCAAAGAATAGCTCTATCAGGAATGGAATAAAAGTACAAATCAAAAAACAACAATCCAAATTAGTAGATGACAATAAAATTGATACAGATTTTATAGAATCCCAGGCTTTTGCATATTTAGCAGCACGTTATATAAAAGGGTTACCAAGTAATTTTAAAACAACTACTGGAGCTAATCAAGAATTAGTTCTTGGAGTTCTTGTCCCTGTTCTATAGAACAATTATCATCTTTGATTTTTGTTTGATCTTCAAATTGCCTATCATCTTGAACAGCTTCAAATTGCGGTGGTATAATGAAATCTTTATTTGGAGAGTGTGATGTAATATATTCTTGCACTATATTCCCTAACTTTTTGACTTTACCGCGAAAAAAATGATCTGCTCCCCTTACAAATTGATATTCAATAGATATATTACTTTGTTTTTGTAGTTTTTCTATCACTCTTAATACAGACTCTTCCAAAACCACGCTATCATTCGAGCCTCTTACAAACATACCTGATATGGGACACGGCGATAAAAATGAAAAATCATAATTATCTACTGGTGGAGAAATAGCTATAAAATCATTAATTTCTGGCCTTCTCATAATTAACTGCATTGCAATCCACGCTCCAAATGAAAGGCCAACAACTAAAATCCTGCCAGAATTTTGATTATGAGCTTGAAGCCAATCTAATGCGGTTGCAGCATCAATCATTTCCCCGGTTCCACAATCAAAGGAACCTTCTGATAAGCCAATTCCTCTAAAATTAATTTTAAGTGTATTATATCCATGATTAAACAATATATCGTATATATTATTCATAACATCACTATCAACAACGCTGTGATATTCCGGATGAGGATGAAGCAACAATGCTAATGGCGCTTCTGCTCTAGAATGGGAATAGAAACCCTCAATACGACCAACTTGACCATTTAAAAACACCTTAGACATAAAATTTTCAGAAAATACATAAAATGAGCTATTAGATTTTATATGATTTAACATTAAAATGCAAGGTCCTTGTATCATAAACCCGATTAAAACAATTATTGCAAGATATCCTAAATAGTAAAATTCGCATTAATTAACAAAATATGTTATTATTGAGTGTTGCTCTTGCATATAGGAAGTATAATAACAAGTAAGTGATCTTAAAATGACTGATGTCTTTTTTAGCACATTGCCTATATTTTTAATTACATTACTAGGTAATATCATTAAAAATATGTGGTTCTCAGCTGATGATTTTTGGCGTGGATTAGAAAAATTATCCTATTTTATATTATTTCCGTGCATGCTTTTTAACTACATTTCTCAAGTTGATTTTGTAGCTCACGATATATTTAAAATAATCGTCTTGCTCATGTCATCTGTAGTAATTACAGCCATATTTGTCATTATATATAAAATTAGAAATAATATAGACGGTATAGTCTTTACCTCTATCTTCCAAGGTTCTGTTAGATATAGTAATTATGTATTTTTTGCGTTAAGTAGTTCATTATTAGGGATTAAAAGCCTTGGTATATGCACTGTTATCGCGGCATATATGATAATCTTTACTAACGTTCTAACAATTATAATTTTTGCAATATACATACCGCATAATCAAAAAAACAACCCTATGATGTTTATCAAGTTAGTTACAACTAATCCATTGATAATGTCAAGCGCAATAGGATTTATATTTAATATCTATGATATTCAAATAAATATAGGAATCAGTAAATGCATTAGTTGCTTAGGAGATTCTGCCTTGGCTATAGGTATGTTAGTTGTAGGAGCGGAGCTACAATTAAAATCTATCAGTACACATTTAAACTATGTTGTATTTGCAAATCTCATTAAATTAATATTTATGCCTCTTGTTACTATAGCAATAATGCTTACAGTAATACCTCTTAGCGGAATTGAAAAATCTATTGCAATACTATACAGTTGCGTTCCCTGCGCAAACACATCGTACGTATTATCTAGACAACTTGGTGGAGACATAGAATCCATGACATCAATCATTACATACTCTATTATATTCTCCGTAATATCTATATCAATTATAATGTACATAGCAGGTTTAACATGAATAAATCTAAATATAACGAATCTCTTGCGTATCATGAAAATGATAAACCAGGAAAAATATCAATCACAGCCACAAAATCTTTGTTATCGCAAGATGATCTTTCTTTGGCATACTCTCCTTGGGTATCTGCTCCATGTTTAGAAATTCAAAAAGACCAAAATAATATATACAAATACACATCTCGCGGCAATATGGTTGCAGTTATCTCCAATGGCACTGCAGTTCTTGGATTGGGAAATTTAGGGGCAGCTGCTGCAAAACCTGTTATGGAAGGCAAAGCTATTTTATTTAAACATTTTGCCGACATTGATGCAATAGACTTGGAAGTTAGCACAAATAACCCAGAAGAATTTATCAATGTTGTAAAACATTTAGAATATAGCTGGGGGGGGATTAATCTAGAGGATATTAAAGCTCCAGAATGTTTTATTATTGAGAAAGAATTGAAGAGAATCATGAATATTCCAGTATTTCATGATGATCAGCATGGAACAGCAATTATTGCTGCAGCTGGAATTCTTAATTCTGCAAAAATCACTAATAGAAAATTAGATTCTATGCGAATTGTAATTAGCGGAGCTGGAGCTGCTGCAATTGCTAGCGCTGAACTATTTATCGAACTTGGCATTAAACAACAAAACATCATATTATGTGATACTAGGGGAGTTATATATAAAGATCGCAAAGAAGGGATGAATCAATGGAAAGAAAAGTATTGCGTTGATACGAATTTACGCACACTAGAAGAAGTAATGAATGGAGCTGATGTATTTTTAGGTCTATCGGTAAAAGGCGCGGTTACAAAAGATATGGTTGCATCTATGGCAAAAAACCCTGTAATACTAGCATTAGCTAATCCAGATCCAGAAATTTTACCTGAAGACGTAAAATCCGTAAGAAGTGATGCAATAATAGCAACTGGAAGGTCGGATTATCCAAATCAAGTAAATAATGTTATGGCCTTCCCATATATATTCCGAGGCGCTTTAGATGTACGCGCCACTACCATTAATAAAGAGATGAAAATTGCTGCAGTTAATGCAATCGCAGACTTAGCTCAGACCCCTGTTCCAAATGAAGTATTGAAGGTGTATCCTGATTATAGCATGAATTTTGGCTCAGAATATATCATTCCAACTCCTTTTGACCCTAGATTAATTACAGTTGTACCATTAGCAGTAGCCCAAGCTGCAATAAAGAGCAATGTTGCCAAAGAAGAGCATTTTGATATTGAAAAATATCAAGAGAAATTATATGCACGTCTTAATCCAACATCTGTGTACATGAATTCAGTATTTGATCGAATTGCTGCACACCCACAGCGTTTAATTTTTGCGGAAGGGGAAGAAGAAGAAATTATTAAAGCTGCAATCACAATACAAGAACATCGCTATGCAAAGCCAATACTTATTGGAAGAAAAAATAAAATAGATCCTATTATCGATAAAATACAAGGATCTCTAGATGGTATACAAATATCAAATGCAGCCGTTGCAAAGGATTTGCAAAAATATATTGATATATTATATAAAAAACTACAACGTAAAGGCTATTTATACAGAGATTGTGCAAAATTAGTTAAAAGTGATAAAAATGTATTTGCAGCTTGCATGTTAGAATGTGGTGATGCCGACGCCATGGTCACTGGTCTAACAAAAAACTATTTTAACGCACTAGATGACATAGTTAAGATAATACCAGCAAAAAATAATAAAAGAATTTTAGCATATTCTGCTCTAATTTCAAAAGATCATAACTTAATTATAGCTGATAATAATATTAGTGAAATGCCAAGTGCGCAAGATCTAGTAGAAATTACAATACAAACAGCTCAAAAAGCAAAGCTTATGGGTCATAAACCAAGGGTAGCATTACTGTCTTTTTCAAATTTTGGCAGCCCAGAAAAAACAAGAAATAAAGCTGTAAGAGAAGCTGTCAAAATATTGGATACAATGGATCTAAATTTTGAATATGATGGGGAAATGAGGCCAGATGTCGCATTAAGTAAAGATTTGCATAAAATATATCCATTTTGCAAATTATCTGGCCCAGCAAATGTTTTAATCATGCCAGGGCTAAACTCTGCTGCAATATCTACAAAATTACTACAAACATTGGGGCATGGAGTGTTAATCGGTCCAATTCTAGATGGTTTTACTCACCCAGTGCAAATAGTGCCAATGCGTTCTACAACTTCTGAAATAGTTACACTAGCTGCATTTGCTGCATTTGACGCAATAAACACTGAGTGATCAATTTAGAAATTGTATATTTTGTAAAGCTGTCAAAATATTAACTAACGTAATATTGCATGGAATTTCAGCTTTACATTTGAAATAATTTCATCACTAATGCTTTGCAATTCTTCTTCGGTCAATGTTTTGACATCTGATTGGATATTTACAGAAAATGCAATTGATTTCTCTTGAAGACCCAATTGTTCTCCTGAATATACATCAAATAATTCAACATTTTTGATTAATTTTTTATTTGTATTTTTAATACAAGCAATAATCTCACTTACTTTAATTTTTTTATCTACGACAAATGCAAAATCTCGTATATTATTTTGAAAATCGGATTTAACATATGCCTGGCATTTACCAAACTTTGGTTTAGAAAGAGGTATATTATCTAAATTTAATTCAAACGCAAATACATTTTGCTTAATATTGAAATGCGCTAAAATTTTTGGATGTATTTGACCTATATAACCTAAAACATTTTTCCCTAAATTAATTGATGCAGATCGTGTTGGATGATAATATCGCATTTGAGTATTAACTAATTGACATCTATCAAGAGGAATGCCGATATAATCCATAATTACAGATAAATCAGATTTAATATCAAATATATCAAATAATCTCCTGTTTTCATGTGGATTTCTCCTGCAATTAAAGCCAGATCTTACACAGCATATAAATTGCATTTCATTCTTATGATTATAGAATACTGGACCACTCTCGAATATCGAAATATCTGTAATTGATCTTAATTGATTTTTAAAAACAATATTCAATAAATTTGGTATGATATTTGGCCTCATGTAATCTAAATCATCGCTAATAGGGTTAGCCAAAAATAAATTATCATCTATGTCGCTAAACAATTTAGCGGTTGTATTACTCATAAATGACCATGTCAATACCTCATCATACCCAATATTTGCCATGATTCTTCCTATATCAAAAATGCGTGATTGATTCCTATCTAACACACGCGATATATTCATATTAGGCAATGGAATTTTAGGTATTACATCATACCCATATATGCGCAATATCTCTTCTACAATATCTTGCTTGATATTAATATCATTTCTCCAAGATGGAATAATTATATTCAAAGCATCTTTGTCTGCTTCTGGTTTAAAGCCAAGTTTTTGCAAGATGGATATTATTTTATCTTGTGAAATTTCAAACCCAATTTGGTTTTTAATAAAATCAAACGAGATTTTTAGATTATTATGGATATAATTCGTGCTTTTAATGATAATAGGTTGAGAGACTTCTATTCTATCGGTATTAGATAGATCTGCATTGCAAATATTAACAATTAAATCTATTGCAATTGCTAATGCATTCTGACAAAACTGAGGATCAATCTTTCTTTCAAAGCGATAACGAGAATCAGTATGAATTTGTAGTCTCATGCCAGTATTGGATATTGCATCGGGATCAAATAGCGCTGATTCTAAAATAATTCTTTTTGTATCCAAGCTACAACTGCTATTTTTACTGCCAATAATACCAGCTAAACATTCAATGGATTGGTCGTTTGTAATTACTAAATCACCGCTTAATAAATTATATTCTTTATCATTAAGTGCATTGAATTTTATATTTGAATCTAAGGTATTTACTTGCAATGAATCTATCTTATCAGCATCATATGCATGCATAGGCTGGCCAAAGCTATATGCAATATAATTAGTAATATCAACAATTGCTGATACTGATTTTATTCCTATTTTTTCAAGTAAATATTTTAACCAAAATGGAGATTCAACATTCTTAAGGTTTCTGATTTCAACCGCACAAAAAATTGGACAAAGATTATTAGCTTTGACTGTAATTGGAAATTTACTTTCAAAATTATAAGCTATATCTGGAATATTTATTGCTTTTAGAGTTCCAATTCCCTTCGCAGCGAGATCTCTTGCAATGCCATACACTCCTAAAGCATCGCCTCTATTAGGAGTTATATTCACATGAATTACTGGATCGTTCAAGCCATAATACTGAATTATTGAATCTCCAATCCGGCTATCCTCTGGCAATTCTATAATGCCATCTGAGTCATCGCCTATCATTAATTCACTTTCAGATGCAAGCATTCCACAGCTTTTAATGCCACGAATTTCTGTTTCTTTAATTATTAAATTATTGCAAGGAATAACTGACCCAATTTTAGCTAACACAACTTTAATACCAGCTCTTGCATTAGGCGCTCCACAGACAATTTCAAGTATTTTATCTTTAGATTGAACTTGACACACGTGCAATTTATCAGCTTTTGGATGAGGCTTAGCATCTATTATTTGTGCAATTTCAAAATCTTTTAATTCATCGCTTCTATCAATAATATCTTCTATTTCAAGGCCTATTGATGTTAATGCGTGAGATATACTATGTATATCTTCATTTGTTTCTAGGAAATTCTTTAACCAAGATAATGTAAATTTCATTTAGTTAACCCCCTAGCTAAATTTGGCACATCAAAAGCATCAAAATTGTAATGTTTAATCCAGCGCATATCGCCATCAAAAAATTCTCGTAAATCAGATATTCCGTATTTAAGCATCGCAAAACGCTCCACTCCTAAACCAAAAGCAAATGCTTGATATTTGTCTGGATCTATATTTACATTTTGCAAAACTTTTGGATGAACCATGCCACAACCTAATACTTCGAGCCAATTACTACCATCAATTGCAATATCAACCTCAGCAGATGGTTCTGTAAACGGGAAAAAACTTGGTCTAAATTGAATTTGGATATCAGGCTTTTCAAAAAAATCTTTGATAAATTCAATAATTACATATTTTAGATGAGACATATTAATATTGCGATCAACAACCAAGCCTTCTATTTGATGAAAGACTGGTGTATGAGTTGCATCTGAATCTGATCTATATACTCTTCCAGCTGAAACTATTCTAATTGGAGGTTCTTGAGATTCCATAGTGCGAATTTGTACATTGGAAGTGTGAGTTCTTAATAAATGACCATTGCGAAGATAGAATGTGTCATGCATTTGTCTTGCTGGATGATTTTTTGGTATATTTAAAGCTTCAAAGTTATACCAATCACTTTCAATGTTTGGACCATCTTTTTGTACAAAACCAAACTTTGAAAAAATTTGCAACAACTCTTCAAGACATTGAGTTATTGGATGTATACTACCTAAATTTTTTTGCCTTGCATCTATTGTTAGATCTATCCTCTCTTGCATCAATTGCTCATTTAATTCCTTGTCTTTAATAAAATGCTCTTGAGCATCAATTATCTCTTGAATCTTGATTTTTATTTTATTGATTTCCTGACCAACATGCTTTCTTTCTTCTTGCCCTAAATCTTTTAATTTAGACATTTCTTGATTTATCAAGCTCTTTTTACCAAGAAATGATATTTTCAATTTTTGCAATTCTTGAGAAGTTGTAACAGAATTAATCTGAAAATTTAATTCATCTAAAATTTGGTTTAACATAAGAAACTTAACTTGAATCTATTTTACTGGAGTCTATTGTACTTCTACCGATTTTTAGAGTCAATAGTTGTAAACTCTACTGGTTTTGTAGAATTTAAGAGCATCTGTAACAAGAATTTTAATAATACCAGCAATTGGTATAGCGAATAGCGCTCCTAATATACCAAAGAGATGATGCATTGAGAATATAGAAAATAATATCCACAAAGGGTGCAATCCAATATTATTGCCAATAATCTTAGGAGATAATATGTAACTCTCTGTTATGTGACCAACGAGATATATGATCAATACATATAGCATATGAATCGATACAGAAAAAGTAAAATATGATACAATTGTACTAATTACAATAGACATGATCACTCCTATAAAAGGAATGATTAAAGATATGCCAGAAAATATTCCTATTATAATACCAAAGTCTAATCCAATCAAAGTGAAGCTAATAGAATAAAATGCAGCTAGCAAGAAACAGATATTTAACTGACCTCTGATATAAGACGCTAGCAATAAATGAATTTTAATGATAATTTCATTAATTTTACTTTTATGCTTAAGTGGAAGAACTGAGTCAATTGATTGGATCATACAATTCCAATCTCGCATAAAATAAAATAATAAAACAGGGACTAATAAAATAAACAATATAATACCAACGGTTTTAACAGTGTAATCCCAAGTATGATTTACTACTGAACTAATAAATTCTAATAAATTATTTAGCGCGTCATTAAGAATATTTGATATTTTATTGCTAATCTGAGGGTCTAGATTAGATAATTGATCGTTAACAATAGGTATAAAAGACTCTTGTATATAATGAAAATACTGGGGTATTCTAATTATTAAAAGAGCAATTTGCGAATACACAAGAGGTATCAAGATAGATAATAATATGATGCTTGTAAATACAAATATTGCAAAAACTAAAGATGAAACTAACAATCTTGGAAATTGAGATATGCGACAAATAAAATTTACTACTGGCTGCAACATATATGCTATTATGAAAGATATAAAAAATAACATACAAACATTAAACGTCAAATATAAAAATAACATGTTAATGCTAGCTATAGCTAGCCAAAAAAATATCTTATTCACAATACGATCATGCACCTTTATCTGTAATATTTAATAATATATAAGTGCCATCTACTTCTTTAAAGCTAAGGTGATTTATATAAAAACCTTTGGCTAAATCATAGTTATTATATTTGGTGAATACTGTAATAACATATTCTTTGCCTCCTACTGCCAATAATGAAAACTCTTCTATCTCTTCAATATTATATAGCTTTTGCTCTATTATATTTAGCTCTTCTTCTGTAAAAATTGACGCATGAAATATTATTTTTCTCATACCAGGTAATTCAGTTTGATTATCGTCTAGAACATTTGCTACTTGTTCTACCTCACTCAATGATAAAGACGTATCTATTTCATGATTGCCATACATTTTGATTGTATCTAGGACAATGTATTGAGTTAATTTAGAAATATCAGTATCAGAATTAATACGATATTCTTTAAATGTTTCAGTGTGGTCGTCATGTGATATTGCAATATATTTTATTTGTAAAATACTTTGACCAGTATGAAAATCTGTAAAATATTCATATACCACAAGAACAATGTTTTTGACAATCAATGAATTAAAAACAGAAATAATATCATTAAAACTTAAACTCAATATGTTTTGTGGTGTGATATATTGTTTTATAACATTTGTAGCTCTTGGATATATCATGTCATTTTGCTTTAATAGCTCACGACTATCAGCCCAAGTCTTAGACCATATACTATTGTCATTGAAGATTCTAATCAAATTTTTTTGCTTAAATATAGGTATCACTAAATATGTGTAATTAATATCTTGCGGAATATCCACGGAATATTTAAACAATAATTTTTGTACTTCGTATAAATGATAGCTATAATTTACAGCAGCACTATACTTACCATCGTTTATTGATTCATTTATGACTTTGCTAATGTTAAAACTATCTAAGAGCTCTTGATATAGAATATTATCTAAATCAATTTCTTGAATTCCATATTGACTTGCAACCATCGATAATGCTCTGCGCATACCCAAGTCATTAGCTCGTATTTTGGCTTCATATATGTTATATCCTTTCGCTTCTATATATAAGTCATTAATAAAGAATGTTGAATTAATAATAGAATTGCTATTAGCTAAGCAATTAGGATTAGCAAGAAAGAGTAAGTGCACAAATACATAACATATTATATATTTGAAACTAGCGCATATTTTTTTACACATGTTTAGTATTAATAAAAGTTAAGCTATATTTTTAGCTACAACAACCATAGCTGGTCGTAACAAACGATGGTTAAGTCTGTAACCAGACTGCATAACGCTAACTATTTCATTATTTTTATAATCATCTGATTGAGTTTGCGAAATTGCATTATGAATATTATAATCAAATATATCTCCAGGTTTTGCAATAATTTCTTCTAATTTATGCTTATTAAATACAGAGCTGAGTTCTTTTTTGGTAATGTTAACCCCTTCCATAATTTTTTGAACTTGGGTATTTTGACTACCAACCCCATGACCAATTGCCATGGATAAGCTATCCATTACAGATAATAAATCTTTTGCAAAATTACTAACCGCATAAATTTCTGAGTCTTTTATCATTTTTTCATAGCGTTTGCGGGCATTTTCTGCATCTGCTGCTAATCTCAATATTTGGTTTTCCAAATCTTTAATCTTAGATTCCAAATGATTGACAATTTCTTGATTATCAGATTCTTCTAGTTCTAAAGTTGACTCGCTTTCGCTTGATATATCTTCATTAGATTCATTTTCACGATCAGAATCCTTTGCACTATCATTATCTAAATTTTCTTTATCATTGTTATTCTGATGCACAATGTTTTCACTAAAATCATTGTTTGTTTTTTTATCTGAGTCTTTCATAAATATATTATTTATTGTACATTTATTTTACTTATACTAATATTAGTTCCATTGAGTTTTTTTTCAAGAGATATTCATTAGCTTAATTAAAAATACTAATAATTTAACAAAATTTATGAAATCAATTAGACCGTCGAAAAGATTAAACGATCAAATACGTGATATTACAATTAAAACTCACACTTCCGTTCATCACGAAAGTTCATGTATTATTAAATGTGGTAATACTGAAATATTGTGCTGTGCAACATACGAAGAATCCACGCCTTATTTTTTACGCGGCTTAGACCATGGTTGGTTGACGGCAGAATATAGCTTACTCCCTTCTTCGACTCATACAAGGGTAAAAAGAGAAGCTGTGATTGGTAAGCAATCATCGAGAACACAAGAAATACAAAGACTAATTGGTAGATCGTTAAGATCTGTTATTAATCTAAACAAATTAAATCAACGTCAAATCGTTATTGATTGTGATGTAATTAATGCAGATGGTGGAACGCGCGTGACTGCTATCACTGGAAGCTATGTAGCATTAAATTTGCTAGTTAATTCTTTAATTAAAAAAAAGAAAATTAAGCAAAATATAATGATCGATCAAATTGCAGCAATTTCTTGCGGAATCTACAATAACGAAATCATTGTGGACTTAGATTATCAAGAGGATAAAGACGCTCAAGTAGATGCAAATTTTGTATTTACAAAAGATGGAAAAATAGTCGAGATACAATCTACGGCAGAAAAAACCAGTTTTACTCAAGAGCAGTTTATATCAATGTTAAATTTAGCTCAATCTAAAACTCAAGAATTATTTGCTATACAAGACCAAATTTTATCACAAATATCTTAGATATAAATAGTGAATTTGCTAAATTTGCCGAACAAAATATAAATAGAATATAATACAAGCAAAATGAAATATTATATGTTGCTTTATTTGTAAAATTTAATATCATCTACTTAGAGATACAATAATTATATGATCAACATATCACAATAAATGTTGTTTATTTATATAATCTTGCTAAATCTATTGATGAATTTGGCATTTTTTTATAATCATTTAATAAGCAATTACTTAGAAATTTATGTATAAATTTAAGATTCGATGTCTAGCTTTTGTTCTAGTGATTTTTTCTGTTAATTCTCCTTTATTAGCCTTTTGCATGACATTGCAAGAAGCCTTAAAATCAGCATACGATACAAATGATGAGTTAAAATTACAAAGAATAGAATTTTTAACTCAAATTCAAGCATTTCCAACAGCTGTTACAAGATTTTTACCAGATATTACTATGCAATTTAGCGGTAATAAAGCTAAAAATAAAACAAAATCAACACCTGGGGCTCCTTATAATAGCTATGATACTCGCTCGCATAATAATATTTTATCTATTAATCAAAATATATTTGGAGACGGTTCAATTCCAAATCTTAAGGCAACTCAATCTGCTATAAGAGCATATATAGCAGAATATTATTTCAAAGAACAACAGATAATTCTTAAAATGATACAAACGTATTTGGATTATTATGAGTGGCAGGAGAAATATAAAATTGCTCAAATAATGTTAGATAATAGTAAAACACAATTAGATGCTGTTTCCATCAGACTACACGTAGGAGAAGCAACTGATACTGATCTTGCAACGGCTCAAGCTGGATATGCAAATTCTCAAACAGAAAAAATAAATGCATATGCTAATCTTCAAAGCGCTAGAGCATCGTTTCTAAAAACTTTTGAATTAGAGCCAGAAAATATCACTCTACCAGAAATGCCAAATAATTTACCGAATTCATTTGATGAATTTTATCAATTGTCATTGCAACATAATCCTGCGTTAATCTCTGCAAAAGATCAAGTTCAAGCTGCGAATGCTAGGGTTTTAGTTGCTCAATCAGCATTGCTGCCAAAAGTTGCTCTACAAATAACTACAACAGATGCTTTTTATAAAGCGCGTCCTCAAGCGTCTGCAAGTCAGCCATCTAGAGCTAAAGCTACACAATCTGCCATTAATATTACAGTTCCTATATTAAGCAAAGGTGGTGCAGATTATGTTCAGATTAGATCTAGTAAGTATCAAGCAAGAACTGCTGTGGTAGGCCTAGACAATGCAATGAAAAAAGATTATGCAGATGCAACGAACTTTTGGGAAGGATTTCTTGCTGCAAAATCAAATATTACCTCTACAGAAGAAGGTGTTAAATCAGCTCAAATATCCTACAATGGAACTATGGAAGGCGAGAGGGTTGGAACAAAATCAATTCTAGAAGTTTTGCAGGCGCAAGATCAACTAAACAAGGCGAAAAGATCTCATGTTGATGCTGAAAAAGCTTATATATTATCTGGTATGCAAATATTTGCTTTGCTTGGACAATGGATACCTGGCGTGCTAGGCATTGAAAACTTAACAGCATTTAATCCTACATTGGAACTCAAAAATGCGAAGCTGCGTATTTTGTAAATTAAATAGGTTAAAAAAATATGCGTAAAAATAAAGATGCATCTATTGATGATATACTAAAATCTATTAAAACCATTATTGATAAACGTAAAAAAAATATTGCTGATGCTGATAATAATGAAAAAGACAAGCAAAGTAAAAATTCTAACATTTCTGAATTAGAACCATTTCAAACAAAATCTGATAATCACGATACAAGTAAATTTCTTTATCAAAATGAAGGCAGCTATTATGATAACGTTGAAACATCAAATAAAAATGATAAAAATACCAAAGCGCCAGATGTACTTGAATTAACTCAATTGGTCTCAGATGATAACAAATATTATAGCAATGATGAGGCTTTAATTTCTAATAAATCAGCAACAGATACTGTAAATACTTTAAAAAAATTTACAAATAAAGTAAAATCTATTGAAGTTAATCAATATCAGCGTAAAGATAGTAGTAGTTCAATTGAAGAATTTATGATTGAACTGATAAGACCTCAATTAAAAAAATGGTTAGATCAGAACTTACCATCTTTAGTTGAAGAATTGGTTGAAAAAGAAATTAAAAAACTCATTCCAAATGATAAGAAATAATTTTATTATTACATCTATTATTTTTTTTCTATCTACCAATAATGTATGCGCCAATACCCAGATAGATCTGGAAAAGAATATTAGTTCAAATCAATTGCAAAATTCACAAAAAACCACCACGAATCCCTATAATACTAAATCACGCAATCGTCACCAAGCAAAATCTGTAGTTAAAAATTCAGCTAATACAACTTCTAAAAAATCAACTGAAAAACCTAATAAAGAAAAAACTGAAGATAACAATTTTGTAGGCACAATTCATACAATAGAAGATGCTATAGAAAATTTTATAGAAGATCAAAAAATTATAGTTGAAGATGATTTGACAATTCCAATTGAAAAAAAAGACTTACATGAAAATGTAAAAGATATACCAATTAAACCAATTGAAATCAAAAAACAAACTAACCATAAAAAGAAACATTTAACAAAAGCAGAGCAGATAAAAATAGCGGCCAAAAAAAGAGCTGCAATTAGAGCTGCAAAAGAAGCAAAAATAAAGAAGGAATTTACGAAAAGCGAGTTAATTATTATGCTTGATAAGCCTGATGATGTAATTCTTGACAAAATCACTCCAAAGGCTCGAGGTAGATTAATGGATTATTCTCAATATATTGCTCAATTTCGTAAATTTTATAGTATATTCATTAATGCAAGTCAAACTCAATTAACTAATGAATTTATAAATCAATATGACAATCTATTTTATAATAGAAAGCGTCAGATCACAGAAGATGAATTATCCACTGCAATTAATAATGCGTTTTTTGCAGCTAGTCATAAGGATTTATTTGCATTAAGGGCTATATTGGATTATTACAATACCCTTCAAACCTTAAATGCAAATCAAAATAATTTACTAAATGTAGCTGTAATAAATAAAGATTATTTTATATCTAAGTTTTTGTTATTACGAGGCATTGATCCAGGCGTATTTAATTTACGCAATAATACAGCTTTAGATATTGCATATAATAACCGTGAAAAACAAATTATCATGCTTCTTAATAGCGCTGGGGTAAGATATTAATCAAAAAATTAGCTTAATTAACAAATAATATAATTGATTGATTAAAATACTCTTTTATCGATTTATAAAGATTTGTAGCGCTAGAAATAATATCATCTTTTATTTCAATATTCTTAGTTTAGTTGTTAATCACTCATTCAAATTGAAACTTTATACTTCAATAAAATATTGAATGCAAATAATTTATTAATTTTGTTATTGAATAAGTATTTCTATATGTAAAAAAAAATTAGTAAATTTATATAATTAATCAATAGATTATTATTAGATTTTATTCCATGCGTATTATACTGAGAGAGTTAGTGTTATTGAGATGTATTTGTAGCAATTTTATCGCAATAGTATACAAAAATTAATACTTTAATCTTACTAGCGCACTTGACTCATGTCCTATCAATATATTATGATGACCATATAAAGCCATACAGTCCCAAATTTACCCAAATCTGGTTTATTATGTAAATTCATTGGAGCTATATAAGGTTTGTATTGAATGTAAAAATATAATTGCAATTGGTGTATAAATGGATATATTTTTATCGAAATATATTAATAATATTGATAAAAAGGGTCGTGTTTCAATTCCTTCGAATTACCGTAATATATTATCTTCTCAGGTACTCTATGGGATTATTGTATACCCATCATTTCGTAACAAATGCATAGAAGCTTGCGGTGTAATGAGATTTGAACAATTAAATCAAATCATACAAAATCTAGATCCATATTCTAAAGAACGTGATGCATTTGAAACAATTATATTAGGCGAAGCAACGCAATTATCATTTGATGCAGAAGGAAGAGTAATATTGCCTAAAAAACTTCTTCAATACGCAAATATTGATAATGAAGTATGTTTTGTAGGAAAGGGTTTGATGTTTGAATTGTGGAATCCAGATGCTTTTGATAAATATTTATCATCGGCTCGTGAAATTGCACAAAATAATCGTTTAACATTAAAAAATACTTGAAAATCTATGTCAACAAATAGCTTGCTCAATAATACTCAACCTCATATACCAGTTATGCTAGAAACGGTTATGGATAATCTATTATTTGATTTTGAAGCAAAAATTTTAGATTGTACCTTTGGAGCCGGAGGTTATAGCAAAGCAATATTAAACAAAGGATTTAAACTAACAGCATTGGATCAAGATCCTATTGCTAAACAATATTCAGAATCATTATCAGCTCAATATAAAGATAAATTTCACTTTCTTAATGGCAATTTCTCTGATATCGGAGCTCAACTAGCGCAAAACAATGAATCATTTGATGCTATTATAATGGATTTAGGCGTCTCTACTATGCAATTAAACATGTCGCATCGCGGCTTTTCTTTTAACGAAGATGGGCCTTTAGATATGCGCATGGGAAATCATGGGATAACTGCACAAGAAGTAATTAATAACCTACCCGAGGAAGAAATTGCAAATATTATATTTAAATATGGAGATGAAGGATATTCAAGAAAAATTGCTAGAAAAATTGTAATAGAACGAGAAATCGAACCGATTGTTAACACTCTACGATTAGCAGAAATTGTACGAAAAGCAATTGGACGCACAAGATACAAAAAGATAGATTCTGCAACGAAAACTTTTCAAGCAATTCGTATTTACGTGAATGATGAACTAAATTCGTTAACACGTTTTTTAAATCACTCTCGTCAATTATTAAACATCTCTGGATTAATTATCACAATATCTTTTCATGCTTTAGAAGATAAGATAGTTAAAAGTTTTTTTATTAATAACGCCCAAAAACGTATTGCTAGGTCTAAATACGCGAAAAACACAGAGGAAGAGCAAAATGATAAATGGATGAAAGTTATTACAAAAAAACCTCTGATACCAAGTGCAAAAGAAATACTAACGAACCCAAGTTCGCGGTCTGCAAAAATGCGAATAGCTATGAAAATAATTTAAATGGCTAGTATAGTATAATATTATGTATTTACTAAGAATCAACATTATTACAAGCTTTATGTGTATTTTAGCTATATGCTGGCTATTTTATCTAAAGGAAAATGTAACAAATATCAACTATCAAATAGAACAGGTAAAAAACCAAATTTCCGTTGAGCAAGAGAAAATAAATAATTTAAAGACAGAATTTATATATCTAACGATGCCAAATAGATTAAGGAAAATAGCTTCAAATTCACTAGGATTACAAACTGCTCAAATAAAGCAATTAATCAATGATCCAATGATTCCAAACCGCCAGAAAGAAATAGCTCTTACTAATAAAAAATCTTATAACACCAATCATCGAAAAGCAAAATGGAGATATAAGAATAATTCATTATATACCAAAAAGCCAGGTAGTACAGTATCAGTCTCAGGCGTGAGATAATATCAATGAGCAAGATGATTTAATTAATATGATACTTAGTTGTATAAATTTCATTAAAAATCTATATAAATATTTCACGCAAGAAAAGTCTAATACATCCTATTGGACAACAATCATGCAATGGAATCGTTGTGAAATAATTTTACAAACAAGATTAGCTATTATAATTTGCATATTTTTTATTAGTTTCTTAATTATCGTTGTTCGTTTGATATCTGTCGCGCATGTAAAGCAAATTACCAATACAAGACAAAATAACAATGTAAGTGCATATAGAAAAGAAATATTAGATCGTAATGCAATTGCACTAGCAACAAATGCATTGTCTACATCTCTTTGGGCTAATTTATCTCAAATAGAAGATAAAAATAAACTAATTAGCAAACTATCTAAGATTTTAACAAATTTTGACAAAAAACAAATATTACAAGCGTTTGATGCGCAAAAAAAATTTTTATGGATTAAGCATGATTTAACCAAGAGAGAGAAGTATGATATATTCAATTTAGGAATGAAAGGATTGAATCTGGAAAAGCATCAAAGACGCATCTATCCATATCATAATCTAACATCTCATATTGTTGGATATGTAGGAAGAGATTTTTATGGTTTAGCTGGATTAGAGAAATCGTACGAAGATTTTTTATCGTCTAATAATTCATATAAAGATTCAAATATTGAAGAAAAATTAGAATTATCAATTGATATTAGATTGCAACAAATATTATCAGAGGAATTAGATGAAGTTATTAGCAAATTTTCTGCAAAAGGCGCAACGGCTATAATAGCAAATCCAAATAATGGTGAAATTTTAGGATTAGTCAGCAAACCTGATTTTAATCCATATTTGCCGAATAAAGCAACACAAGAATCTTTGTTCAATAAAGCTAGTTTAGGAGTGTATGAACTTGGATCTGTATTTAAAACATTAGCATTTGCCATTGCCTTTGATACTAAAACTATAACTATGGAAGATGTATATGATATAACATATATGAAAATTGGAAATTTTATCCTTAAAGACCTAATACCAAGACGAGGTTGGAATACAGTACCTCAAATTTTCTTATACTCTTCTAATATTGGTATTAGTCAAATCATCCTTGAAGTAGGCAAGGAAAATATGTATAAATATTTTCAAAAACTAGGCTTGTTCAATCAGATTAACATTGAATTACCCGAGAGAGGAAAACCATTATTTACACCTCGCGACCAAATACAAGATTTAAATTTAGTCACTATATCTTATGGCTATAGCATATCTATAACACCATTGCATTTTATTCAATCTGTAATCCCAATGGTTAATGGCGGTACATTATATCCGTTAACTTTATTAAAAAATCCTGGAATTTCTAAAGGAGAAAAGGTATTTTCTAAATCTACATCAGATAACATGAAAGCTCTGTTTCGTTTAACAGTACAAGAAGGCACTGGCAGAAAAGCTGAAGTGCCAGGATATTACCCAGGAGGAAAAACTGGAACAGCTGAAAAGCTTGGTAACGGCAAATATCTAAAAAATAGTCGAGTTGCATCTTTTATAGGAACATTTCCGATATCTAAACCGCAATATTTGATATTTATTATGGTAGATGATCCTAAAGGTATAAAGGAAACTAATGGTTGGGCTACAGGAGGATGGGTTGCAGCGCCAGTAGCTGCGAACATAATAAAGAAAATTGTTTCATTGTATGGTATATTAGCTTTAGACAAAAATGATCCTGATATACAGAATATAACTAATATTGAATTTAAAATTAAAAATGAAATATAAACTTTTAACTGATCTTGTAAGATGTTGCCAAAAAATCTAATAGCTATCACGGGTACTAATGGTAAAACCTCGACTGTCTCCTATTGTCAACAATTGCTGAATTTTTTAGGTCATGATAGCGTTGGAGTTGGAACATTAGGAATTAATCTCATAGTCAAAGGAGAGTCAGACATTAAGGAAAGTGGTTTTACAACCCCACCAATATCAGTTATACAAGAATCATTGAAAGAGGCTTATGATTTAAACATTAAATATTGCTTAGTTGAAGCCTCTAGTCATGGTATACACCAAAAAAGATTGGGAGATATTAAATTTCATATTGCAGCTTTTACTAGTTTTAGTAATGATCACTTAGATTATCATAATGGTACAGAGTCTTATTTAACTGCAAAATTAGCATTGTTTAAAAACCAATTGGCTAAAAATGGATGTATAGTACTACAATCAGATTTACTAAAATTAGATTTAATGCAAGAATTTATCAAGGATTATTCGCCAAAGATCCTATCTATTGGAAAAAATGGAGACGTTGTAATCAATGAGATAAATTCATCTATTAATGATAGTTACATCAGATTTACATATCAAAATAAAAAATATAGTTTTACGACTAAAATCTTTGGAGATTATCAAATCTCTAATTTAATGATTGCAATATTTATCCTTCACAAACTTGGATTTAGTTTAAATCAACTATTGCAACATACTAATAAACTAAGGAATGCTAAGGGGCGTATGGAACTAATTACCGATTTATCCTTACCATTTAAAATATTCATAGATTATGCTCATACCCCTGATGCTTTAGAGCAAACGCTTAATGCCTTATTAAGGCAGCTTAAATCACCTGGTCGATTAAAAATCTTATTTGGCTGCGGAGGCGATAGAGACAAATCAAAAAGATCAGAAATGGGTGCAATAGCTGCAAAAATTGCTCATCAAGCAATTATCACGGATGATAATCCTCGATATGAAAATCCAGAAATCATTAGAGCTCAAATATTATCTGGAATAATAACTAACACTGCAAATGTAATAGAAATGCCAGATCGTGCTGATGCTATAAAATTCAGTGTTAAAAATTTGAGTCCTAACGATATCCTTTTAATCGCAGGCAAAGGTCATGAACATTATCAAATCATTGGCGATAATAAAATAGAATTTGATGATGCTAAAATTGCAATACAAGCAATTAAAGATTATAAATTATGAATAGTAATTGCAATATAATATGGACAAGTAAAAGTTTAAGAGAAGCTCTAAATACAACAAAAATACCAGATAATATTAGTACTGGTATGGTTCAATTTAACTCTAAAGATGTAAAAGAAAATGATTTATTTATAGCTTTAAAAGGAGGTTCTGGAGATGGTCATGATTATGTGCAAGATGCTATAAATAATGGTGCCGGAGCTGTAATTGTTAGTAGTGAAATTAATAGCTTCAATTGCAACAATATCAGCTATAACAAAATTATAACTGTACAAGATACAATGAAAGCTTTGGATGATCTTGCTACATATAAGCGCCAAAAATCTAGCGCTAAATTTATAGCAATCACTGGCAGTGTTGGCAAAACTAGTACTAAGGAAGCAATTAAACTTATTTTAGAGACTGCCAACAAAGTATTTGCATCGCGAGGTAATTTTAATAATCATCTCGGTATCTTAATCAACCTTGCTTCAATGCATGATGAAATTAATTATTCAATCTTAGAACTTGGCATGAGCTCTAAGGGTGAAATATTAGAACTAAGTAATATAGTAAAAGCAGATATAGCTATTATAACTCTTATCACAGAGCAACATTTAAAAAATTTTTCTTCTATATACGGCATTATTGATGCTAAATGTGAAATATTCGATGGAATTAAACAAAATGGAATAGCGATATTAAATAGTGACGATAAATATTATAATAACATATTGCAGAATATACCAATTCATAAAGACCTATCATTATATAGATTCGGATCCAAAGTTGGCAGTTTAAGTAAACTGATATCTTATGAAATATCATCAAATCATCACAAAACTATAATTAAATATGATGTTTGCAATAATATAGTAACGTTAAACTTGAATAGTATCTTGCCATTTCATCATGCAGAAAATTTTGCCTCTGGATTATTGCTTGGACATATTTTAAATTTAGATCTAGCAATCACAGCTAAGTCCTTAGAAAAATTTCAATTATCAGATGGCCGCGGTAAAGTAATTGAAATAAAGCTCAATAACAAAAATATTAAAATCATTTGCGATCATTACAATGCCTCGCCGTTATCATTGATAGCATCTTTCAAGCATCTAGAGCAAATTCCATATGCAAATAAAATTATAATCATAGGAGATATGGTTGAATTAGGCGATGATGATACTCAAGTAAAATTTCATCGCAAATTATTACCCCATATTATTAAATCAAGACCGTGTAAGATAATTCTAATTGGAAAATATATGACAATGCTCAAACCTAATATAATAGAGAATAATATTGCTTGTTATGATTATGATACTACAGATAGCTTAATTAATAGCGATCATTTAATCAAGCTAATATGCGATGCAGATCTAATTTTATTAAAAGCATCTAGATCTATGAAATTAGAAAAAATAATACAATATATTTTTAAAAATACGTAACTAAGATTCTATTTTATTGACACAAATATAATGTTCATGCTACGGTTTCAAATGAGTATTAAATTTTTAATTAGCAATACGTATTATTTTTGATAATGAAAGATTTTCTATCTAAAACACCACGGGCAAAAACAAAATATAAAAATGGATGTACTTATGATGGTAAAACAAGACAATTTTATGGGTTTTTAAATTGTTTTAACAAAGATTTAAAATTATTATACGCTAATGATTTGTTGGATAATTATCAAAGGTATTTATCCTGCAAGGAATTATGTGTTTTAATAAATCGGATTAGCACCTGGCCATTAGAACATGGCTGGTATCGTTCAAAGCAAAATTTTGATGAATTCTTCACCTTGTGGTGCGATGTTGCACTTGATTTAATATGGAGTTTTCATCCGCAAGCATTTGCTACAACTATAAGTGCATTTAGTAGAATGAATCATGCTCCATCAGATTCATTCTTTAGATCATGGATGTATTATGTAAAGCAAATACTGAAGGCTAATAATTTCAATCACACTGAATTATCTATTGCATTATACTCTTTAGTTAAATTAAAAATAGATATAGATCAAGACTTTTTAAGCGCTTGGACTCATAACTCTATTCAAGTAGCAAAGAAAATGGAGTTTAATCATCAAGAATTATCTAATATAATTCTTGCATTTGGTAAAATAAAATACATAGATAATAGATTCTTTTATCATTGGATAAATAACGCATCAAAGATAATGCAACAACATGATTTTAATGCGCAAGAATTATCTAATATTATTTATGCTTTATATCAACTTAATCTTTCTGATACAAAATTTTTAAATCTCTGGGTTAAATCTGCAACAAAGTTGGTTGATAAATTTAATGCTCAAGGTTTATCTACTATCTTAACATCATTTACACAAATCAGGTCCGATTCTGGTTTTCAACATTTGAAGTCATCGAAGAAATTATTAATCAAATGCTATGATGCAATTAAACTACTAGCAAGCAAGGATTGTGTTGATCCTAAATCTATAGCATATATTTTAGGAGCAGTAACTAGAGATCATCATCCAAATGAATTGGTATTAGATGAGTTAAATGATTCATTAGCACGTATTATTGATCATGACAGTGCAGTATTTAGTTATAGAGATATATCTTATATTTTTACTGCATTTTCTCGTATAAATCATATCAAAGAAGATACTTGGTCGGCTTTAACCAAAGCCTTTATGTCATTAAATCCAAAATCATCAGATCATAGAGATGTCACTGATATCATTGTCGCTTTTAGTAATTTTGATCAAATTCCAATAGACTGTTTAATTACGTGGTCATACGCTGCAATGTTTTGGTTAGAGGGTATAAATCAGATTGAGCTATCTCTTATAACTCAATCTCTTGCTGCATTAAAATACATTGATGAAGTATTTTTGCATGATCTAACAAAAACTGCAATAATTTGGATGAATGAGTTTACCGAAGATCAAGCTGTTAAAATATCTCGTGACCTTGAACAATTAAAATGTATTTATCATCCAACTGCATTGAGTCAGATAGAATTATTGGCTAAGGAACCATCTATTATCAATAATAATGGAGTATCCATAATGAGAGCTATTGATGAATTTCCAATGATTATTGTAGACGTGTTAATTGGAGATAAAACTATTGCGCAAATGATAAGATCCAATGAAATTGATGATCTATATTTATCTACTAAACGCGATCTCAACATTCAATTACTAAAAAAATTCAATTATCAGTATGTTGAAATTAAGGATTATAAAGAATTACTAAATATTTTAGAACTGACTGGCAACGATGAAACAAATATGAAGCTTATAGAAAACTTAGAATTATACTGCCCCTTCTACGAAACAAGCCAATCATATAATTTAGAGTAGCGTTTCATATCGTTTTGATTCTTAATTGAAATAACAAGGGCTTTTTTTGAGCCAATTATCACTGCTAATTTCTTAGCGCGCGTAATGGCTGTATAAAGTAAATTGCGCTTTAACATCATAAAGCTTTGCGTTGTTAATGGTATAATAATAGCTGGATATTCAGAACCTTGTGATTTATGTATCGTAATAGCATATGCTAAAGTGATCTCATCAAGATCAGAGTAATCATATTTTATCGACCTATCGTCAAATCCAATATAAACCTCCTCTTCTTCTTGATCAATATGTTCAATAAATCCAATATCGCCATTATATATATCTTTATCATAATTATTGCGAATCTGCATTACTTTATCACCTAACGCAAATCTTTGGCCAAAACTCATTATACCGCTTTTATAATTTAGATTTAACGCCTCCTGCAAGAAAGCATTCATAGTGCGAGCTCCAACGCCGCCCTTTTGCATTGGGCATAATACTTGAATATCCAAAATAGGATCTAAATCAAAAATATCTGGAATTCTATCTTGTATCATAGTCAGAACTTTCTTAACGAGCGCCTCATTATCTTCTTCTTCTATAAAATAAAAATCAGAATTCTTATCCGGTAGACTTTTTAAATTTGGCACTATACCTTTATTTATAAGGTGCGCATTAGTGATAATTTGACTGGTTTTTGCTTGTCTAAAGATATCCGTTAGTTGCACGACGGCAATCTTACCAGATTCAATAATGTCCTTTAATACCTGGCCAGGACCAACTGATGGCAATTGATCTTTATCACCAACTAAGATTATTGAAATATATTTTGGCAAAGCTTTAAGCAAGGAATGAAATAATGAAATATCTACCATTGACATCTCGTCCACTACAACATAGTTACAATTTAATTTATTATCTTGATCATATTTAAATCCTGCTTTGCCTGTATCATCTATATCAAAAGATAGTAATCTATGTATAGTTGTCGCAGTTAGTCCAGTTGTTTCACTTAAGCGTTTTGCAGCCCTGCCAGTTGGAGCGCAAAGAGAAATTTTAAGCTTTTGCTTTGTTAATATTTTTAGTAACGCGTTGACTATTGTTGTTTTACCAGTTCCAGGACCGCCAGTAATTACTACAATCCTTTCTTGTAAAGCTGTAGATATCGCTTGCTTTTGATTTACAGCAAAATTCATATCTAACTTTTTTTCAACAGCGAAAATCTCACGATCAATATCTATATCAATCGTAGGGCGTTCTTGTGTTAAATAAAGCAATCTATCTGCAACGCTCTGCTCGTATATATAATATTTTGCTAAAAATATCGCTTCAATATTATCATGATTTAGCAATGGAGATTTGATTACATCACCAACGAACAACTCCTTTTCTAAGGCTTCTGTTATCATCTCATCTTCGACGTCTAATAATGTAATACAATTTGCTATAAGCATTTTTACTGGCAAACCGCAATGACCCTTGGAAGTTGCTTCAAATAAGCTATGGGCAATTCCAGCCTTAATTCTCATTGGGGAATCTAAAGCAATACCGATACTCTGGGCTATAGCATCTGCAGACAAAAAACCAATTCCATGTATATCACGAGCAAGTTTGTACGGATTTTTTGATATTACTGATATCGCGCTTTCACCGTATGTCTTGTATATTTTAGTAGCTCTAGATGTTCCTATTGAATGCGATTGAAGAAATATCATGATATCGCGAATCACTTTTTGATCTTTCCAATTATTGCAAATATTTGCAGCCTTAACTTTACCAATACCTTGAACTGTTCTTAAAGCATCTGGATTGTTTTCGATTACATCAAATACATCTTTACCAAAAGCTTCGACTAATTTTTTAGAAGTATGTGGTCCAATATATTTAATTAATCCAGAACCAAGATATTTCTGCACTCCCTCTATAGTATCGGGAGCATTTAATACAAGAGAGTTGGCTTTAAATTGTATACCATAATTAGCATCTTTATGCCAATAACCAAAGCATTTAAGGTGTTGCCCAACCAAAACGCTTGGAGAGCTTCCTACCACAGTAACTAATTCTCTAAAACCTTTAACATGGACTCTTAATACGCAAAAACCATTTTCAGAATTATGATATGTAATGCGTTCAACTGAGCCAAATAATTGCTCTTGATTAGTTAAACCATCACTCACTTTTTACCAACTTCATTACTGTCAAAATAAAAACTTATATCGTTATTATTAAAAAGTAAAAAATACTAACTAGTTTTTTTACTTAGCTCTAAAACACTGCTTCCAATATTCGCTGGAGAATCTGCAATAATCACTCCTGCATCTCTTAATGCATTTAATTTTACATCGGCAGAACCCGTTGCTCCATCAATGATTGCACCTGCATGACCCATTCTTTTTCCAGGAGGAGCCGTGAGGCCAGCGATAAAACCAACAGTTGGCTTTTTAAGTTTAGAATTTTTGATAAAATCTGCAGCTTCTTCTTCTGCAGTACCGCCAATTTCACCAATCATTACTATATAATCTGTTTCTTCATCTTGTAAAAACAAATCTATTGCATCAACAAAGTTTGTGCCGTTGATTGGATCTCCACCTATTCCAATGCAAGTAGATTGACCAAGTCCAGCTGCTGTTGTTTGAGCTACCGCTTCATATGTTAATGTACCAGACCTAGAAACGATACCAACATTCCCTCTTTTATGTATATATCCTGGCATAATACCAATTTTACATTCATCAGGAGTGATAATTCCAGGGCAATTAGGACCAATTAACCTAGTGCTTGAATATTTTAATGCATCTTTCACTTTCATCATATCTAAAACAGGTATTCCTTCTGTAATACAAACTACAAGGGGAATCTGAGCGTCAATCGCTTCTAATATAGAATCAGCTGCAAATGGAGGTGGTACGTAAATCACACTCGCATTTGCACCTGTACCTCTTATTGCTTCTTTAACAGAATCAAACACAGGTAGATCTAAATGTTTTGCACCTCCTTTTCCAGGGGTTACACCACCGACCATTTTTGTACCATAAGCAATTGCTTGTTCAGAATGAAAAGTCCCCTGAGCTCCAGTAAAGCCTTGACATATAAGTTTTGTATTTTTATTTACCAATACCGACATAATTTACTTACCAATAATTATTATATATATTTAAAGAATTTATCCTTATAAATTCACTATTTAACTGACTCAACTACTTTTTTTGCAGCCTCACCTAAATCATCAACAGCAATTAATTGTAAATTAGAATTATTTAAAATATTCTTTCCTAATTCAAAATTAGTTCCAGCAAGTCTTACTATAATTGGCACATTAATACCAATTTCTTTTGCCGCAGCAATAATTCCATCAGCGATGATATTGCAGCGCATAATACCGCCAAAAATATTTACTAAAACAGCTTTAACTGATTTATCTGATAAAATAATGTTAAATGCTTCAGTTACAGCTTCTTTAGTTGCTCCACCACCTACATCTAAAAAATTTGCAGGCTCTTGTCCGTAAAGCTTAATAATATCCATTGTTGCCATTGCAAGGCCAGCGCCATTTACCAAGCACCCGATAGACCCGTCCATTTTAACATAACTCAAACCAGCATCTGCTGCTCTAATTTCAAGCTCTTCTTCTTCATCTTTGTCTCGCATTTCCATGATATCTGCATGACGAAATAAAGAATTATCATCAAAATTGATTTTTGCATCTAAAGCTTTTAACTCTCCTTGAGGAGTGATCACTAACGGGTTAATCTCAATTTGCATAGCATCAGTTGCAACAAAAGCATTGTACACTCCACGAATGATCTTCTTCATTTGCTTAGCTTGCTCTCCTTTAAAACCCAAAGAAATGATAATCTCTCTGCAATGAAAATCATGTAAGCCAATAGATAAATTAACATGCACCTTAGCAATCTTTTCTGGAGATTCATGAGCAACTTCTTCAATATCAACCCCTCCTTGAGTAGATACCATAAATGTGATGCAACTATTCTTACGATCTAAAACGCAACTAAAATAGTACTCCTTAGCAATATCACACCCAGATTCAATGTATACTCTACGAACTATTTGACCATCTGGACCAGTTTGATGAGTAATTAAATTCATTCCAAACATCTTACGAGCAGCCTGTTTTGCAGCAGATTTATCTGAGCATACTTTGACTCCACCGCCCTTACCTCTTCCACCTGCATGAATTTGTGCTTTTACAATATACAAAGGAGCATCAAAACCATCAATAGCACTATCGATTTCAGATTCAGAGGCAATTAATATTCCGTGAGATACATTAACACCATATTTTTTTAAAATGGCTTTAGCTTGATATTCATGGATATTCATTGTGTTTTTACTTTTTTATTAATTATTTCTTATTGATTACATTCATTAGCCAAGTTCTAGCTATGTCAGATAATAAATGATAAATTTTATTATATATTTGATTGTAATAAGTATCAAGAGATTGTTTCTCAAAATTTGTTAATAAAGCATAATCTATTAATTTGTTGTCATACGGCACAAGAGTAAGATTAATAAATTTTAAATACTCACTATCTTGTATTTTATCAACATAGATTAAATTTTCAATACGCATACCATAATGCTTAGATTTATAATATCCTGGTTCATTGGAAATGATCATACCAGCTTTTAATTCAGTAGTGTTATTTAGATTAATAGCTTGAGGTCCTTCATGTACATTGAGAAAATTCCCCACTCCATGACCAGTTCCATGATTATAATCCATTAAATCTTGCCATAAAAATTGCCTAGCTAGTATATCTAAATTTGCACCTTTAGTACCTCGTGGAAAAATGCTAAAAGCTAAATTAATATGACCTCTGAGTATTTGCGTATATCTTTTACGTTGCTCCAAAGTCGGTTTTCCAATACAAATTGTTCTAGTGATGTCAGTTGTACCACCCATATACTGACCACCAGAATCTATTAATAAGATTCCATCTCCAACTATATATTTAGCTTTATCTTTGAGTGGTTTATAATGTATTATTGCTCCATTTTCGTTAAATCCGCATATAGTAGGAAAACTATCGTAAATATATCCTGGCCTTTGTTTTCTATATTTTGTAAGTTTTTCTGATAAATCATACTCACTAAGTTTGGCTAGATCTTGGCGATCAGAGTAATCTATATAAGATAACAATTCACAAACTGCAACAGCATCTTGAATATGAACATCTATCGAGCGATTAATTTCTGTAGGATTCTTGCAAGCTTTTGGTAATATACATGGATCTACAAGATGTTTTATATTTAAGTTGGATCTACAACACAAATCTATAATATAACACGATGCAAAACGCTTATCTAAAGCAATTGTACCTTTTAATTTGCTTAATTCTTCTTCAAATAAATCTTCTGATATAAATTCTACATCTGGCCTTAGTGATTTTAAACCTTCATCAATATCACGAGAAATTGTCTGACGCTTAGTGAATAGTTGCAATGAAGTTTGAGTTATCAAAAGCCTCCCTAAAATTAAAGGTGTAAACTCTACGTCTTGCCCACGCAAATTTAATAACCAACAAATTGAATCTAGCTCTGTAATTAGGAAAGAATCCAACGAATTCATCGATAAATAGTCTCTGCATTTTTTAACCTTTGATTTGTAGGTTTCTCCAGCAAAATCAATAGGATATTCATAAATATTTGAACCTTTAAAACTTGGGCGATTCTCCCAAATGCAATCTACAAGATTATCTGAAATCGATTTAAGATTAATAGAGTCAAACATCTTAAGTTTTAGCTCTGTAAATAATTTGGAGTCATATCCAAAATTTAGACATGATATATCATGAGCTGTTCTTTTTAAGATTAAATTTTTAATATTATCTTTGTATAAATCCTTCTGATCATAAATATCAGCATCAGGCATCTGTGTCAGAGCTTGGTCTAGATACCTACCATCTGTTATTAATATCGTTTTATTTAGTAAAATAATCGCAATGCCATTAGATCCACTAAACCCTGTAATATATTCAAGACGCTTTAAATGATTTGGTACATATTCGTTCATATATTCATCGGACGATGGAATAATGTATCCATCAATACAATAAGATTCAAATAATTCACGAATTTTTTTAATCCTATCCATAGCCTTGATCTTTTTAACAAATTGACATTTAGGATTAGATTGTAAACTTTTTTATATAAATTCATATCACTTTTTTAATTAAAACTTCTATCAAAAAGAAAATATTTTCTTAAACTCTGCACATTGATATTAAAAATATAATCAAGGATTTGTAGTAAATTTGATGTATTTTATGGAAAAATAGGCAAATCTCAAAACAACAACTACCTGAGGTTAAATTATTTTGCAAAATTTAAAGCCATGAACAAGGGCTATTGCGGCAATTATTGCAAAAAAATGGTAAAACTACTGAAAAAAGTACTTAACTTATGGGATAGCGTATGTTATGATGAGCTCTGTCAATGTATCGCGCAATATATTGACAGAGCTTTATCTATAGTTAAAGTTGTTTGTGGAGTGTAGATTATAAGTCGACTCATTTTTTGTTCAGCTATTTTAACCTTATGGTTTGCACTCTTTTTTTTGTTAGGAATGGTTATAGACTACCCTATTGCTATGATTAAGTCAAAACATCTCCTAGTTGAATTGTGAAATAAAATGAATAATGTTGCATAACTAATCAATAGTTGACAATATGTAATAATTTCGTATCAAAAAAATTCTTAATAGTTACCTCTTGTTAATCATCAAGTAGCTTGAGATCTATTTATAGTGCAATGATGCTCAAAAATCACTACTAGCATAATTCATGATTAGTTAATATATAACATTTACTTAATATGTTTAATTCAATTGTATAATTTGAATACTTAACTAATCTTTTTACAAAATCATATGCCTACAAAAATCTCTAGCTTGTTAGATACTGAATATATTTTCGATGTACAAAAAAAACCTATTGATAAAAAAATTGTAGAAATCAAAGATAGACTTGACTTAGTAAATAAAGGAGTTGTAGAATATGAACAGCTAAAATCTAAAATGCATGAGATGCAAACTATCGCTAAAGATTTAGGTTTAAATAATATCGCAGCTAGTACAAATAACATTTTTAAACAACAACAACCAATTGTAGCGACCAGTGATACTGGAAATGGTAGCGATTATATGTTAGTTACAACAGATACAACATTAAACGCTAGTGATGCATCTGTAGAAATTAAGCAACTTGCTAGTGCTGCATATATCTCTGGTAAATCTGTAGCTGATAACTTTACAGCGCAGGCTGATTATGCCATAGATATAACAATTACTGAATCAGATGCAAGTTTTGCGCAATACAATATAGCAATCAATGAAAACTCAACATTAACTCAAATTAGAGATAAAATAAATACAATATTAGTTGATGATAACGCTCAAGCGATAATTCTAAATTCCTCCTCTGACAATACTCAACGCTTACTTATTAGAAGTAAAACATTAGGCAGTAGAACTATCGATATCACAGAAGTGTCTGACGCAACATTATTTGCTGCTGGACCTGTATCTAATACCGGTCAAAATTCAATAGTATCTGTCTATGGCGACGATTTTACTAACCCAACTAATAGCGTTGAAATAATACCAGGAATGAAATTTGAATTATATAAAACTAATACTACTGGTAATACTCAAAATATTACAATGTCACAAAATGTAACACCTGTACTAGAGGTATTACAAAAATTTATTAATGTAATAAATGAATATTTTAAATTTTCATCTACTCACCAAGAGCAGCAAAATGCAGAATGGTCAGAAAATGCGATATTAGGACAAATTAGTTCTAAATATATCAGATCAATAGATAGTAAAATACTTTCAATTTACTCAACAATAACAGGTTCAACAATTAGTCATTTATCTCAAATTGGCATTGAATTAAACAATACCAATAACAATCATGAATTACGTTTTGTAGATGACGGCTCTGCACTGACTAGCGCTGTTGTTGATAATACAACGGAATTAGCAAAATTATTCCAATCTCAAATAACAATTACAGATGACCCAGGTAATGTTGCTGACTCAAATCTTATATTTTTTCAATCAACAAAATTACTTCCTCTTGAAGTTCTCAACACTGATATTTTAATTAAATGCAATTCAATCTTAGGAACTGCGCAATTTTCACTAGATGATGGCACAACTTGGCTAAGCGCTCAATACGACAATGGATATATTAGTTTTACTGAAACTGCATTATCAGGAATAAACTTGCACTTTACAAAAGGATCTGCTATTGATGAACAGACTTTTACTTTTAAATATACTCAAGGATTATCAGATATTTTAAATGCCGCATCTATGGAAATAATAGGAGATTTTCCAAACAAAGGAATTATTGATCATGCTCAGGAAAATTTAAGTAATGTAAATGATAGCTTGAAAAAAGATTTAGCAGCTCAAGAAGAAAAGTTAAGTAAACTTGATCAAGACATGTCATCCTTGAATTATGCTATGGCAATAGGTCAAATGCAAATAGATATGTATAAAGAAATATTTAGAAGTAGTAGTAAAGACTAAAATCAACTTAATATATAAATAATAAATACGATGGTTCGTAATTTATATTCGCAATATAAATCAAAATCTATTGCTACATCAGCTCCTATAGATCAAGTAGTTTTTGCTTTTGATGAATCAATAAAATTAATGAATAAATCTATTGAACTTAGAGATCAAAATAAATTTACAGAACTCTATGAAAAACTAAATAAAGTATCAAAGATTTTTTTATTACTTGCACAAATAACAAATGACGAAGGCGGCGGAGATACCTCTAAAAGCTTTATTGATTTTTGTAACGCAGTTGATCATGAAATTACTTATATAATAGTCCATGATAAAGAATCATCTAGAATTAAAAAACTTTTAGATAGTATAAAAAACATGCAATCTATAATAATAGGCTCAAAACAATTTGCACAAGATAAAAATTAACTTCTTGCTTAGATATTAAGAGTTATTAATAATGGCGCTTAACATCCCATGTCAGATCTTAATTTACCTAATTGATTATTTTTATTTAAGATCAAGCGATAAATTTGTACATTTTCTAAAATACGCTGAATATAATTTCTAGTCTCGTAAAATGGGACTAGTTCAATCCAATTAATTACATCGTGAATATTTTTCATCTTCGCAGGATTGCCAAATAGTTTTATCCATCTATTAACAGAATTAGGAGCTGCGTCATAATTAGCACTTGTGAGAATATATGAATTATGATGAATTGTAAGTAAATCATGTAAATGAGCGCTGCCAATTTTTATATTATAATAAGCATCTGATTTTAATCTTCTTAAACTAAATGGTGTTTTGATGGATTTTGCTGTACTAGATGCAGTCTTTTCAATCAACTGCATTAATCCAAATGCTTTAGCGTAACTAGCAGCAGTTGCATCAAACAAAGATTCTTGACGGATAATACTGTAGATTAAAGCTGGATCAACAGGTGGTTTGACTAATCTATATGGAGTTGGAAAGGCGAATTCTCTAATAAATACACCATATTGTATGGCAGTCTTAGCTATATCTGCTGTATAATGGACATTGTTAGTTGATTTAATTAGCCTAGCAATTAACAATATTTCTCCTTTGGCTTTAGCTTTAGCTATAGCATGTTTTGCATATATTACTGCTAATGGATAATTTTTTTTCTTTAACAGAATTCTAACAGCATTGTATAATTCATTCGTTTGTATATTATCTTGATCTTTTTTGGTAATAATAGGCGTCGCTGGCAATGAAAGCGTAGTATAATTTAATTCTAAAGCTGCAATCTGCCCATAAAAAATAAATTGATATTTAGCTGCTTGTTTATAAAATTCTTGAGCTTTTGTTGCATTTCCTATTGCTCTGTAAGTTCTAGCAATCCAATAATAAACTCTAGCTAAACTCATTGGTTTATTGACTATCTTTAAAAAATTATTGAAATGATTTAATGCAAGATTTGGTTTTTTAAGAAAAATTAAAGCTATCCAACCAGATAAAAATTCCGAATCTGCAACATCTGAAATTGCATCTGGAATATACGATGTCATTATTTGATATGCATTATTGTATTTTTTAAGCTCTAAAAACTCTCTTGCGTAGTAAATTTGTAATTTATGCCAATTACTAGAATGAAATTTTTCTTTAGGAATTGCTTTAAAAACAGACACATCATAATCGCATGGCTTTGTTTTATTTAAATTTAAATATTGAAACAATAAGCTAGAAGTATAGTATCTTGGGATAATTTGTCTAAAAGTTTTAGTTGGAAATATTTTGTTATTAATCGCATGAAAAGTACTTTCAAATGTTTTACGATAATTTGCATCTACAAAAGGTAGTAAACGTCTTGCTCTAGAAATATCAGCATTCCATAGATACTCATTAACTTTAGCGACATAATCTAATTTAGATAAGTACTTAGAAAAAGATTTTTGATATTGCTTCTCTTCATCGATTGTAAAAGTTCCGTAAATCCATCCATTTTTAATTATTTGAGCTAATTTATGTTGGTCATTATGGCTCATAAACTTAGATGAGCTATATGCATAAAATTTATAACCATTGCCGGTTTTAGGCGATCTTTTACTAAACCAATCAAAAACTATTTTTAAATCAGTTTTAGAATTAATGCTCTTTTCTGCGATAATATATAATTTATCTATTTCTGGCCAATTAGGATTTGCTTTAATAAATGCCGTAATTTCTTTAAAAGCACCAGATCCTTTTAGGTATTTTTGAGATTTATCTATTTTATCAAGAACTTGTTTATCAGTAATTTGATTGGCATTAGTAGTGCTGGAAATGCAAATCAATATAATAATAGTTGACAGAATGACCTGAAAAGACATAATTACTTCTTTAACACAAATCATAATTAGATAGATATAAAATTTAAATTTAGATTATAAGTTATATGAATAAAGCATTTATATTTCCTGGTCAAGGATCTCAGTATATTGGAATGGGAAAAGATTTTTACGATAATTTTCAATCAGCAAAATATGTTATAGATAAACTAGATGACGTATTGAATTATAAACTTAGTGATATCATTTTTAATGGCCCAGCTGATAAGTTAAGCCTCACAATTCATGCTCAACCAGCTCTAATGGCAGTATCAATAGCGATTTTAAATACAATTAAAGATCAATCTGGCAAAAATACTAATGAATTATGTAATTATGTTGCTGGACATTCACTCGGAGAATATTCGGCTTTAGCTAGCGCCAATAGCATCTCATTTGAAGATACAGTTAAATTACTTCATCTTAGAGGATCCTCTATGCAAGATGCTGCACCAATTGGTACCGGTGCTATGGCTGCTTGTATAGGAATAGATATAATTGAATTAGAGAAAGTTATTGAACAAACTAAAGAAAATGAAATATGCGATATTGCAAATGATAACATTCAAGGGCAAATTGTAATTAGTGGTCATATAGGTGCTGTAGATAAGGTGATTAATAAGTTAAATACTATGGGTTATAGAGCTATCAAACTAAATGTTAGTGCACCATTTCATTGTAGCTTAATGGAAAATGCTGAAATCAAGATGGAAAATGCATTGAATCAAACTGCGATACACAAACCAACTGTACCTATTATTAGCAATATTGACGCAAGTCCAACAGAAGATCCAGGTAGAATTCGTATGAATTTAGTGAAGCAAATTTGCTCAAAAGTAAGATGGAGAGAAACTTTAAATTTGCTAGAAAAATCACAAATTTCTGAAATCGTTGAAATTGGATCTTCTAAAGTTTTAACTGGCCTTGCAAAAAAAGCAAATTATACTTTCAATAGAATCAATGTAGGAAATATTATAGAGTTTAATCAATTTATGATGGGGATTTCATAAAAAGTAAATTATATGATATATTAGGAACGTTAATGAATTATAATTGATATGTTGTTATGGCGCCTAAGAGTATTGTTCTTTTACTTTTCAGTCAGTGTTTTAACTATAACATTTGTTGGAGTATTTTTCCTTCCATTCAAATGCTTAAAGATTAGCTACACTACTAAATATAATATAGCAACTATCTTTTCGCGTATATTTATTTGGTTAGGAAAAATTATATGCGGATTGGATTATCAATTGGATGGTTTCGATAAATTGCCTGATACTCCATGCATAGCATTGTCAAATCACCAATCGTTTTGGGATAATGTTTTTATGCAAATCATCATTCCAAAACATTCTTGGATTATCAAACGTGAGTTATTTAATATACCGTTCTTTGGGCCTGGATTAAAACTGATGGAGCCTGTTGCAGTAGATCGTGGAGCAAATATATCTGTAAAGCAAATCTTACGTGATGGTTCGGATAAGATCTTAAAGGAAGGGCTTTGGATGGTTGTATTCCCAGAGTCAACAAGGCTCAATCCAGATCAAGAGCGCAAATTTAAACCAAGTGCAATTAAATTAGCTCATATTACAAAAGTTCCAATAGTATTAATTGCTCATAATGCTGGCGTGTATTGGCCGAAAGGTTTTTGGATCAAACGCTCAGGAATTATTCAAGTCAAATGCATAGAGATCATCAACTCAAAAGAAGTTGAATCTAGAGAAGTCCGTGAATTAACTGATTATGTTGAACAAGTTATTAATAAAGAAAAGAAGATATTATTTGAACAAACATTGCCTAAATAATTTAATTCTTGCAAATTTTCTATATCAAGCATAATATCTAGCTTTATTATTATAGAATAAATTATAGGTAATATAAATGAAGGTAAATGTAACAATTGCAAAGAATACATCTGATCAAGATAAAAATTTTGTGATATTTATCAAGCAAGATCTTACCATTGGTCTTTTTAGCAAAGAATTAGATGCAAAGTTTGATAGCTTAATATCTAATACAATTCAAAATAATAAGGATTCAATTGGTAAGTTTGGCAACATCAATACAATCAATCATTACGATTCAACGCAAAAGCGATTTTACAATATACTAATTATCGGCACTGGAGAAAAAAGCTTAGAATCTTTTCAGATAGAGGAATTAGGTGGAAAAATATTTAAAACAGCTAAATCACATAAACTTCATAAAATATCAATATTATGTGAAAACTATTTCAATGAGGAATGCGCGTCAATTGTAAGTGGATTATATTTAGCTTCATATAGATTTCATAAATATTTAACGAAAAAACCAGAAGATTATGTAGATTTTGATTTAAATAGTATAGAGCTAATCACGAATAATAATGAATCAGAGCTAGAAAAATTAATAGAAGAAAAGCACAATATAGCTTATGGTGTGTTTACAGCAAGAGACTACGTTAGCGAACCTCCAAATATATTATACCCAGAATCTTATGCTGATAGCATAGTAGAGAAACTTGATCCACTAGGAGTAGACGTTGAAATACTTGATGAAAGAAAAATGGCAGAGCTTGGCATGGGAGCTATACTAGGTGTAGGTCAAGGCTCTGAAAAGGAATCAAGATTAGTGATTATGAAATATAATGGAGCGGATGACTCAGTCTTACCAATTGCCCTTGCTGGAAAAGGGGTAACATTTGATACTGGCGGAATATCTATTAAGCCATCTATGAATATGCATGACATGAAGTACGATATGGGTGGATCTGCAACCGTTGTAGGAACTATAGAAGCTTTAGCTAGATGTAAAGCAAAAACAAATGTTGTAGGTATTGTAGGACTTGTAGAAAATATGCCGTCTGGTACAGCTCAAAGACCGGGGGATATTGTCAAGACTATGTCTGGACAAACAGCTGAAGTTCTTAATACAGACGCCGAAGGTAGATTGGTTTTAGCTGATGTTGTATGGTATGTGCAAGAAAAATATCAACCACAATTAGTTATTGATGTAGCAACTCTTACTGGAGCAGTGCTAATTGCTTTAGGAAACACTTTTGCTGGATGTTTTGCGAATGATGATGAATTAGCTGATAATTTGATATCCGCTGGCAAAGAAGTTAATGAAAGATTGTGGAGATTACCTCTAGATAAAGAATATGATCAAATGCTTAGATCGGATGTAGCAGATGTAGCAAATATCACCACTCCAGGAGGATATGCTGGAAGCTCAACTGCAGCACATTTTATAGGTCGTTTTATAAAAAAAGATATGAAATGGGCTCATCTTGATATTGCCGGCATGGCTTGGACTAAAAAAGGAACTGATATATGCCCTAAGGGAGCTGTTGGATATGGCGTCCGCTTATTAAGTCAATTTATAAAAAATCATTATGAATCAAAATGAAGGATATGCCGCTATACGCAAATCTCTTGCTAATAATGATAATTCATTTATTAGGAATGATGTACGCGCTAAAAATAATCCATACATATTTATTGTAGGCAATGAAAAAGGTGGGGTAGGCAAAACAACCTGCTCTATCCATTTAATTACTTACTTGCTTAATGAAGGGTATAAAGTCACTAGTATAGATACAGATTCTAGACAAGCTTCTTTAACTAAATACATACAAAATAGACAAGAATATAATCAAAGATATAATGCAAATCCAGTGTCATGCCCTAATCATGCGCACATTGAATGCAAAGATGAACAAATGCAAATGAGTAAATTACTCGATGCAATCCAAACAACAGGATTTAACTCAGATTATATTGTAATTGATACCCCTGGAAATTACTCTTCGCTCTCAAAGCTAGCGCATTCTTACGCCGATACTGTAATTACTCCAATTAATGATAGTCTATTAGATATTGATGTTATAGCAAATATTGATCCAGAAAATCATTCCATAATTTCTCCATCTATTTATAGTCAAATGCTTTGGGAACAAAAGCTTGAACGTATGAAACGTGATCAAAAGCCTATAGAATGGATTCTACTACGTAATAGATTAAGTAATATTCATGCTAAAAATAAGCAGATAGTTTCTCAAATACTAGAAAAACTATCCAAACGCATTGGTTTTAAAGTAGCTCCGGCATTTAGTGAAAGAGTGATATTTAAAGAATTATTTTTGCAGGGCCTAACTCTTGCGGATTTACCAAATGCCAATACGAATAAACCTTTTTCTATTTCACATGTAGCTGCAAGGCAGGAATTACGCGACTTTATTGAATATTGCATGCATAAATAAATGAGAATTCTAAACTTAATGCTTAGTAAAGGCCTTGGTGGTTTAGAGCAAGTTTTTTTAGATTATAATAATCTATTGAATAATTACAGCGATATTGAAATGCATAACTGTATTAGTTATAACGCAAACATTCAAAATCAATTTCAAAACAAAACAGAGTGTAATTCTAACTTACAAACTAAATCGAGCTTGCATCTTATACTTAATGTCTTTGGCTCACATGATATTATAGCTAAAATTCAATTAAAACTAATCAGTAATTCAATCAAACCTGATGTCATAATTGCTCATGGAAGAAGAGCTATTAAATTTGCAAAATTCATAAAATCAAATAATACAAAATTAATAGCAATTTGTCATGATTATTATAAAAAATCTGATTTTAATAAATGTGATAATATCATTGCATTAACAGAGCATATGAGACAATATTTGATTCAAAACAATATCTCAGAAAAAATAATTTCAATTATTCCAAATATGATTGAAATTAATCATGATTATTATGAAAAATCGTTTCATAATCCAATTGTTATAGGCGCTATGGGTAGATTCGCGAAAACAAAAGGAATAGACGTATTCATTCAAGCTTTATCCATTCTAAAAAATAAAGGTTATGAATTCAAAGCAGTAATTGCAGGGGATGGGCCAGAGAAAAAATCATTGATCAATCTTAGCTCACAATTAGATATAAATGACAATATATCATTTCTTGGTTGGATAAAAAATAAACGATCATTCTTTGATGCAATTGATATATTTTGCGTACCATCTAGGCATGAGCCATTTGGTATTATAATACTAGAAGCAATGTTGTATTGCGCTAATGTAATAGTTACAAATGCTCAAGGTCCTAGTGAAATCATTCAAAATAAAATCGATGGAATGATCGCTAAAATTGATTCTCCAAGCGATCTAAGTAATTATATAGAATATCTTATCAACAATCCTACCATAGCTTCTCAATATAAACGCAAAGCATTTAACAAACTTAAAAACAACTATTCGTCAGAAGTTATTGGTCAAATACTGTATAAATTTCTAATAAACTTATAGCTATATATCAAATACTATTTTTGAGCATTTGTTTTGGCCGGAATAGATTTTTGGAAATGATTCACTGCGCTATCCTTCAACAAAGTAATGCTTACTCTAATATTATTTGGAGCATTTTTATCTTGTAAATCAAAAGGCTCTGTATCAGCTTTACCTACAATCTTAGCTACTTTATCATCTTGTATAAACTTACTAACAAAAAATTCTCTAATCGCATTAGCTCTCAAAGCCGACAAGGACCAATCATCTATCTTCTTATCTTTCTTCCTATCGTTCGATTTTACACTTGCTGTATATCCAGTAAATGATAAATAATTTGGCTGATCTTGAATCATTTTACCTAACATCATCAATATTTTATAAACATAAGGCTCTAATTCATAGGTATCTGGTTTAAAGATAGATCGATTATAACTATCCATAATCTGTATGCGCAAACCTTCATTAGTCATATCAACGACAATGTTTTCTGCAAAATCTTGTAATTTAGTATTATGCTGAATATTGCTTATAATACTCATAAAATGCTGCTGTTCTGATGTACTCATTCCGCTGAAATCGTCTTTAGTATTCTTTCTGCCTCTTGAAGATACACCGTATATCAAAGCGTCTGATGTAACATGCTCAGCTGTAATGCCATAATGCGTATCCTCAACTACATCTCCATCTGAAGATATGGCATTTTGATCGTTCATAATTGTAGATGAAGCAAAATACTCTGCAACTCCTTTCAATGTCTCTTGAGAAGACACAGCAAGTAGCCATAAAAGTAAGAAAAAAGCCATCATTGCAGTAATAAAATCAGCATAAGCTATTTTCCAAGTCCCTTGTCCAATATGATGATCTTGGTTTTTACGATGAACTTTTTTAAAGACTATTGGTTGATTAGCATCAAATTTTTGTGGCATATTACTTAGTTTTTATATATATATTACTTTATCTGTTTTAATTAACTAATTTCATAGAATAATTACTGATATATTGATCTAGCTCATCAAAATTAGGTCTAACTTCTTCAGGAATAGATTTGCGCATAAATTCAACAAGAATAATAGGAGGATCACCATTCAAATATGATATAAATCCAATTTTAATACACTCAAGATAACGAATTTGATCGCTAAAAAACTTCATCAAATAATGAGCAATAGGACCTACAAGACCATAAGCTAATAATACACCTGTAAAAGTGCCAACTAAAGCCGCTGCAATAAGAGAGCCCAAAATTTCTGGAGGTTCTGCAATACTTCTCATTGTAATTATTACCCCTAAAACCGCTCCAACAATTCCAAGTGCTGGCAATGCGTCTGCAAGATGCAACAAAACTTTACTAGGAGCATTGATATCTTCAGATTTTAATTCAATTTCTTTATCGACAATGTCTTCAAAATGATATTTATTATCTACTCCCATGATTATTAATCGCAAATTATCTCTAACAAATTCTAACATTGTCGGATTTTTGGATAATGACGACGCTTGAGCAAATAAATCACTTTCAGATATATTTTCTATATGAGATTCAATCTCCAACATACCTTTTACTTTAATCAACTTAAAACTATTAAACATAAATAATAATAGCTCTAAATAATCATCCTTACTATATGGGTAACGAGCAAATAAATTACTCAATGATTTGATAGTTTTTGATAATAAGGTATAAGATGTACCTATAAGCAATGACCCTATAGCAGAACCAATGATAATAATAAATTCATTAGGTTGGAATAGAAGCGATAAATCTCCAGCGTGCATTTTATAGCCCAATACCACAGACGCAACAACTGTAATAACGCCAATTAAGAATAACATATGTATTAATTTTAATTTATCATTTTATTGTTAATAATTATTATATAACATATTTTATCAATTACGTAAAAGATTTCTGGCTTGAACAAAAAAATTCTTAATTAATTGCTCAGAAAACTCTTTTTGAATACCAATATATATCTCTGGACGATGAAAACAAGTTTTACTAGTATAAAATTTTATTCCATTCTCTACTGCTCCATGCTTGGAATCAGAAGCGCCATAAAATAATCTATCAATCCTTGCATGAGAAATTGCAGAAGCGCACATAGCGCAAGGTTCTAAAGTAACAAATATATCATAACCTGATAATGATTTGCTGTTTAAAACTTTTACAGCTGATTGAATAGCGCAAATTTCAGCATGAAGCAATGGGTTCTTATAAGTTTGCACTAAATTATGTTCTTGAGCTATAATTTCCTTAGTTTTGGAGTTTGCAATAACCGCACCAACTGGAATCTCTCCATCATCAAATGCAATTTGAGCCTGATTTAATGCAATCTGCATAATGCTATCTTTCATCATATCATTATCAATTTATTTATGAACTTATTAATTATTGAATCGCGGTAGAACTTCACGATAATTAACTTTTTTCTCTACTCCAGCTGGATCTTGATGTATAGTAATTTCTCCATCTGGAAAAGCTAATAATAAATCATTTTCTACTTGATCACTAATTTCATGAGATTCTGTTAAAGACAAATTACCATCTAACTCTAGATGAAATTGAATAAATGGCTTATTAGATGCATATCTAGTTTTTAATTCATGAAGCCCATATACAGATTTATGTCGACCAATTATATCTAAGATTTTTTGCTTTTCTTTATCAGAAAATTCTTCATCTACAAGATTCTTGATTGATTTTCTAAATAATTTATATGCACTAATAATAATGTAAGATGAAATACCGAGCGATAGAACAGAATCTGCAAACCATATATATTTGCTAAGATATATCGATATAACAACCGCAATATTTGCTAATAAATCAGAAAGATAATGAATTTTATCAGCTTTAATAATCATAGATTTGGTATGTTTAATGACATATGTTTGATACGAAACTAATAATACCGTAAAAAATATACATATATACATCACTATAGATCCTTCTTGTTGATTATAGATTGTATTATTGTAAAACAATGCATTGATAGCAGAGTAAATTACGAATAATCCGGACATAGCAAAAAATATAGACTGAGAAAATACAGCTAGATCTTGAAATTTATTATGGCCAAATCTGTGATTATTATCAGCCGGTTGAAGAGCGATATATACCACAACAAGATTAATTGCAGAAGAAGAAATATCTAACATAGAATCTACCATTGAAGCAAGCATTGCTTGTGAATTGGTAATAAACCATCCGTATATCTTAGCGAATAATATAATGCATGAAATAACTACTGATGATATAGATGATGATTTAATGAGAAAATTATGAGAACAAATCATATAAAAATTTTAGATCTATCATTACTTAATTGTTTCCTTTGTAATTTTATGATAAACATATTATCATAAATTTAGGTGGTGATATTATCATCTAAATAGTTTTTATTGTCTAATAATATATGAAAATGGAGTATTAAAAATATGAAAAAATTGATAAATGTAATAATCTGCTCTGTTGTAACGATTTTTACCTTGCAATCCTGCGCAACAAAGGAACAAACTGGAACTTTAATTGGAGGACTTGCTGGCGCTGCCCTTGGCTCACAATTTGGCAAAGGAGGAGGACAAATTATTGGCACTGCTTTAGGAGCTGGACTTGGGATGTTTATTGGTAATCAAATCGGTCAAAATATGGATGAAACTGATAAACTAAAAGCAAATCAGGCTTCTCAAAATGCAATGGAGAATACTCCTTCTGGCAAAACTGTAGAATGGAAGAATCCAGATAATGGTAATCATGGATCTATTACGCCAAAAAGAACGTTTAAGAGAGAAGGAAGATATTGCAGGGAATATACACAAAGAGTGGTTGTTGGAGGGAAAGAGCAGCAAGCGTATGGCACTGCATGTCGTCAACCAGATGGTAGTTGGGAAGTGGTAAATGAAGACAAATAATTATTAAATACTAAATCTTTTAATACCCACATCTTTATCTTTGATAGTTTATCAATACTTATTCAAAGTTGTGGGTATTTCTTATTCTGGAGAGATGGCCGAGCGGTTTAAGGCGCACGCCTGGAAAGCGTGTTCACGGTAACGTGTCAGGGGTTCGAATCCCCTTCTCTCCGCCAATGAAATAATTTATGTAAATAAACGAGAAAATTTTAAAACTTTGTGTCGTCAGTTATATAAATTAATCTATATCACAATTATATTTTTCCTATCAAGTTAGCTTAAAAAGCATTTATCTTTATTTAAATTTACATATTTTTTATTAAAATTGATGTAGATATGCCAATTATAAAGACATATTGATTGATAAAAGATGATTTTTCGTATATAATCCAGCTTGGGTTTTACGCTACACAAATTCTTTAATCAAGAGTTGCTTATCTCATCAAAGCTTTAGAGGAGTTTTATTTGATTTTGCCTAATGTTCAACAAAACCTACAATAGTGATTAATTAACCAATAAAGTAAAAAATATGCAAAATGGAACTGTTAAATGGTTTGATAAAAACAAGGGATATGGATTTATTGCACCTAATGATAAATCGAAAGATGTTTTTCTACATATCTCAGCTGTTGAAGCTGCTGATATCGAAAATCTAAACGATGGACAAAAAATTAGCTTTGAAACAGAAACTAGAAAAGGAAAAGTATCTGCTATAAATATAAAACTACTGTAGCTTGTACTGATTTGCCAGATTAAGTCTGTTCTGCCTGATTTATAAAAGGAGTTACTCTTTGATTTTGAAGTGGTGTTTGTATAGCCGTTATTTAGCGGTTATCTGGAATGTGTAACTCTGGCAAATTTTTTTATTAATTCTTCAATTTAGATCCATCTAATCTTTTATCATTGTTATCAAGATTCATAAAACAACTAAGGTATTAAATGAATTAGTTTAATATTGTGTATAGTGTTTGTATCTTATCCTTATTTAATCTGGTCGGAGGGCCAAAAACATCAGGATTTTTAATTTTAAACAGCTGATCGTTTATGTTTTTTATATGATGCACTTTATCAAAATCCAATGAGATAATTTTATTTTGCTCATATATTGTAATCTTCTTCACATCCTTTGTATCAATGTCAAATACTATATCGCCTTTTTGGTCATATTTAGAAGATGTAAGAAAGAAAGTTATTTCGTTATCATCATTTTGACTATTTAACACATCTAAAACTTTAATATGATCATCTAATTCTAGATTTACCGCTAGTAAAAAGTTTAACAAATTATCTTTTGCATGAAATGTGCTCAGCTGATGCATATCGTAATCATATATAGCGATAGATTTTTGATTCCCTACTATCAATAAAGGAAATGGAGGATAATAATTACAACGAAACTTGTATGGTTTATTAATTATTAACATCCCATCTGCGACCATGCCATCTGAATCTGTTTGCATAAAATCTACGGCAATTGAACCTAAATTATCTAAATACGACATTAATAATAGTTTATTATCATTGACAATCTTGTCTTGCGAAGCAACGCAAGTAATATTACTTATTATAACTAGGTATATATGGAATATTATTAGCAATAATTTACAAAATCTAGATAAGATACATTTCATATAAATATTTTGAATTAATTTAAGTTGAAATTGATTATGAAGCGATAATATGATATCGAATAACAACAATACAGTTATACTGATTTTTAATTGCACTGTCTATGAAAATTGCAGCTATCAAAGAACAAGAGTCAAATGAAAAAAGATCTGCAGTGACACCCGAAACTGCTAAATTGCTTATCGATGAAAAATACTCTCTGTTTCTTGAGCAAAATATTGGGGCCAATTCTGGTTTTTCAAATCAGGATTATGATAATGCTGGAGCTAAAATGTCGAATGTTCCTCTTGAGATAATATCAGATGCAGATATCATTTTGAAAGTACGTCCATCACCTTTAAATAATAAAATGAATGAATTGGAATTAGCAAAAAATGGGGCAATCCTTATAGGAAACTTCTCTACTTATCAAGATTGCAGCTATTTAAAGCGTGCAATTCAAAAAAAACTATCTGTTATCAGCATGGAATTGGTACCAAGAATCACAAAAATGCAAAATATCGATTCATTATCTTCGCAAAGTAATATTGCTGGATATAGGGCAGCTATAGAGGCAATTTATCATTATAACAAAGCAATACCAATGATGGTAACGGCTGCTGGAATGATACCTCCAGCGAAAGCTTTAATAATTGGAGCAGGAGTGGCTGGTCTTCAAGCCATTGCAACAATGAAACGCATGGGAGCAATTGTCAGTGCGTATGATGTACGATTAGATGCCAAAGAGCAAGTGGAAAGCTTAGGAGCAAAATTTCTTTCTCCATTCCTTGCAGAAGTTGTACAAGAGAATTCTGATTATACTAAGCAAATATCTGGCAATAATCAACAGATACAAGAAGAATTTTTATTTAAAATCCTCCAAAATCAAGATATAGTAATTACCACAGCTCAAATTCCTGGCAGAGATGCTCCAATACTCATTAACAACAAAATTCTAGCTTGTATGAAAAATTCTTCAGTCATTTTAGATATGGCAATTAGTAGCGGAGGTAATGTAGAATGCTCAAAATTAGATGAAATAGTAACAATGCATGACATTACTGTATTGGGAATTTCTAACTTACCTTCAAGAGTTCCTAATGATAGCACAAAATTATATGCCAACAATATATATAATCTGCTTAAATATGGAATATCTGATAATAAATTTAATTTTAACGATGATATTATTAAGAAAATGCTTTTAATAGATAATGGGAATATAGTCAATAAAGAGCTCGAGGCAAAAATAAAATGAACCAATTGCATTTAATTGCTAGACAAGCTTCAGATCTAAATCAGCAATCTCAGCAACTATCCGATACAATTCAAGCGACTATGAACGATATTGTAGCTACAAATGCAAGCGCAGAGCTAGACAAGCTAATAATTTCTATTACTATATTCGTCTTATCTTGTTTTATTGGATATTACGTAGTCTGGAGAGTAACTCCAACTCTACATACACCATTAATGTCAATAACTAATGCAATATCCGGTATAATAATCATTAGCGCTATGATTGGAGCTGGGGTCTCCGAATTAAGCTTGTCTAGTGTATTTAGTTATATCGCAGTCTTTTTTGCAGCAATTAACATTTTTGCTGGATTATTTGTAACAAGACGCATGCTTAAAATGTTCAATAAGAAATAATCAAAATGTCATTGGAAATTATACAATTACTATATCTATCGTCAGCTATATTTTTTATTTTATCTCTAAAGGGATTGTCTCAATTAAACACAGCATCTAGAGGTAATTTTTTTGGTATCACAGGTATCATTATCGCATTAACAGCTACATTATACCTACCAAATTTTACAAACAAACTACCATTGATAGTTGTAATATGCGTAGCAGGGTTAATAGGAATTATAATTGCAAAAAATGTAGCAATGACCTCAATGCCTCAACTCATCGCTGGGTTTCATTCTTTTGTTGGATTAAGCGCAATTTTAGTATCCTATTCTGCCTTGCTTTACCCAGAGCATTTTTCTATTGGGATATCTAACGCAATACCAATGACGGCTCTGATAGAAATGTCCTTAGGTCTTACAATAGGCGCAATAACATTTACTGGATCTCTTGTTGCTTTTGCAAAACTTACTGGCATCACTCAATCTAAACCAATGAAATTTATTGGCCAGAAATATTTTATCATATTACTCATATTGCTATTGATATTTTTAATAGTAACTTTCGTTCGTACTCAATCATATACACCATTTAACATGATAACTTTAATATCGTTAATAATTGGTATTATACTTATTACACCAATAGGCGGAGCAGATATGCCAGTAGTTATTTCAATGCTAAATTCATATTCAGGTTTTGCCGCTGCTGGAATTGGATTTACTATTGGTAATAATCTGCTAATTATTACAGGCGCTCTAGTTGGTAGTAGCGGTGCTATATTAAGCCATATTATGTGCAAAGCGATGAATAGATCTTTAGTAAAAGTGATATTTGGAGCGTTTTTAAGAAGTAACAAGTCTAATAATCTAGATGATGATATTTCAACTCCAAAATCCCTTAGCGCTGAAGATGCTGCATATTTTTTACATAATGCTAATTCTGTAATTATTGTCCCAGGCTACGGTATGGCAGTAGCGCAATCTCAACATGAGATCAAAGAAATGGTAGATATATTAAAACAATCTAATGTAGAAGTAAAATTTGCTATCCATCCTGTTGCTGGAAGAATGCCTGGTCATATGAATGTATTACTTGCAGAGGCAAGTGTAGATTATGATAGTGTATTTGAACTAGATGAAATAAACAGAGATTTTGTATCAACTGATGTTGTAGTTGTCATTGGCGCAAACGATATTACTAATCCAGCTGCTAAAAATGATCCAAATAGCCCTATATACGGCATGCCAGTATTTGATATAGAAAATGCTAAGACAATCTTATTCATTAAAAGATCTATGTCGCCTGGCTATGCTGGAATAAATAATGCACTATTCTTCTATGATAACAGCTTTATGTTATTTGGAGATGCTAAAAAAGTTGTGAAGAATATCATCGCATCTCTCAATGTTATCAAATAAATTTAACTCAGAATTCATTATCTTGCAAAAAAATCACTTAATTAATTAAATAATTAAATATTTATATATGATTAATGATTAATGATTGTTATATCTCAATCTAAGATTTAAAATTACTGTTAATAACATCATGCAATGTTATTAAATAATTTAATTAAATTGAGGTTAATATGAAATCAAATAGTTATAACTTATCATGGTTGTTTTGCGCTATCATGATGTTTTGCGCTTTTTTCATTATTTTTAATCCATCTATAAGCTTCGCTGATGATACAGGTAGCGGAATATTTGGTACTCAGCTATGTGCAGTAGTAGGTTTGTTTAAAGGTAAAATTGCAATTGCAATTGCGAGTATGGCAATTATAGCTTTAGGGCTCCTAGCACTTGCTGGAAAACTTCCTTGGCAGATGGTCGCTGTTATTATAGTTGCAATATTGATTATGTTAAATGCAGAATCTATAGTAACATTAGTTGCAGGAAAAAATGCAGGCACAGTGTGTCCAACAGATAGCAGTAGTAGCTAGTTATCGGAACTTGCACTAGAGCAAGGTTTATGGTAGATTTAGAATAATTATCGCAATTACTCTGAAACTTACTAATGAATCTTGCTCAAAGACTTTGTATATTTGTTTTTTTTGCATCTCTATCACTTAATTCTTCTGCCTTAGCAGGTAATAATAATCACACTATATCAGTTAGAGCTTTCACTCTAGACATCTCAGAATTTTATGATATATATAACAGCACAGCAAAGGTTCGTGGATCACAAAGCAGAGATATATATTCTCAGGTAACTGGAAAAATTACTAGCATATCTGAAAATCAAGGTGAAATGATTAATGCTGGATCGATGATTATTGCTATTGATCAAGATGTTGCAAATTCATTACTTGAAAAAGCAAAGGCTAATTATAGTTACACCCAATTTTTCTACAATAAAGAGCTGGTATTATCAAAGAAAAATATTATCAGTAATGAAGTATTAAAAAAATCATACTCTACTATGCAAGATAGCTTTAATCAGCTACAAAATGCAATTAACACCTATAATAAGATGATCATTACAGCGCCATTCGATGGCAAAATAGGTGTAACAAAATTTCAGATAGGTGATAATATCAAAATTGGAGATTATATAATCAGCATTATCTCATTACATGATTACATCATGTTTGCCGATTTGCCGCCAAATTTACTAGGGAAAGTGAATAAGGATACTACAATATACGTTATTCCTGCAAATGGAGAAAAAATTCAAGCTTCTGTAGATAGCGTCTCTGAATATTTATCAAACAATGGTAGCATTACAGCTAAAATCATAATTCATGATAAACATCATCAATTAATTTTTGGCGACTATGCTAAATTAAAGCTCATAATCAATCCACATAGAGCATTAGGAGTGCCGCAGCGCGCCACTTTGAGAAACGATAAAGGAACTTTTGTATATAAGATTGATGAAAATAACTTGGTTAAGCAAGTTTATATAACAGTTGGATCTCGGACTGACAATATGATTGAGGTAGTATCTGGAGATTTGGATTCAGGAGATAAAATAGTTCTTGAAGGATTAACAAAAATCCGTGAAAATTCAATCGTCAAAATAATAGAATAATCAAATGTTATTATCAAACATTTGTATTAAGAAACCTGTTTTTGCTATGGTGCTTAGCATATTTATAGTTGTGCTTGGAGCTATATTTTTTACAAAATTACAAATTCGTGGCACGCCAGATATCGCACCTCCAATTATCACTGTGCAAGCCTCTTATCAAGGTGCAGATGCGCTTTATATGGAACAAGAAATTACAACTCCAATAGAGAAAGAACTAAGAACAATCAAACATTTAGATTTTATTAGCTCCTCTAGTAGCTCAGGTAGTAGCTCTATTGTATTATCATTTAAATTATCAACAGATTTAGAAATAGCATTAAATGATGTGCGATCAAAAATTTCTGAAATGAGTTATCAATTTCCAGATGATATGCAATTACCATTAGCTTCGAAAATAGATGTTGATGCTTTTCCAAGTATATTTATTGCAGCAACTAGTGATATTTACGACAAGCTCGAGTTAACACAAATAATACAAGATAACATTACTCCTGCATTCGAAAAATTATCCTCAGTTGGTCAGGTAAATATCTTTGGTGATAGGACTTACCTAATGAGAATAGCGCCTAAAATCGCTAAAATGCATCAATATCAAATTACCCCTATGGATATTGAATTAGCTGCAAAGGCGCAAAATAAAAATTATCCAGCTGGAAGAATTAAAACCGATGTTTCTGATTTTATTATAAATCTAGATGCATCGCTAAAGACTCCAGAGGAATTTGCAGAGATTATAGTTAAAATGCAAGGCGATGTACCAGTGAAGTTAAAGGATGTTGCTGATGTAGGATTAGTAGCATCTGAATATAACCAAATTTTACGCTATGATTCTAAAGACGCAATTGCAATTGCAATAGTAAAACAATCAACATCTAATATTATAGAGCTTTCTAGTCAGGTGCATAAAGCTTTAGATGGAATCAGCGCTAATTTACAAGGTGTTAAGCTAGATATGCCATATGATGCTTCAGTTCCAATAAAAGCATCTATATATTCAGTATTTCATACGATATTCGAGGCTTTAGTCTTAACAACAATCATTACATATTTATTTCTTGCGTCATTAAGAATTACACTCATTCCTTTTGTCACAATTCCAATATCCCTAATTTCTACATTCTCAGTCATGTATTTCTTAGGGTTTTCTATAAATATTTTTTCATTACTTGCAATGATTCTAGCAATTGGATTAGTTGTTGATGATGCTATTGTTATGCTTGAAAATATCTATAGATACAAAGAAATGGGCAAGACTGGTAAAGAAGCTGCGATCATTGGATGTAAGGAAATCAGCTTCACCATAATATCTACAACATCTACCTTGGCTTGTGTATTTTTACCTATAGGATTTATAGAAGGATTTGTTGGTAAATTATTCATAGAATTTGCATGGACCTTAGCTTTTTGTGTAATTTTTTCAGGATTTGTAGCTTTAACTTTAACGCCTATGATGACTGGAAAATTGCTTGAAAATTACCATGGATACACAAAATTACCATTTGTGCTGCAAAAATTTGAAGATTACCTACAAATTACACGAATCACTTATGAACGTTGTTTATTTATTGTATTGCGCAATAGAGGTAAATTTTTACTATGCGCAAGCAGTTCTGTTATTGTTTTAGTATTAAGTTTTATGTTTGTAAACAAAGAACTTGAACCAACTGAAGATGATAGTATTATTCAAATCTCTTTTAGAGGGCCAGAAGGCTCAAGTCTTGATCAAACTCAAAAAGTTGTCAAAGAAGCTGAGCAAGTGTTATCCACTTATAAAGATATTAAAAGCTATTTGACAGTCAGTGGTTGGGGAGGAAGTAACAATGCATTTGCTTTTGTTCCTCTACTCTTATGGGATCAAAGATCAGAGTCTCAAGAGCAAATTCGAGACTCGTTAAATGCGAGTTTAAGCCAAATTCCTGGCATGACTATTTTTGCAATGAATCCTGGCTCTATGATTGGCGGTGGCTCTAATTACCCTGTTGAATTTAACCTAGAAACGTCCGCTACTTACAAAAAAATAGAGGGTTTATCTAAGGAATTTGAACGAAGAATGAAAGATAGTGGTATTTTAAATAATATCAATAATAACTACAAAACATCTACTCCAACAATTGAAGTCTTAGTCAATAGGCAAAAAGCATATCAATATGGTGTAGGCCTTGAGGTTATAGGATCAACCATACAATATTTAATATCTGGTAAACGCGTTGGGCATTTTATGATGAATAATGATTCTTACCATGTATCAGTACGATTCGCAGCAGAAGATAGAAGCCATGTATATGATTTAAAGAATATTTTAGTACGTAATAACAACAATGTTATGCTACCTCTAGAAGTTGTTGCAGATATTGTTGAAACTATTACAGTAAAATCATACAATCACTATAATAATCTCAAATCAATACAAATTTCTGCTAATTTGGCTCAAGGACATACAATTCAAGAAGCGATAGAATTAATAGATAAAATATCTAGTGAGTTACTAACTAATAATGATGTAAAACTTGAATATTTAGGAGATATCAAGCGTATGAACGAATCAGATTCAAATATGATGATGACTTTTGTACTTGCCTTGGTATTTATATATTTGATTTTATCTGCACAATTTAATAGTTTTTTAGATCCTCTTTTGATCATACTTTCAGTACCATTTTCTATCACTGGAGGAGTGCTTGCATTATGGTTATTTAATAACAGTTTAAATATGTATAGCGATATTGGCCTTGTAACGCTAATAGGTCTGATTACTAAAAATGCTATATTAATTATAGAATTCGCTAATCAATTAAAGGAAAAAGGTTATAACACAAGGGATGCGATTCTAGAAGCATCAAAATTAAGATTACGCCCAATTTTGATGACAAGTATGGCAACGATTTGTGGAGCTATACCATTAGTTATTGCATCTGGCGCTGGAGCAGCTGCGCGAAATTCAATTGGCATTGTTATAGTTGGCGGTATGTTGATAGGTACATTATTCACAATTTTTGTTATTCCTGTATTATATGATCTTTTTAAAAAAAATAGAGCGCAAAATACATCAAATTAATCTATTTGATTTCGATATTAAAAAAGATATTTTAATATATTCGTAATAATGCTATCATGATTCACTATTTTAAAATATTAATGATTACAATATTTATGAAGGTTCTGATAACAATGGTTGTGTTCTTGTCTTTATCATTCTTAAACAGCTCATTTGTTTTTGCATCAAATGAAAAACAAAGTAAATCCATAGAGCAGAATTTGTCTAAATACATAGATAACGTTTCGTTTCGTCAACAAGTATTATCTCAAAATATTGCAAATATAAATACACCTGGATATAAGGCTCAGGAAGTTCCTCTACCGCAGAATGCGAAAGAATTAAAAGCAATGCAAAATTCTAAATTATCGAGAAGATTAAAATTAACAAGGACTTCTAGTAAGCATTTGTATGGTAAAAATAGAAATGCAGGGAATTTTAAGTCCGAAGAACTTAAAGATCCTTATGAAACAAAGCCTAATGGAAATACTGTTTCTTTAACTCAACAAACGGCAAAATTAACAGAAAATCAGTTATCATATAATACTGCAACTAAAGTGCTTTCTAGTCTTTACTCGTTAATTCCAAGTGTAATAGGTAAATAAATATTTTGGTAATATGAAACACAAAATAATTCTAATTATCTTGATAATGATGTTTTCAACTAACATTCGAATGGTATATGCACAAAATTATTTAAAACAAGCAAGTCAAATTGCCCGTCATGGCATACAATTTCAAGAGCAAAGGATGAAAATTGCGACTGAGAATATTGCTAACGAGAATTCAACGGCAACTTCTCCAAATCAAGACCCATATCAGAGAAAGGTAATTTTTGCTCAAAATAAATACGATAAACGAGCTAAAACCAATGTTATTAGTACTAAAAAAATTACCAATGCCAAACAAATAGATCGTTTTATATACAAATACGATCCTTATCATCCAGCAGCAAATCAGCAAGGATATGTCAAATACCCTAATATCAATAGTGCGATAGAAGTTATGGATATAAATGAAGCAAAAACTAGTATAGAAACTAATCTCTCTGCAATGAAGATTTCAACAGATATGATGACTAAAACTATAGAATTAATTTCGAGGTAAATAAATTATGACAGCTCCAATTACAAATTTACTAGCAGCGCAAGCAAATAACATGCAAATTACCAATGCCCCAAATGTTAATGCCGTCCAAGATGCAAATCAATTTCATAATTTGGTTAATGCTAGCTTTAATAACTATATGAAAATTAACCACGCTCAAATACTATCCCAAATCACAAATGCTAATCCCATTATTGCATCGCATAATGCTTCATCAAATGGATTTCTTGGGTTAGCTTTGCAAGAAGTTCGTAAAAAAACCAGCGCACAAGAAGCCACTATAGAGGGTGTATTAACTGGCGATGTATCTGTTAGTACATTATTTGAAAAGACTAAAGAATTAGAAAATACGATACAAATTTGTACGACTATTCGAAATAAATTTGTAGAAACACTTGATAAATTTATGAATACTCCTATATAACGGACGTTTAGCTTAAAAAAATTGCGGAATATTGTATAAATCACATTGTCTATTTGTATGTTAATGCGTATCATATAAAAACATAACATTTTTTTTAGAGGAAAATCATATGCCAAGTCAAACAAAAGAATTAAGTTTTGAAGATGCTTTATCTCAACTAGAATCAATAGTGGAGTCTATAGATAATGGTAACGCAGACTTAGAGCAAATAATTAGTAATTTTGAAAAAGGAGTGGAATTGAAAAACCACTGCAAAAAGAAGCTAAATCAAGCAGAGTTAAAAGTTCAAAAAATTGTCAAATCTTCTGAACAAGAGAAAGCGTCAATTGAAGATATTGATGACACAATATCTTAGACAAATGACAATTTGATATTCTTTTTTGGTGGGAGATATGCTGAACCTTTCTTCAATGGAGGGTTTATTTTTTCTATTACTCCAATATAATAATCTCCATTTTGCACCAAACTTACTATAGACCAACCATCTTTTATATAAGCTTTTAGCTCTTCAAATTCATCTGAGAAGAAATTAAAATGTATTAATTTTTCTTCTTTGCAAAATTCTGGGTTTTTTTGAAACTGAATCATAAGAATGATTAAAAAATATTAACATGATTAAATGCGAATTATGAATTTTATAAAAAATAAACTTATTAGTCAATATGCATTGTTGATTAAATCCAAATTATTTGCATTAAAATTTATTGTTCTAGCAACTCCCTCATACTCGCCTTCTTCACATGTTTAGCTAAAACGAAACCTCTTTTCGCCTTTTTCATTCGAAGTATTTAATTTTCTTTTAAAATTCTCATACTTTAACAAATCACAAATGTATTTTGGTGATATTGATTGATTATACTCTGCAATCTTATTGACATATCTTCATTTAAATATTGCGCATCTAATCTATGCCACTTCATTATTAATTCATGCACTATGGCGCTGTTAACAAAATAATTTATATAATTTACCTATAGCAAGAGCGATAAAGCTAAGGAATGCGTGATCCATTTTATCAAATCGGCATAGCATAGCAATGCACTTATTTTCTTTTAATCTACCAAAGAATCGTTCAATGATGTTATGTTTTGTGTATGACGCAACATCATGCAAATCTTCTGGAGTTAGTTCAGAGTTTTTCAATGTCCAAAGCCTTTTAAATGGTATTACAGTAGTTACACCATAGGACTTAATGGGTATTGTAGACTTTTTTGTATCATATGTAATACAATTATTAAAAATGTTTTTTTAAAATTGTAAAATAAATGTATGTGCATATTTATATCAATCAAGTGCTAATATTAACTAAAATAAGATGAAAATATTAATACTTTAAATAGCTTGCCCATTTCATTTGGATTGATTAGTCTGTCAACTTGCTTTTGCAACAAATACTTTGTTTGCAAATCTAGATCCATCGAATTTAATCTTAATAAAATACCATGATCTATTAAGAATTTTGATTGCTCGATAACGCCAACAACATTTACAAAATGCGCGCTTGCAATCTTTTTTAATGCCCCAAAATCTACATGAGCAGAAAGATCTGCAATTCCTAAAGAATCTAATATTGGAATATATTGATGATCTTGCATTGCTTGTAAAGTTCCATTGTACTGCAATTTAGTTCTTTGCAATGGCTTAATATCATAACCATAATCTATTATTAATGCGGATCCTGTATATTTTTTGATTTGATCACTGATCAAACGAATTATATTCATTGATTCTATAGATTCTTCTATAACTGCTCCATCTTGAGCATTAACATGTTCATGTAATAATTGTGCTTGTAATTGCTTAGAAGTTAATTCTATCTTGTCAAATCTAATCTTAGAATCAAATGGTTCAATTTTAACTATCACTTCATACCATTTCTCTTTCACTTTAATATATTGTTTGATTGGTAATGCATCAAAAAATTCATTTGCTATTAATATAGTTGGCGTATTTTTCATTTGACTAATATCATCAATCCAAGTTATATCTAGATCAAATTGACTTAAATTTCGTTTTTGTACTGCTTTAAAATGCGGATTGATATCGAATAATTGTACTGATACATTATTATAAAAATCTGGCTTAAGTTTTATAGATTTCAAGGCATCTCGCATTAATACCCCGTTACCTGGGCCAAGCTCTACAATATTGCATTGATTTGGGGAGCCTAGTTTTTGCCATTGATCTATACACCAAATGCCAATTACCTCACCAAATAATTGAGAAATTTCAGGAGATGTAATAAAATCTCCATCAGAACCAATATCTTTTTTAGTTTTATAGTAGGAATTACGATTAATAGATAACGCTTCTTTTATAAGTTGATCTATAGTAATATAATCATTACTTTGTATAAATTGTCTAATTTTAAAGTCAATTCTCATTAATTGATGATGCTTTTTTGGTTTTTATAATAAATTAATTACTATTTAATACTAACAATCAAAAACAATATTTAAAAAATGCATAAAAACGTAAAACATAGATTATTTACTATAATATTTTGTATTGCATCGATAGCAACTGGAGTTTGTATTTTAACATATAATCTAAAGGAAAATATATCATTTTTCTACACTCCAGAGGAAGTAAAATCGCTAACAACTACAAATAACATCTCAATCGGAGGGGTTGTTAAACCAAAATCTATAAAACAACTGAGCGTAAACAATATTAGATTTATTGTTACAGATTATAAAGAAGATATCAAGGTTAGATATCAAGGGGTTTTGCCAAATATGTTTCGCGAAGGTCAAGGAATTGTTGCGAAAGGAAATTTTGATAATGACAACCACAACACAAGGAAATTCATTGCTAAAACCCTCTTAACAAAACACGATGAAACATATAAACCTAAAAATTATTATGAATATAAAAACAGCGAGTATAGTAACAACGAAAAACATTAATAAAAAATGATTAATGTATGAAGATGGTACCCGCGGCCGGACTTGAACCGGCAAGGGCTTGCGCCCCACGGATTTTAAGTCCGTTATGTCTACCATTCCATCACGCGGGCATTACAGATATTAATTTAAGCTAACAGCGCAAAAAGATCAATATGTTTATATAAAAAAATGCAATTAATCTAATCTTTTATCAAAATTTTACATTAATACCAATAAGATCTAGCGCTTTTTCTATCGTGAATATAACTTGTAAATGATTTAGATCTATAAAAATTGATATCATCTTCTTCTCAATCATATAATAAGAGAGTCAATATAATGCCTCAAGTGAAGCTTCCTATAGATCTATGTCTAGTTAAGATAATTTTCTTTACAAGAATATCTCATCAATTAAACCATTTATTAGCAATTTCATCAATTTTGCCAATCGCCTTAAGCTTTTCAATGGCCATGTTAACCTCTTTGAGTAATTCTTGATTATTCTTTGCTATTGCAATAGAAAACGATGAAGCAAAATCATCTAGTACAAAAAAATCAAGATTTAAATCTTTATCGGCAAAATTTTTCGCTTGAACTCTTTCCAATATCACTGCGTCAACAGCTCTAGATTTCAACTCTTCAACTAAAGGTAAGTTATTATTTAGACTAATCAGTTCCCAATTAAATTGTTCTGCCATTTCAACTGCAAAAGATTCCCATGTTGTGCCAAGTTGTACTCCAATAATTTTTCTAGTTAAATCCTCCAATGACGAAAAATCTTCACTTTTACGATATAAAACTGCAACATCAGATTTAGAATAGACTTGGGAAAATAAAAAACTTTCTTCGCGTTTAGGTGTTTTTGATAAACCTGAAATTACTAAATCTACGTTATTAGTTGATAATGCAGCTAGCAAGCCATTAAAATCAAATATTTTAATTTCAACATTTTTATTAAGTAATTTAGCTATCTCGTAAATTAAATCTACATCAAATCCAATTACTTGTTCATTTTGTACTAATTCATAAGGCGGATTATCAGGAGAAATACCAACAATTAATGTATCATGCTTAGATTCGCAAGGGCTGCAACCAAACATGTATAACAAGGATATTATTGATAAAAAATACGTGAATATTTTATTCGTTCTATACATATCTAAACTTATATATTATTTAATCACATCTACTATACACTACATATTGCTATTTATCAGATATAATTAAGCTTCTTAATTTAATTACTCGAGATGTAGACTCTTTGTAAGTTTGTATTCTATTTTTTAGCACTTGAGACATACATAGCAAGACTATTATTGACAAAACACTTCAATATCCTATATTTCTATACATTCTAGCGCCTCTGAAATATTCATATTTTATTGCTCAATAATGCATTACCTTAAATCAGTTAACATTTGAAGTCAAACCCAATCATTTCCATATAACTTTTGGTGGCATTGACATAAGTATTGCGTCTATATTGCCATTGGTCATTAAACCAAACTTCGTACCTCTATCATAAAGTAAATTAAATTCAACATACCGACCGCGCTTTATCAATTGCTTCTCTTTTTCATGCTCATCCCATACTTGATTCATTTTTGATTTTACAATTTTAGGATATATATCTAAGAAACTTATTCCAACGTCTTTGGTAAAATTAAAATCATGTTCAAAATTACCAGTGTTAAGATAATCGTAAAAAATACCTCCAACACCTCTTGCCTCATTTCTGTGCTTGATATAGAAATACTCATCGCACTGACTCTTAAACTTAGGATAATAATTGCTATCATATTTATCACAAATATACTTTAACGCATTATGAAATCGTTCTGTCTCTTCTTGATCAGGATAAGTTGGTGTTAAATCACTTCCTCCACCAAACCAAGATCTTGTAGTATTTATATAACGCGTATTAAAGTGAGCTGCTGGTACAAAAGGAGATTCTGCATGAGCTACAAACGAAACTCCAGTAGCAAAAAACTTCCTATCTTGATCAGCTCCCGGAATTTCTTTAGCAAATTTTTTATCAAACTCTCCATACACTTGAGAAATGTTTACTCCAACTTTTTCAAATACATTGCCATGCATAATACCCATTTCTCCTCCTCCTCCTCCAGATCTATCCCATCTTGTTTTCTTGAATTTTGGAACTACTTTAATATTCTTCAAAGTTGCATACTCCTCTTCTATTTCTTCCAATATTGCTATTAAATCATCTCTTAATGCAACGAACCAATTAAAAATCAATTCTTTATTAGAATCTTTCATCTTATCCATTTTGTAATCTTAATTATCTATATCTTTTACTTGATCATCTTTCATCAAAATAATGTCATTAGCTTTATACCACGCTGAGCTATCTTTTTTTAACTTTTTAATTGCATATTTTGCAAATAACTTAGCTTTCTTAAGTTCACCAGTCTTTGAATAAATAATTGCAGAAGTGAGCTGAGCTTTGGCATTAGCGCCAATTTTTCCATAATATATAGCAAGATATTGAAGAGATAAGATATTATCTGGATTTTGCAATATAATCTTGTCTAAAACAGTCTTAAATGGCTTGAGTTCAGCTTTGTTGCTGTATATTGTAATTCCAACAATTGCTCTAGATAGCTCTATTAATTCATCGTTAGGACGAAAATTACTGGCAATATCATAAAAATTGATAGAATTGGCATTGCCAAACTCAAATAAAATTTGAGCTTTTAGCTCGTTATAGAAAGGATCTTGTGGGTTTGATTCAATTAGTTCGTTTATATAAGCTATAGAATTTTTCATATCATGCATTCTAAAATAGCATATAGATTGTACATATTTTGCAATATCCTTAGAATATGATTTACTTGCTCCTCGCAATAAAGATTTAGGATTATTATCTGTAAATGCACGTAATTTTGCAGACGCACGATTAAGTCGATAACTTAAAAAATCACTGTTTTTTGCATTGCGATATTTAGAATTGAAGCAAAAATCTCTAATAATACTAATACGTTCTTGATCTAAAGGGTGTGTTTGAACGTATGAATTAATTAACTTTGGATCTCTAAGCGAACTAAATGACTCAAATAATTCTATCATTCCAACGCAACTGCAATGAGATGCTTCTAGTAATTTTAAAGCTGTTTGATCTGCTGCATATTCATTTGTGCGCGAGTGAGATAAGAATGCACGGACGGGAATATGCTCTCCTAAACCATATCCAGCAATGGCTAAATTAGAATCACCTACTAACACAGAAGCTAATACTCCGAGAATAGATGTAGTGAAGTTAAATGTTTTATAAGAATCAATGTTACTTAACTGTCGTACAAGATGATGGCCAACTATATGACCAACTTCATGAGCCATAACCCCTCTAAGTATGTCAATATTTGGGTATTTTACAATTAAACCACTGTTGATATATATCACATCTTTGAACATTGTAAATGCATTGGCATTATCGTCATTGATAATATAAATCTGAAGCTTTGGTAAATTAGCGCTCTTTTTAATTGGATCTACAATCAAATATAAAGTTTCCTCGATTTCTGAATCTCTTATAACTTCCAATCCATGAACAACAGGAATAAAAAAGAAACAAAAAGCAACTATGTATAATGCTCTCATACCCAACTAATTATTATCATTATTATCCATGTTGTAAAAATTACTCAAATGAATGTCTATGTTTTAATGCTGCCAATAATGTACCACCATCAAGGTAATCTAATTCTCCCCCTATTGGTATTCCATTAGCTAGTTTTGAAAGTCTAATATCAAAATCCTTAAAATATTCAGAAATAAGATATGCAATGGTCTGACCATCGGGAGTGGTATTAGTCGCAATAATTAATTCCTTTGCATTTTGATTCTTACATCTATTCATAAGCAGTCCTAAACCTAGTGATTCGTATTGACTTTGACGACTATTAATTTTATTTGTTGTAAGCACATGATAATGACCTTTGAATACTTCGCTTTTTTCCATTGCCCATAACTCTAAAACTGTTTCTACGATTGCAATTGTAGATGGATCTCGATCATTTGATGCGCATATACTGCAAATGGTAGCAAGGCAAATATTATTGCAAATATTACAGATTGTAATTTTATCGTATGCGCTAGATAATGCTTTTGTTAAAGATTTAAGCCTAATATCTTTATCTTGCATTAAATGCAAAACAATACGCTGGGCAGATCGAGTTCCTAAACCTGGAAGTTTAGAAAAAATATAGATTAATTGTTCAATTTCATTATCATAATTATGATACATAAATCAAAATGGTAACTTAAAATTTGGTGGCATATTCATACCTCCCATCATATTAGACATGGATTCTTGAGAATCCTTTTCAATTTTAGCATTAGCATCATTGAAAGCTGCAATCAAAAGGTCTTCTAGAACTTCTTTTTCTTCTATTTTAAGCAATGATAGATCAATATTAATAGATTTTGTATTATGACCACCATCAACCGTTACTTTTACCATATTACCGCCAGAAACCCCGCTGTATTCTTTGGTTTTCATTTGATTTTGCATTTCTTGCATTTTTCCTTGCATGCTCTGAGCTTGTTTTAAGAGATTGTTGATATTGACCATAATTATAATACTCCTTTTATTAATTATTAAATAATATATCTGATATAGTTGAATCTTGACAAACATCAGAGATTTTGCTCCAAATTTTTGTTTGTTTAAATTTACTAATTATCAAATCCTTTAAATTATATATTTCTACTTTTTGAGCAACATTCACGTTCCACTGTTTATTTGTATACTGCAATAATTGTTGTTCAAGTTCTATTTTAAGGCCAACATTATTCTTTACAACAAAAATCTCAATATTACTATCACAAAATTGGCAAATCTGTACTTTATTTAATAAAAAATAATACACATCAAAATGATTATTATTAGCAAGAAATTTTAAAAATCCGTACAATAAGTTTGTATCTATTCTCTCCCAGTCTATTGTCTTATGAATTTCTGGATTTGAAATTACACCTTTGCTGTTAATTGGATTTGGCTTATACGACTCAGATGATGTGTTTAATTCTTGTATTTGATGCAAATCTTGTTTATATTTATTTTTTGTGCAATTAATTTTTCCTTCATCATTATCAAAGTCTATATTATTTTGCAAAGATCGTGCATATAAGGCTTTAATAATTAACATCTCAATAAAAATTAACGGGTTGTGACTATTTTTGACAGCTAGAATAGATGAATCAAATATTTGCCACAATATTGATAATTGATATAAATTAGCCTTTATAATTAGTGACTTACATCTCTGATCTATGCTTTCATAAATTTCTTTTTGATAGTCTTTAATAATGGTTTTTTTATTCAAATATGCTAATAGATCAGTTACTTCTTCTAAAAAATGAATCATGTTAATAGAATGAAGATATAAATTATTTAACTGATCAATAGCGGATTTTGCATCTTCATTGATTATATACTCTAAAAACTCAATTATCACATCAACTGAAACAATACATAGTGCTTTTGATGTTATATTGTAAGTGATATCTATATTGCTCTCAAGAGATAGCATGCTAATTAATTGATCAAGAATAACAGTTGCATTTCTGGCTGAACCATTTGCTTTAAAAGCGATTAAATCAATGGATTTTTGGTCAATCTTGATATTTTCAGAACTTGTAATAAACCGTAGTAAATCTGATATCTGACTTGATGTAAATCTTTGTAGATCATATCTTTGACATCTAGAAATCACAGTAGCTGGGATCTTATGTAATTCTGTTGTAGCTAAAATAAATATTACATGCGACCAAGGTTCTTCTAGTATTTTCAGCAAAGCATTAAATGCTGATTTAGAAAGCATATGAACTTCGTCAATGATAAATATTTTGTACTTACTAAGTAATGGCAAATATTCGCTAGAAGAAACTAACGATTTTATATCATCAATACTGGTTTTGCTAGCAGCGTCAATTTCTATAATATCAGGATGGCTTCCATCTAATACGCTTAAGCAATTTTGACATTTTTGACATGGGATAACCAATTTATTCAAAATTTGTCGATCTGTGCAATTAATTGTATAAGCAACAATTCTAGCGATTGTTGTTTTGCCAATGCCATGCATTCCATTTAACACATAGCTACGATATATTCTATTACTAGATATAGCATTAGATAAAATTTTAGCAATTAAACCTTGATTAAATAATTCATGAAAGTTTTTAGGTCTATATTTAACAACGAGTGGAGTATAATTATCTAGAGTCATGTGCTTAACTTCTAGTGCACCTTAAAATCAATAACTATATATTACTTATCACCGAACATCAAGTCTAGCAGTTCTTGAGTAATTTGTTTTGGGTTTTTATTTGCATCTATGGAACTACATAGACCCAAGTTCTTGTAATACTGAATTACTTGATGCATGGACTTTTCATATTCTTTCATCCTATTTTTTAGTATTTCAGGATTATCATCTTTTCTATGAATTAATTGATCGCTACCACAATGATCGCAAATGCCATTAATTTTTGGAGGGTTGTTTTTTTTATGATATATTTTATGGCAGATTGCACAGCTAATTCTACCATCTATGCGTTGCAATAAAAGATCTATATTAATATTGAAATATATAGCGCCAATACCTTCCTTAGAATTCTTAAGTATAAGGTTTAAAATATCAACCTGCTCTAGATTTCTTGGATAACCATCTAAAATTAAATGTGTATAATTTTTTGAAAGATATTGCATAATTAGGTCTTTTACAACGAAAGATGGCACAAGCTTACCTGAATCTACAGCTTCTTGTATAACTTCATAATTCTTTCCTTTATTTAACGCTATTTGCCTCAATTCTTCACCAACGGAGATATGCTTGCATGAAAATTGATCAGATAAGATTTGGGCTTGAGTACCCTTCCCTGAACCAGGTGGCCCTAAAAATAAAAAAATCATATTATTTTTTAAATTTTTTCATTAAATGATCGTATTTAGCGCTGAATAGTTGCACTTGGATTTGATTAAAAGTTTCTAACGCAACATTGACCATAATTAAAAAGCTTGTACCACTTAATGAAAATGATATTGAATATTTATTCATGACAATCTCTGGAACAATACAAACCACACTTAAATAAATTCCACCAATTACAGTAATTCTTGTTAATACATAATCAAAATAAGATGCAGTATTTAAACCTGGTCTGATACCAGGGATATAAGCTCCATATTTTCTTAAGTTATTAGCAGTATCATTGGAATTAAATACAACCGCTGTGTAAAAGAAGCTAAAAAACAATATCAGTGCTACATATATTATAATATAAGCTGGTTTGCCATGACCCAAATAATATGCAAACCATCCTAAAATCGGAGAATTGCCTGAAAAACTACTAATAGTCAAAGGAAATAGTAAAATAGAGCTAGCAAATATCGGTGGTATCACTCCAGAAGTGTTTATTTTTAAAGGAATATATGTAGATTCCCCAGAATATAATTTATTTCCAACCTGTCGTTTTGGATATTGCACTAATATTTTACGGCTAGCTTGCTCAAAAAACGTAATTAACGCAATTAACAATATAGCCCCGCAACAAATTGCAAAACTTACAAAATAAGACAACACGCCTTTCCTAGACAATTCAAACATATTGATTATTGCGCTAGGCATAGAAGAAATAATGCTAATAAATATTATTAAAGAAATACCGTTAGAGATTCCATTGGTTGTAATTTGCTCTCCGAGCCACATTAACAATATAGTACCTACAACTAGAGTAAGAATAGTTGTGAATTTAAAAACCATACCAGGAGATAATACTACTGGACCTGCTGATGAAGTAAATGATTCAAGCCCAACAGCAACACCATAAGCTTGAAATCCAGCTAATAATACTGTTAAGTATCTAGATATTTGATTAATTTTTCCACGACCACTCTCACCATCTTTTTTAAGATTCTCTAAAGACTTAAATGCCATTGATAATAACTGCATGATAATAGATGCTGTAATATAAGGCATTATTGATAAAGCAAAGATGGACATTCTATTTAAAGATCCGCCGGATAAAATATCAACCATACCTAAGACACCAGAGCTATTCTGAGATGCTACTTTACTAAGAGATAAAGAATCAATTCCAGAAATTGGAATAAACGAGCCAATTCTATAGATAATCAATATTACAATAGTAAATAATATCTTATCCGATAAACTTTTGGTATTAGATATCTTCATTTAATTGTTTTACTCTTTTATAACAACTCCGCCAGCTTTATCTACTAAATCAATAGCTGCCTTGGAGTATGCATCTAATTTTACTGAGATTTTTTTATTGAATTCAACAGAATTAGATAATAACTTAACTAAAGAAGATTTATTTTTAATAAATCCTATATTTACAAGCAAATCCTTATCAATTTGATCACTAAGATTAATCTTTTTTGAATCGATTAAATCGCTAATATCACTAAGTTTAATAATATTAAATCTTTTACTATTAAAAGAATTAAAACCTCTTTTTGGTAATCTTTTAATCAAAGGCATTTGACCGCCTTCAAAGCCTTTAATAGCAACTCCAGATCTAGACTTTTGCCCTTTTACGCCTCTGCCAGCAGTTTTGCCCTTGCCGCTTCCTGTTCCTCTAGCTTTTCTAATTCGATCTTTTTTCGAATTCGGATAATTATGCAAGTTATTTAATTTCATACAAACCTCAATCAATAATTTCTACTTTTAACAAATGCTTTACTTTGTTGATCATTCCATCAATTGCTGCATCGGAATTAAGAATTACAGATTTATGTAATTTATTTAAACCTAAACCGATTAAAGTCGCTCTTTGATCTGGCATTCTACCAATTGAGCTTCTAATTTGAGTAACTCTCAAGCGAGGCCTTTTTGAATTTTTTGTCGTCGTTGATTTAGACATATCCTTAAAATTTATTTATTAGTAATTTAAGCTTTTGGTACTGTAACATAAATCTCTGATACTTTCTTTCCTCTACGTTTAGCAATTGCATTAGGAGAGGATAATTTAGATAATGCATCAAAAGTAGCATCAATCATAGAATACACATTTGATGATCCAATTGATTTAGCAACAATATCTTTAATACCAAGTAAATCAAATATCGATCTCATAGCACTACCAGCGATAATACCAGTACCAGGTTTTGCTGTTCTTAATAAGACCTTTGCCGCACCACTTGTTCCGATTACATCACGACAAATAGTTCTATCTTGATGCAACTTAACTGCAATAAGGTTGCGACTAGCTTTTTTTGACGCTTTAATTTTTGCGTCAGATATCTCAGTAGCTTTAGAATGTGCGTGACCAACCTTACCTTTGCGATTACCAACTATCACACAAGCAGAAAATGAAAATTTTCTACCGCCTTTAACTACCTTAGTAACACGATTTACACCTGCTACTACTTCCTTTAAATCATCTAAAACCTTATTGTTTTTATTCATTGATCAACCTTATTAAAATATTAATACAGATCTTGCAGCATCCGCAAAAACTTTAACTATACCGTGATACTTATAACCACCACGATCAAATGCCACATATTTTATGTTGCTTTCCTCTGCTTTCTTTGCAAGCAAATCGCCTAATTTTTTAGCCGATTCTAAGTTGCAGTTAGATGCTTTTGGCTTTAATATAGAGCTATCTAAAGTAGATGCACAAACTAACGTTCTAGAGTTAACATCATCAATAATCTGGGCATGCAAATGCCTGTTAGATTTAAAAATAGACAAACGGCAACGAGAAGAGTCTTTACACTTAGCAAGCTTTGCTCTTACTCTACGCTGTCTTATAAAAAACTTATCCTTAACACTACGCATAATTTTAATTTATTATTATTTACCTTAAATTAAGTTTTCTTGCTTTCTTTTCTTTGTATATACTGACCTTTCTTGATAATACCCTTGCCTTTATATGGCTCAGGAGGTCTTTGTTTAACAATAGATGCAGTAAACTGTCCAAGTACTTGCTTGTTAATTGATTTTATTATTACTACATCCTGCTTTGGCACTTCAATTGTTATTCCGCTTGGTATAAAGATTTTAGTAGAATGACTTTTGCCTAAAGTTAAATCTAAATAACCTTTATTCAAAACAGCCCTATAACCAACACCTTTGATTTCTAATTCTTGAACAAATTCTTTTTGAACTCCCATCACCATAGAATTAATAATACTTCTAGCTGTTCCCCACATAGATCTCGCATATTTAGAAGAATCATTTGGAGTAACTTTCAACTCATTATCTTTTAATAAAAAAGACACAGGTCCAATAAATGTCTTTTCTAAAGAACCTTTTGGTCCATTAATTTTTATATTCAAGCCATCTAATGATATAGTAACATTTTCTGGTACTGCTATTGGTAACTTTCCTACACGAGACATATAAACACCCTTAAAATACTGTACAAATTAATTCACCGCCAACTCTACTAGATATAGCGCTTCTATCGGATATAACACCCTTTGACGTTGAAAGTATTCCTATACCCATGCCATTGTAATATCCTTTAAGATTATCAAGGGAAACATAAATTCTTTTACTTCCTTTGGATATCTTATTAATCTCCATAACTGCAGGAGTGCCATTGGCAGAGTATTTTAACTCTATAGAAAGAGTTTTCTTACTACCTTCTCCATTAACAGTATAACCTATTATATAACCTTCTTCTTTTAACACATCCAAAATACTCTGTTTTATTTTAGAGTAAGGCGCGTCTGTTACCAAAATTTTTACAGCGTATGCATTCCTAATTCTTGTAAGCATATCTGCTATTGGATCATTAAATGACATATGTATTTCTCCTTTTTACCAACTAGATTTAATTACACCAGGCAGCTCACCTCTAACAGCAAAAAACCTAAGCATATGCCTTGATAAACCAAATTTTCTATAAAAACCTCTAGGCCTTCCAGTTATAGCACAGCGATTCCTTATCCTGACTTTAGACGAATTCCTGGGTAATTTAGATAATTTCATTACTAACTCAAACCTCTCTTCCAACGAGATAGACTTATCATAAATCTTAGATTTTAACTCTGCCCTCTTAGGGGCCAAGCGCTGAACATTTTTTTTACGCTTATTATTTTTTTTAATTGTACTAACTTTTGCCACGCAAATTTAACTCCTATTTAATTATAAAATGGTAAAGAAAAACTGGATAGTAATTTTTTAGCTTCAATTTTATTTTTAGCCGTAGTAACAATGGTAATATCCATGCCACGAATACTATCTACTTTATCATATTCGATCTCAGGAAAAACTATCTGCTCTTTCACTCCAAAATTAAAATTTCCTCTTTCATCAAAACTTTTTGCATTTAAACCTCTAAAACCCTTAACTCGAGGTAACGCAATCATCACAAGTCTTTCTAAAAAATCATACATTCGATCTTTTCTTAGAGTAACTTTGCACCCAATTTTCATGCCTTCACGAATTTTAAAAGCAGCTTCAGATCTTTTTGCTCTTGTAATCATAGGCTTTTGACCTGAAATTAATGTCAAATCAGACATTGCACTATCAATAACCTTAGAATTTAAAGCCGCCTCGCCTACTCCCATATTAATAACAATTTTAACCAATTTTGGAATATTATGAACATTGTTATAGGAAAACTCTTTTTTTAATTCATCTCGTACTTTTGTAGAATATAATTCTTTAAAATTTACTAACATTTATTACTTACCCTACTTATCTGTTGATGATAAAATTTCGCCAGATTTTTTGGCCACACGCAATTTTTTATTATCTTGCAATATATACTTAATTTTAGTAGGAGATCCTGTTTTTGGATCAATATGAGCAATATTAGAAATATGAATCGGCATTTCCTTTTGAACAATCCCTCCATTACTAGTTTGAGTGGGCTTTGTATGTTTTTTAGACAAATTAGCACCAGCTATAATAGCTTTATATTGACTTGTGAGTATTTTAGTAATTTTACCAACAACTCCTTTATCTTTGCCAGAAATGATTATTACTTCATCTCCAGTTTTAAACTTACACTTCATCTTTTTCATCATAATACACCCTCTGCCAAAGAAGTTACTTTTACAAAATCCTTGCTTCTGAGCTCAAACGGAACATAGCCAAAAACCCTTGTTCCAATCGGTTCATTTTGAGCATTCACCAACACTACATCGTTAGAATCAAAGCGCATAGTAGAACCATCACGTCTCTGCAATGGTGACTTAGTGCGTATCACAACAGCTCTTCTAACACTGCCTTTAGGAAATTTACCAGGCAAAGCCTCAATAATTGATACGACGATCAAATCTCCAACTCCAGCAATCATCCTGTGAGAACCGCCTAAAACTTTAATACACATCGCTTTCTTTGCGCCAGAATTATCTCTAACCTCTAACACAGTCTGCATCTGAATCATAAATTATCCCTAATTTATAAATTAAAAAATATTATTTTACTAAAAAATCCACAATCTAAAGGGAAGTTTCCGTATTTATCAAGTAGCTATAAAAACACATTTGCAAAAACATTTAAGATGTCGCAAGAAAAGTTATCATAATCATTTCAACAGCCACAGGCAATATACCAAAAATTCTCCAAACATTCAAGTCGCAAAAACAATTTAATGCACAATTAATTACCAGTTTTTACAGTTTGCAGTGATCCGTCTATCAATTCGTAAGATGTGCTCATCTGAAATGCTAAGTCATGATTATGCGTAACCATAACTATTGCTGTATTATACTTTTGCATAATATTCATAAATAATTTAAAAACCTTAGAAGATGTTGGCGGATCTAAATTTCCAGTCGGTTCATCTGCCAAAATAATTTTTGGATTATTTGCTATAGCTCTTGCAATTGCAACGCGTTGTTGTTGCCCGCCTGAAAGTTCTGAAGTTTTACTGTAAATTCTCCCATCCAATTCCAACATTCGCAATAAATCATATGCTTTATCTTCAGCTTCTTCTTTTGAAATGCCATTTAGTATCATTGGTATCATCGCATTTTCTTGAACTGAAAAATCATGCAATAAATAGTGTCTTTGATGAATAAATCCAATATTACTTAATCTCATCAAATCACGAGTTTTATTAGCGACTTTTGAATCATTGCAAATAATGGAATTTAATATCACATCACCACTATCGCTAGAATCTAACAACCCAGCAATATGTAGCAAAGTTGATTTACCGCTACCGGACTTGCCAATAATAGAAACAAACTCACCATAATCAACGCACAAGTTTAAATTCTTTAAAACATTTACAGTAGATTTGCCCTGAGTGTAAGTTTTATTTACATTCTTTAAAGTCAATGCAGCATTACTCATAACGCAATATATTTACTGGATTAACGCTTGCTGCTTTATAAGCTGGATAAATTGTTGCTATAAAACTTAATAATAAAGAAATTGATGCAACAATCACAATATTTTCTAACCTTACATCAGAAGGCAGTGTAGATAAAAAATAAATTGCCGAATCAAAAATAGTTACCCCTGTTATTGATTCCAAAAATCTTTTAATATTTTCTATATTTAATGCAATGGTTGAGCCTAATACAACTCCAATAATAGTACCAAAAAACCCTATCATCAAACCATTATATATAAAAATCATCATAATTTGCATTCTCGTAACTCCGATGGTTCTTAAAATAGCTATATCTTTTATCTTATCTTTCACTAGCATAAACAAACTGGAAATAATATTAAATGCTGCAACTAAAATAATTAACGATAAAATAGTAAACATAGTAACTCGTTCTATCTTCAAAGCATTTAAAAACTGCTCATTAAGATCTTGCCAACTCTCAGATAACAAATGAGGAAAGAGATTTTGTAAGTCTTCTGCATATTTTGGAGAATTAGTAATATCTTTGGTATATACCTCAAGCATATTAATATTACCTCGCATACTGAGCAACGCGCTTGCAGCCTCTAATGGCATTAATATAGTAACAGAATCATAGCTGTACATACCACTAGCAAAAATTACAGATACAGTAAACTCCTTAGATCTAGGCATGGTACCAAGGAGACTTGTAATGGTATTTGGCGCAACTAACTTTACTTTACTACCAACAAATAACCCAAGATCATTAGCCAAAGGAGAACCAATTGCAACAACTGAACCTTGAAAATCATCAAAACTTCCAGCTATAATATTGTTAACTATATCTTGTTTAAACTTTAAATCATCTAAGCTAATACCGCGAACGATCGCTCCCATGCTAGACCTTGCACCTATAGCCAGTACTTGACTTATAACCGATGCAGATACTTTTTCAACATAAGACTGCTTAGCAATATCATTTTTAATGCATTCGTAGTTCTCAATGTAAAAACCGTTGCTAGTATTTTTGTCAAGACTAGCAACATTATTTGAACGTACTAAAATATCTCCGTTAAGACCTATAATATTCTTAGTAAATTCTATACGAAACCCGTTCATCACAGACATAACTATGATTAATACGGCAACGCCTATAGCAAGACCCAATAATGCAAATATTGAAATAACAGATAAAAATTTTTCATTTTTCTTAGAAATAAGATATCTAAAAGCTATAAAAAGAGAAATATTATTCTTCAAAGTTCAGACCTTAATATGATAAATTTGTTAGAATTGTCTTGATCGCAATTTCCTTATCTATAAGATCAATCTTGTTATCAACTCTAGTCTTAAGTTCTACTTTATTTTGATCTACGTGCTTAGTACCAATAATAATTTGATAAGGAAACCCTATTAAGTTATGGTTAGCAAATTTACTTCCTAGGCTATCATAAGTATCATCATACAAAACATCTATATTATTTTCTACAAGAATATCATATATATACTTAGAAATCTCATTGCACTTATCATGCTTAATATTTAAATTAATTAATGATACTTTAAATGGAGCAATGTTTTTAGGCCAAATAATACCGTAATCATCGTGACTTGCCTCTATAATTGCTGCAACTAACCTTGAAATCCCAATGCCATAAGATGACATATGCACTGGTGTTGGTTGTGAATTTTTATTCATCACTAATGCATTCATAGAAGTTGAATATTTCGTGTCAAAATAAAAAATATGACCTACTTCAATTGCTCTATGAGATCTGAGATCATTCTCACTTAATGGGCAATTATTTGGATCATGCTTTTCTTCTGCAACTGCATAAATCGACTTCAACATATCTATATCATCTATATCTATCAAGCTTAAAGACTCAAATTTCTTATCATAATATATTTTGCTCTCACCTGTATCTGCTATAATGCTAAACTCATGACTAAGACTCCCTCCTATTGGGCCATTTTCAGCTATAGTTGGTATTGCAAACAAACCAAGATCGCGAAATATACGAAGATATGCACTATACATTTCATAATAAGTATGAACCGCACTATCTTTGTCGATATCAAAAGAATATCCATCTTTCATTAAAAACTCACGTCCTCTCATCACTCCAAAACGCGGTCTAATCTCATCGCGAAACTTCCATTGAATATGATATAAATTCTTTGGTAAATCTTTGTATGATTGGACTTTATCTCTAAAAATATCTGTCACCACTTCTTCATTAGTTGGCCCAAACAACATCATATGATCATGTCGATCAAGAAATTTTAGCATTTCTTTCCCGTAACTATCAAACCTACCAGATTCAACCCATAAATCTGCTGGTTGTATACATGGCATCAATATTTCGATTGCTCCTACAGAGTTCATATGCTTACGTATAACTTGCTCAATATTTTGTAAGACCTTTAAGCCAAGCGGTAACCAACTATATATACCAGAAGCTTGTTGCTTAATCATTCCGGCTCTAATCATAAGCGCATGGGATACAGTTTCTGCTTCATGTGGCTTTTCTTTAAGTGTAGGTAAAAAATACTTTGATAATAACATCGCTTAAATCTTATTCATCTATTTAGCAATTGAAGTTAAAAATTCATTCCTAAGATCATTTTTATCTAAAAAAGACCCTGTGTAATAGCTAGTATACATCATAGAAGATTCTTTTGAAACTCCTCTTATAGTCATACAACAATGAGAGGCTTTAACCCTTACTGCAACCCCATTTGGTTTTAAATGTTTATCTATTGCTTTAGCTATTTGAGCAGTCATATGCTCTTGAACTTGCAATCTGTGAGCGAATAAATCTACCACTCTTGCAATTTTACTAATACCAACAATCTGGCTATTTGGCAAATACGCGACATCAACACTGCCAATAATTGGTAACAAATGATGCTCGCAAAATGATGTGAATTTAATAGATTGAAGTAGCACCATCTCTTTAATATGCTCATTATTATCAAACTGACTAACTAAAACGTCTTCAGCTTTCTGGTGATATCCAGCAAATATCTCTTTGTAACTCTCTACAACTCGTTGCGGGGTATCTAGTAAACCATCTCTGTTTGGATCTTCTCCTATAAATTCAAGCAAAGTCCTGATTGCATCTTTAGCATCTCTTATAGAAGGCTTTGTAGAAGATTTTTTCTTCGAAGAGCTTATATTCATTATCAAAATCAAGAAAAACCATAGCCAGCTTATAATTAGCACAAAGTAGTTACAAGATCAATACAATATATCTTTTATATAAACAGTAAGTATATTAATGATCTCAACATTACTGCAACCGAAGTTCAAGTGTTTAATGAAATTATTAAAAATATCCTGATTGCAAACTATCGGTAATAACTGATCATTGTGAATAGTGGAATAGTGAATTATCAATATCTTAAATTTAATTCAATATATTAAATTTAAGAAAATACGCTTGCAATAAATATGATTATAAATTATGTTTATATCATTGATTAATAACTCAAGATTAATTAAAACATGAAAACATCTGTTGATTTGCCAAGGGTAAAAATTACAACATTTCAGTCCGTTGGGCAATTCTTGGCTGACTTGATGATCAATTTACAACAGGAACCAACATATAGGTCAATAACAGCTTATACTAAAGAGATGTCATTACTATCAGCTTTTGCTAATGATACGTTTAATCACCTAACTCGTGCAATAAATATGTATAGTTTTAGCGATACAATAGTTTCTTTAAAAGAATTAGATTCTAAAATTAATTCCACGGATGAAGTGTATAGTAAATACCGTAATATTTACGAGACAATAGATTCGTCATTACGGATTACAAATCCCAATGATGATTGTTATATGCTCATAGGAAGCATAGTACAATCTTTGAATAAACTATTTAAAACAATAGATTTAAATAGTTTAAATATTGAAGAAATAAGATCGCTTGAAGCAGAAATAAATCAAGAAGTTATAGGTGAAAATAAAGAAATAGCCTTGTTGCACGCATCACTTGATAAAAAAGACATTGAATTGAAAAACGCATCAGAAGAAATAAAAACTTTCAAATTAAAGATTGCTGAGCAAGAATCTATTAATAAAAACGAAGAAAAACAGCATTATAATCTCTTAGAAGAAAAGCAAAGCAAGATTGATGAACTTTTAGACCAAAATGCAGATCTTAATGCTAAATTATGCAATCTAATGGAACAACATGAGAAAGAAATTGATTCTTGGCAAGAATTTGAAATTGAAAAATTAAATGATCTAAATAAATTACAAGAAATAATAGATAATAATGAAGATTTTCATCAAAAATATAATACACTATTGGCTGAAAATAAGTTTCTTGGAGAAGAACAAAAGCAGCTTGAAATGAGATTAAAAGATTCACAACAAGAGCTTGATGAATCAACGTCTAATTTGATAAATTTTGAAGCTGAGCAATTAGCTAAGCGACGTAAGTTAGAAGATGAGATAGATAGGTTGCAAAATGAGATGACTGATCGTTTAAATCGTAATGAAGAAATTAAAAAGTTAAAAGATGAGAAAATTGATTTTTTAAATATCGTTGTTAAAGGCATTGAAATTGAATTCTCGCGCAAAGCTCAAGAAAACGCTAATATAAAACAAAAAATTTCTTCAATTGTAGATTCTTACAATGAATTAGTGCTTACTCCGATAGAACCAGAAGAAAGCAGTGTTGGAGCACTTGCAGATTTAAACAGTTCTGCAATAAAAGAATGCCTTGGGCAAATTGCTAATATTATGGAAGAATGGCATCAAGATATATAAAGATTTTTATCTGTAAATCCTTTTAATTTATAGAGTTTTGCGTGTGAAAGGTTATATTCTAGATAGCCTTTCACTCTATTTAAATAAGTTATATATTCAAAATTCCCTTCTATTGCCTTCTTAGCAAATACCCCAAGTATTCGGCTATTTCTTTGAGCTCCAAGTATTTGATACGATAAATAAACATCTTCATATCTTATTTTAATATCACCACTTTTGTAAATTCCTGTATCAAAATAATATTTCAAACATTCATTTGCAAGTATTGTATCTACATCGCATCTTGCATCTTGCATTATAGATACAATATCGTATAAGTTATGTCCTATAGCTGCATCTTGAAAATCCAATAATCCTATAGATTGAATATCATTTCTATTTTTATCTTGTAGTATCATTAAATTCTCAGCATGGTAATCACGTAAAGTAATGACAGGATAATATGGAATGTCGTATAAAGAATCTAATGTATGACTCCAAATATCAAAAAACTCCAATTTACTATCATCCGACACTTGACGTTGCATTACAAAAGGAATGTAATAATCAACGTATAAATTCAATGATTCTAAAAATGTTTGTTTAGATTGAATTTGTAAATCTTTTGGCGGTAAAATATTTTGTAATTTATTCTGTACATCTATAATCAATTTATATATCTCAAGATGATTTGTATTTTGCGTTAAATATTTTGCGACAGTTAAATCTCCAAAATCCTCTAATAATAGAAACCCAGACTTTCTATCCATTTCATGAATCTTTGGAGTAGATAATCCTCGCCGCGATAAAAACTGATCAATAAATATAAATTCTTCTAAATTGCACCCAGTAACAGGGCTATCCATGAGAATATAACTAAAATTACTATCATCCAATATAATGCGATAATACCTCCTTCTAGAAGCATCAGCTGGTAATGCATAACAAGTAAAATGAGTATGACCAAAATAATCTCGAATGAAATCTATTTTATCATCATTCACGAGCTTTTGATACTAGAGTTAAGCAATTTGCTTTTTTTTGCCGCTTCGATTGATTTTTTTTTTAATAATTGGCCGCTCATTATCATCTATAACTTCTTTTGTAATAAAAACAGTAGTATCTTGCAACTCATCAAGTTTATACATCACATCTAGCAATAATTTTTCTATAATTGAACGCAGACCTCTAGCGCCTGTTTTGAATTTGATAGACTTATCCGCAATTGCATCTAACGCTGGGCTATCAAATTTAAGATCTACTTTATCAATTGAACATAAAGTTTGATATTGTTTGACAATAGCATTTTTTGGCTCTGTTAAAATCTTAATTAGCGCCGACTTATCTAACTCTTCTAGAGTAGCAATAATAGGCAATCTACCTATAAATTCAGGAATCATACCAAATTTTGTAATGTCTTCAATTTCAAGCTTGGGTAGTAATTCATTGTATTTCTTAGATTTTTTAGAATGTATATTCGCTGCAAATCCTATCGAAGACTGAGAAATGCGATTTGCGATAATATCATCTAGTCCTATGAATGCTCCTCCGCAAATAAATAAAATATTTGTTGTATCCATTTGAATGGAGTCTTGTTGTGGATGCTTCCTACCTCCTTGAGGCGGAATGGAGGCAACCGTTCCTTCCATAATCTTCAACAACGCTTGCTGTACACCCTCTCCAGATACATCGCGCGTAATAGATGTATTTTCTGATTTACGTGCTATTTTATCTATTTCATCTATGTATATTATGCCATTTTGAGCTTTTTCAACATTAAAATCAGCCGCTTGCAATAATCTTAACAATACATTTTCTACATCATCACCAACATATCCAGCTTCTGTTAATGAGGTCGCATCTGCTGTAGTAAATGGAACTTTTAAAATTTTCGCTAAAATTTGAGCTAATAATGTTTTACCACAGCCAGTTGGACCAATAAGCAAAATATTAGATTTAGTGAGCTCTATATCATTAGTAGAATTATTTAGATATTCTATCCTTTTGTAATGATTATACACTGCAACAGACAATATTTTTTTAGCATTACTTTGCCCAATAATGTACTGATTTAGAGCTTCGTATATTTCTTTTGGTTTTGGAATAACAAATGAATCTGATTGATCTCTTAATTCAAATGCATTTTCTTCCGTGATAATTTCTGTACAAAGCTTAATGCATTCATTGCATATAAAAACCTCTGGCCCTGCTATTAATTTTTTGACTTCATATCTAGCTTTGTTGCAAAAAGAACAAAGCAAATTACTATCTTCTGTCACCGTTTTAATCCTAACTAATTAATAAAACTAAATTATTTGTATTAATAATATAAACACATCTATTATAAATTATACATTGTTATTGTGCACATCATTATTGATACTCTAATCGATATTTATTATAAAAATCAATAATTTTATCACCAATTTTATAATTAAATAAAATCCATAAAATTAGCAATGCAATTTTGCTATATATTTTTGCCTTGACTTCGCATCAACTACGTTCTTAAATGCAACGGCTTGAACTTTTCATTTGTTTTTCCTATATACAACTGCCTTGGTCTACCAATTCTAAAATCCTCATCTTGATACATTTCTCTCCATTGCGCAATCCATCCAACCGATCGAGCTACTGCAAATAATACAGTAAACATTTGCACTGGTATTCCCATAGCTTGATATATAATACCGGAGTAAAAATCAACATTGGGGTATAATTTACGAATTATAAAATATTCATCATGTAATACAATATGCTCTAGTTGAGTTGCAATTTGTAATAATGGATTATTATCCAACTTTCCTAAATATGATAATACTTCTTTGCAAGTTGCTTTTAATGTTTCAGCTCTAGGGTCATAATTTTTATAAACTCTATGGCCAAAACCCATTAACTTAAATGGATCGTTTTTATCTTTTGCTTTATCTATGTATAATTGAATACGATCAGGTGTTTTAATTTGTTCTAACATTTCAATGACTTTTTGATTTGCTCCACCATGAGATACTCCCCAAAGAGAAGCAATTCCAGCACTAACACAAGCGAATGGGTTTGCTGTTGATGAGCCAGCTAAACGTACAGTGGAAGTCGATGCGTTTTGCTCATGATCTGCATGTAATATAAAAATTTTATCTAATGCTTGACTGAGAATCTTGTTCACCTTGTATTTTTCGCAAGGCGTCGCAAACATCATACGCAAAAAATTTTCAGTAAAATTTAGATTATTATCTGGATAAATTACCGGTTGCCCAACTGAATATTTATGAATCATAGCAGCAATTGTTGGCATTTTAGCGATAATTTTAATAGCTACATCATCTCTATGCTCTGAATTTCTAACGTCAATTTCATTGTAATACAACCCAGATAACGAGCCTACGCACGAAAGCATAATTGCCATTGGATGTGTATCGCGAGTAAATCCGTGCAATACATTGCTCATTTGCTCATCTATCATAGAATGACGAGTGACATTTTCGACAAAATTTTCATACTCAATTTTAGTTGGCAACTTGCCGTATAACAATAAATAGGAAACTTCTAAAAAATTACTTTTATCAACTAAATCATGTATATCATAACCACAATGCTTTAATACTCCTTTGTCGCCATCGATATATGTAATTTTTGATCTACATGATGCAGTAGAAATAAAACCGTTATCGTAAGTAAAATATCCACTTAATTTATACAAATCTGTAACATCTATTACATTTGGACCAGCCGTTGATTCTCTCAATGGTAAGCTAAATGTTTTGGCATCGATAATAATTTGAGCGTACTTGTTGCATTGTGATTTAGGATCTTGCATGTTAATTGTTTATTTTTAAATTATTGATCAAATGTTAATTTTATAATAACATAATTTAAATATGTAGTTAATAATTTAATTAATAATATATTGATTATTAAACTTTTAACTGCGAAATTGTTCTTTGATGATACGATCTTCAAGATTATGATGTTGATCAAATAATAAGTTTATTGTTTTACTTGGCAATGATTCAATCTCCAAAGATTTAATATTACGATATTCATAAAAATCTGCCGCAGCATTTACTGGCCTTTTATGAACTTCTAAGATCTCAAATGTAATCTTAGAATTAACTGGTAATAAAGCACCACCCCATCTCCTTGGCCTAAAAGCGCAAATTGGCGTTAAGCATAACACATTAGAATCAAGAGGTAAGATTGGTCCTCCAGCCGACAAGTTATACGCACTACTTCCAGCTGGAGTTGATACCATTAATCCATCCGAAATTAATTCCTCCATTCTTTGAAAACCATCTACAAGCACTCTAATCTTTGCTGATTGATTGGTATTTCGAAATATAGATACCTCATTAATTGCTAACGCAGTATGCATGTTTCCATCAATATCTTGCACTTTCATAACCAATGGATTGAGTTGTGCCATAGATGCATTGGCTATTTTTTCTAAAATCTTATTTTTATTAAATGAATTCATCAAAAAACCTATAGTACCAACGTTTATACCATAAAAAATTTTATTCAAATCCATATATTGATGCAATGCGTGTAGTAACTGCCCATCTCCACCAATTACAATAATAATTGTCGCATCTTCAATTGATAAGACAATATTACAAGATAAACTTAGTAAATGTGAAATCTCTAAGGCTTCTGCCGAATTATTATGTAAAACAAAAATCGGGCTTGCATCATTAAAACATTTATTTGTATTATTTAAGCTTTTCATAATTCAATAGTAATAATGCTATTTATATGTTAATATTTTAGTATTGATTATATGATATATTTTCTAGATATGTAATACGACTCCTCTAAATACTAGAAAAAACATATTTATATAACTAATTAAAATTATACAAGAATTATCTAATAAACATAAACTTATTTAAAATAACTCATATTCGCTAATTCTTTTTTTTATACATATATCTATTATTTTTAATTAAAAATTTATGTCATTTAATATTAAACATTTTACAGAAGAATTGCTGTTTGTTCCACTAGGTGGTGCAAACGAGATAGGAATGAATTTTAATCTTTATCACTATAAAGGAAAATGGATCATAATTGATTGCGGAGTTGGCTTTGCAGATGAATATGCACCTGGAGTTGATATGGTTATAGCAGACATGAGCTTTGTTGCTCAACATAAAGAAAACATAATCGGAATAATCGTTACACATGCTCACGAAGATCATGTTGGCGCAATCCCATACTTACTCAAAGTACTTAATTGCCCGGTGTATACAACCGAATTTACATCTAACTTTCTTAGATATAAATTGCATGAGCACAAAATATCGGATACAGCTCAAATAAATGTAATCAAACCCGATTCTAATATCAAACTAGAGCCTTTTAATATCGATTTAATTTCATTAAATCATTCTACTGTTGAAATGCAAGCTCTAATGATTCGTACAGAAAAGGGTAATATTCTACATACTGGGGATTGGAAATTCGATCAGGACCCAGTAATTGGAGAAACAGCTAATAAACAGGCATTAGAAGCTCTTGGTAAAGATGGTGTATTGGCTTTAGTATGCGACTCGACCAATGTCTTAACCAATAAACCTTCTGGATCCGAAGGTGCTTTACGTGAAAATCTAGTAAATATTGTTAAACAATGTAAAAAACTAGTGGTTATAACAACATTCGCATCAAATATTGCAAGAATTGATAGTATTATCCATGCAGCTAAAGAATCTGGAAGAAAGGTAGCTTTGCTTGGTCGTAGTTTAAACAGAATCTTGGCAACAGCTCAAGATAGTGGTTACATGATGGATGTAAATGAGCATATAATCCATGAAAATGATATTAAGGAATATAAAAGAGAAGAGCTATTAGTAATCGCTACCGGATGCCAAGGAGAAGCAATGGCGGCGCTTTCTAGAATGTCTTATTATGAACATCCTAAAATTACAATTTGTAAGAATGATACTATAATTTTTTCATCAAAAATGATTCCAGGTAATGAGAAAAAAATATTACGACTCATCAATGTATTTATACGCTCAAAAGTTAATATAATTACTTCAAACGATAGTAATTTTGTACATGTATCTGGTCATCCATCGGCTCCAGAATTAGATATAATGTATGACCTAATCAAGCCAAAAATCTCTGTCCCAGTCCATGGTGAGCCAATACATCTACAAGCTCATATAGAATTGGCCAAAAAAAATGGCGTTGATCACGCTATAAATGTTGAAAACGGAAGCGTGGTATTGTTAAATGAAAAATCTCCTAGAATCGTTGGAAAGGTGCAATCTGGGTATTTCGGGATAGATGGCCAAGCGCTATTACCATTAAGTTCTAATATATTTAAAATGCGTAGACATCTTAATGATTCTGGAATTATCATTGTATCAATTGTGCTTGATAAACGTTGTTGTATCATTACTAAACCAATTATCTCTGCTCCTGGATCATTAGATCCAAAAACTGATGAGCAATTTATCAATTTGATACGTGCTAAGCTTATGAAATCCTTAGTAGAACAAAGAACTAAAATTAAAGGTAATGTTACAAATGATCAAATAGCAGAGATAGTACGTACTACTATTAGAAAAACTATTAAACAAAGCATAGGTAAAAAACCAAAAATTATTGTCAATGTTGAACACACAATAGAATGATATTAGAGCTATCTATCAGTTTACTCAAAAAAATAACTGTTAAATCTGCATAAAATCAATTATATTTACATCAAAGAAGCTTTTTACTTGTAATTGATATAGTGAATATTGTAGGTTGGATATTGATATCATTTGGAATGTTTTCAATGTTTTCTGGTGTAATTGGTATAATCAAATTACAAAATTTTTATCAAAAAATTCATGCAGCAAGCGTGGTTGAATCTTTTGCAGTTCCAACAACATTAATTGGTCTAGCATTCATTCAACCTCATTATATCTTAATTTTAAAGTTACTTTTTATCGTATTATTGATATTATTACTCAACCCACTCTCAAGTCATGCAATTGCAAAAGCTGCCAATGCAATTCAAGAAAAAGAGAGATAAAAATGACAGAAATGTTTGCCTTATTTGGATCTATTGATTTTAGTATCTCCACAATATTACTAATAATTATCTCATCTATGCTCGCATTAGTCTCTATAGCGCTCGTTGCAACTAATAATTTGCTTGGCAGTGTTATACTAATGTCGTTCTTTAGTTTATTAATCAGCCTCTCTTATTTGTTAATGGATGCCCCAGATGTTGCAATGACAGAAGTTGCCTTAGGAGCCGCATTATCAACGGCAGTATTGCTAAATATTATTAGAACAACTTCAAATAAAAACGAAAGTTACTTAAACTTCTTAAATTTAAAGCATTATTATTTAAAACACATCTTAGCTTTGATATTATGCATTTGTTTAGGTCTAGTATTAATCTTTATTGGCGCAGAACTTCCATCATATGGATCATCTGATGCAGCTATTCACAACCATATAAGTCAATATTATATAAAATATGCTAAGCTTGAAATAGATATACCATCTATGGTTGCAGCTCTTCTTGCAAGTTACAGAGGATATGATACACTTGGCGAAACATCTGTAGTACTAATAGCTGGATTATCAGTGGTATTAATATTATCTAAATGTCAAAACAAGAAAGATAATTAAAGAATAAGAGAAATTGAGCAATAAATTACAAAACTTTATAATTGTCAGATCGATAGCCTTATTTATCACTCCTTACATCATCTTATATGCAATATATATACAACTATACGGGGAAGTTTCTGCTGGAGGTGGTTTTCAAGCTGGTGTAATCTTTGCTTCTTGCTTAATTGCAATCGATCTAATTCATGCAGAATTATTAAAAAAATATTTTTCAACATCTGTTCTTATTATCACTGCAACAATTGGCATATCTATATATTTTGTAACTGGAATAATATCTTTGATATTTAATGATAATTATTTAAACTACGCATCGCTCTCTTCTGATTCAATTGTAGGGCAACATAGAGGTATTTTTACAGTTGAGCTTGGTATTGGATTAACTGTTGCATCTGTAATGCATCTAATTTACTCGCAATTAAACAACGAATAATGCAAACCATGAGATAAAGATATGTATTTTATTGTTTATTTTTGCGCTTTATTAATATTTCTCAGTGGGTTATATATAATGTTAACTTCCGACAATTATATACGTAAAATCATTGGACTTGGAACATTGCAAGGCTCAGTGTTAGTATTTTATACTGCGCTTGGTAAAGTAGAAGATGGAATTGCACCGTTTTATCAACAAGTCGATAGAATATACTCAAGTCCATTACCTCAGGTTTTAATGTTAACTGCAATTGTAGTAGGGTTTGCAACATTATCCGTGGGCTTAGCGCTAATTTATAGAATATATCATCAATATAATAGCATTTCTGAAGCTACAATTAATGCCAAAATTCATAACAATAATAATGAAGATTTATGATGGAAATTTTAAATAATCATTTTTCGATATTGCAAATCTTATTGCCATTTTTCTGCGCTATTTGCACAGCGTTCATGATTAACATCAATTCACTCTACTTAAAAGCTTTTGCTATTATTGCAACATTAATAACAACTGCTATCTCAGCATTTGGCATATATTTTATTCAAAATCATCATATTCATTACTACGCACTTGGTAATTGGCCTGCGCCAATCGGTATAGAATATAGAACAGATATTTTAAGCCAAGTGTTTATATTCTATATCAATATTGTCATACTGTTTTTTCTCTTATTTAATCACAAAATACTCAAAGCCAACATACTGCAGTACATTCATACAAAATACTGTAACATCTTCTATGCAATATTATTATTTGCTCATGCTGGATACATTGGAATATTAAGTACCAACGATTTATTCAATATGTATGTATTCATTGAAATCTCTTCTCTTGCAACTTACGTATTAATGGCCCAAGGCGATCATCAGAGAGCGCAGGTTGGAGCTTTTGATTATTTGATGTTAGGTACAATTGGAGCGACGATGATACTTATTGCTATTGGGTTTTTAATCAGCTTCACTGGAAGCTTAAACATCACTGACATACAAAGCTTAGTCGCTCAACAAGGCAATTCGAAAGTATTACTTGGCAGTATTGCATTTTTCTTGACAGGATCTATGCTTAAAATAGCATGCTTTCCTATGCACTTTTGGATGATACGTTCTTATATCTCTACGCCATCAATTATGCTAACATATATCGCCCCAATTTCAGGAGTGATTGGATCATATATTATGATTCGATTTTTGTATTACACAATTGACTATCAACATTTTCAACCAATTATCACCAAACTATTCACTATTATTGCATTTGCTACAATCATAGCTTGCACAATAATGACTCTTTTAACCAACAACTTAAAGAAAATCGTAGTATATTCATCTGCAATACAAATAGGGTATATAATTCTATTAGTGCCATATATTTACAATTTAAACATTGTAATAGCATTGTTAATTATCGATGGTATAAATAAATTAGCGTTATTTACAATTATTGCTTATACAGAAAATATTCCTGAAATAAAACACAAACATCGTTTATCTGGGATATTGATAGCATTGATTGTTATATCTAGCGCCGGATTGCCTTTAAGCGCAGCATTCTTAATTAAAATCAAAATACTAGAAAACCTCATACAAAATAGCATGTTTACAGCATTTATAATTGCTATGTTAGGATTTACAGCTGCATTATTATATTACTATAAATTTACTAAATACATATTTTGTAATTATAGGCATCTATATACTGACACTTGGGCATTAGCCTGTATAATCTCTATACAATTTGCAATGCTTTTTGTTATTAATAGCAACATCTTTAGTCAAATATCAATATGACACAACAAATCCTCAATAATATGCACAATGCAAATATCATTCATATGCTTATTATTGCACTATCAAATCTCTTGGTTCCAATGTTATTTTATAAATACAAAAAAATATGCAATATATTAACATTGATCATAGCATCTCTTTTTTTTATAAATATCATACAAATCAATCTTACGTTTATAACTCAAGATGATTATATTGAATTTTATAGATTTCATAACTATTCACTTGCGCTTCATATTGATAATCTAGGGTTAATATTCTTAAATCTGATTGGTTTATTATGGCAAGTTGCACTGCTTTATATAATTGGATATCTTGATATCAACAAGATCTCTAATCAAGGCAGGTTTTTATTCTTTATTAATTTAAGCGTTATATGCGGTATATTTATTGCATTATCTGCAAATCTAATCACTATGTTTATCTCATATGAAATACTGACGCTTTCTACGTTATCCCTCATATTACATGTAAGATCTAATAACACAGAATCTTCAATCTCTCATTATATCAAAATGCTTATGATAACTAGCTTAGCGCTGTTTTTGCCGGCGATAATAATAATATATTGTTTTGTTGGGCACGGAAACTTTATAAGCTATGGTTTTGTTGAGCAGTATTTCTCGCGAAATACCAGTATAGTTCTACTTCTAATGTTTATATTTGGAATTAGCAAAGCTGCGATATACCCAGTTCATAGCTGGCTACCAAAAGCAATGATAGCTAGCTATCCTGTCAGCGCCCTACTCCACGCCATCATAGTTGTTAAAAGCGGATTATTCTGCATCTTCAAAATCATCCTATCTATCTTTGGATTACAATATCTACATTCAATCTTTACCGAGATTAACTGGATTATTTACTTTCCAATTATAACAATAGTATATAGTGCATATATGGCAATCAAAACCAATAATATCAAAAATATGCTAGCATATTCTACCATTAACCAACTTAATATGGCTTTAATGAGCGCTTTTTTGTTTACAAAACAATCCATGATTGCAGCGATACTTCATATGTTATCGCATTCGTTTACTAAAATAACCTTATTTTATGGATTTGGCGCAATTTATAGTCTATTTTCGATCAAAACTATTACTCAATTAACTGGAATTGCCAAACATAATAAATTTCTTAGTATTAGTGTTGTAATAGCTGGATTGTCATTAATTGGAGTGCCAATACTAGCTGGATTTGTTAGTAAATTTTATATCATTTCAGCATCAATTAATACAGAAAACTATGTAGTAATCTTTGCGTTAATATTTAGCGGAATGTGTTCTACATACTACTTCATAAAAGTTATAATACATATGTACGGAGACACAACGCAAACCAGTCATATAAATCACTTAAATGATCAATATATAACAACAGAATCCATCAACATTAATCTCAGCAAAAAAACAATGCCACATTCTATGTATATAAGTATATTCACATGCCTGGTTTGTGTAATCTTTTTTTGGATTTTATTAGCGCTGATTAAACCATTATTATTTGGAATAATTTAATGTTTAATCAACCCTACTAATCGCACAGGTGCTTCAGTTAAATTCCTACCATTAATAGGCAAGCTCATGCTAAAACTTCCAACTGGCGGCAAACTCTTTGCATTTGTAATATTCTCCACTATATATTTTCCAGCTCCAAGTAAATGTTTATGCACTGGATATCCACTTGCGGGACAATCTGGACTCATTGTATCAATGCCAAGTCCAGCAATATTTCTTTCAAGTAATAATAATGCTGCATCTTCAGTAACACTAGGAAACTGAAGCTTGTTTTGATATTTTTCTGGATCACTCCAATGACGATCCCAGCTAGTACAAACAAGAAAAAAACTACCATCTTGAACTTTGCCATACTCCTTTTCAAATACCAAAATATCATCAGCCGATAATTGAGAGTTAGCATTCACTCCATTAGAAGCGTCAATACGAATGCAAGGGCGAACTAAGCTTTCCAATTCGAAATCTCCTACCATTGCACCACCTCTAATAATATGACCAGGCGCGTCGATATGAGTTCCAACGCCAGCATGCATGTTAATTTCTTGTATACGAAATTTAACATCTGTTGTGCAATCGTCGTACTCCACAGTCGTGTTCTGAGTAAAGCCACAAGATCCATGCCAAGATTTAGTGTCATTATCTATCTTATGCGTAAGATCAAGAACTTTATAAGGAAAATTATTAGTCATTTATCGCTCCAATTTAATTTAATAAATATTGAACAAGAATCATATCTTATATCTCATTAAAAATAAACCTCAAATATGTTTTTTATCTACTAAATAAAAAAACAACCCCTTAATATAAGAGGTTGCTTGTTAGATTGATCTTTAACTAATTAAACAGTGTTAAATGTTATATTTAGCGAAGATAGATACTGTGTTAACCAAAAACTTCTTCTGAGCATTAATATTATACTCAATACCATAGTTAAACTGATTTTGATTAATAGTAACTGACAATCCTCCGATTGCCATCATTGGACTTGGTTTAGAGCCTGGAATGCTTGCAAATTTCGTTGAATCAACTAACGATACTGTGGAAGATTTGTTCTTATTATTCGTCAGATATTTCATACCTAAAGTAAATTCTGGCGTGATCGATACATCATCATATAACTGACATGTCATACCAAGCTTCAAATCAAACATTAAGTTAGTTTTATTATTGCTTTTAGGTTTTACTCGTAAATTACTATTTGCAGTTCCTGATTCTGTATAACTATCTTTGTGTTCAGACAAAAATTCTACACCTGTCCTTGGAGTGATACTTATAAATCCTTTTTCAAAGTAAGCGCCTAAATATGCATTCATACCAAATGTTGAATAACGAGGATTACTTCTTGCAACCCCTACATCGCCTTGAGCATTAATAACCCTTAGGTCATGGTTACGCTGCTTACCAGAAGATCCAGTTAATGACAATTGAGTAAATACTGGGCTATTAAACAATCTAGCGGACCCATAAAGAGCTGCTGAGAAATCCTCAATGTTAGAATGAGAACCTTCCTTATAGCTTCTTTGTTTAACTTTAGCATGCGAAGCTGATAAAGATGCACCCATAGCTATACCACTTCCAACTGGAACATAGTCAAAGCCAACAGTGATGCCATGCGCCTTTAAACGATAACCTGGCGTGTTAGCTTTTTGCCCTTGACGACCAAACGAAGCGAATGGACGTGCCCATAAAATCTTATCCGTAGCTACATCTCCTTGACCCGCAGAAACACCATAAGCGCCAACAAATTGTTCTACCGCACTAGCAGCAGGAGCAACAGGAGATGCGTTAGATGGTAGAGGTACGAATAACGCAGATGTATTAAGAGCTAAAGATTGATTAATTGGATTCACTGCTTGATGAATTTCATGTATCGCATAATCATTATCTTGTGTAACAGTAATAGCTAAAATTGCTTTTTCTCTAACTTCTATAGACATTTCACCAAATTCCTTAAACAAGCTTTTTTCCTGATCTGTGGTAGGATCAGACAAAGAGCTCATTATCATTCTATTTGTAGCAATACCGTTTTCTGCGCTGTGATTATAATCATTGGATATCTTTTTATCTATTTTATCTGACTCTGCTTTTGTATCCCATCTAGCAAATATACTGCCACCTTCATATGACCATTTAATAAATTTATTAGCATCATTTGATTTAATTTCTAAAAATTCAAATGGGGATGAGAAGATTTGATATTTTGTTCCACTACTTACCATTGCCGAAGCACTTTCCAGTCTAATATCACTATTAATTTCAAGTGTGCTTTTACCTTTTAGAGCGAATGTAGTGCTATCAGATGCATTTAATGTACCGTATTTAGCAGTATCAATTTTATCGTTAGTAATTTCTACTCTAGTCTTAATTTCTGCATTTGTTAAAGCGACATCATCTGATGAAATACTTAATTTATAAAGATCAAGATCTATAATATTAGAAGTCCCTACAATTCTCTCGGAAAATAAATTAGTGTCTCCCTCCAATATTAAGCTATTCTTATCCCCTAAATCAAATTCATTCAGATACAAGGATACAGATTTATTACCCTCTTGTGCATAGACATGCATATCGTAAGAATTAAAATTATTAGTAAAAGAGAGTTTTTTGACTTTTTTATCAATGCTTCCTATGTCAGTTAAAGCAGTGTAGCCTTTTAATTTAATATCGCCATTGCCATTTTCTAAAGCTGTAATTTTAGGTAACTCTACATTCTGACCTACATCTAAAATAGATTGAGATGCTAAACTTAAGGATCCGGCTTTAATGGTTTGCATATCAGTACTACCTGATAAAGTTAAAGACTTACTAGCGGAAACATTAATTGCTCTAACTCCTTCTACATTACCGTTAATTGTAGTTGAATGTGTGATATTAACAGTTTTTACATTATAAATACTACCAAAAACAGCTTTTTCGCCAGTAATTAAAGTATTTGATAAATCGTTTTGATCGTTAAATACGCTAGCGATATTACCATTGAGTGTTACGGTTGCATTTTTTGAGTTAAAATTAAATTTTTTAAATTTATTTTTCTCGTTTGTTAAGTTTAGATTGTGATTACTTAAGATTTTCACCTCATCGACATCAGCAATGAGAGTGCTCATCGTTAAATCATTATTATTAGGAATGGATAGTAATTCTAAATACTCCAGCGAGCCTTTTTGCTCTACGTTGCTTTTAGTTAATGTCAAGCTATTACCCGTACTTTGCTCATTAAGACCTGAAACATTTGTACCATCAGCCAATGATCCAACTGATGCATGACCAGAAAGAGTGGATCTTGCTGATTTTAAGGATCCTCCAATAATTCCTGAAATAAGTGTATTGCCAACTTCTACATCATTAGTCACTTTAGCATCTTTTTTCAGAGCAAAATGAGCTCCTTTCTCAGAATCTTTAACACTGCCTGTTAACGTTCCAGTTAAGGTAAAGTCATCACTAGCATTTTGCATAGTAATATCACCGGTGGTATTGTGTAGAGATAATTTAATTGGACGAGATGTGCCATGAGCTACAAAAGTAACTGCGCCTTTAACATCAGATTGTAAACTTGTGTCAGATTCTGGCTGTAACATTAATTTTAAGCTTTGAGTTTCTCCAACTGCGCCTTTAATATTTGTTTTACCTATAAATTTGACTGTATCTCCATCCAGAGTGCCATCAAGAACGCCAGAAATATATGTTGCATGCTCCATACTACCAATTGAAGCCGTTATCGCTCCTCCTCCTGCTCCTGCAAGACTAACTTTCTTAGCTAAAACAACACCAAAGACAGATGTATTATCATCTGTTATACTAACTTCATTAAAACGAGAAGCGGCAGAGTTAACCTCAGAATCATTACTTCCAACAAATGATGTGCCATCTTCTAAAGCAATAGAACCATAATCAGCGCTCACTTGCTCTTTCACCTGACCTGTTAATGTATTACTGCCATTTAAAACTGTGATTTTACCATCATAGCCATTAAAATCAATGCTAGTATCAGCATTATCTAATAAATTAAGTTGTAAATCTGCTCCAGTTTTAGCATTTACAAACTTAATAGCATTTAATTTTTGAATATAGCTAAATTTAATATCATTGTCGATAGAATGATTATTATCACCTATATCTATCCTGCTTGCGAATAATTTAGATTGAATATCACTAGAATTAGATTGTTGAACAACAAATCTAATTGGATTGGCTGTAGTGCCTAATGTTTCAGCTGCATTTGAATTTATTTTAGATCCAACACTTGCAAAATTCACTACAACTACACCAAGTTTATCAATATCATCAGATTTATCTGCTGTGACATGGCCTTGCAAAGTAAATGCTACTGCTCCTGCTTTTGATTTATCTGTTAAAACTAAGGATGAATTATTTTTAAGCAATCCACCTTTAATATCTTGATTACCATGAGGATCAACAACAAAACTCGCAGTTTTATCCTCTTCGCCTTCAATAGTGAATGTAGCATTCTCTGCTAATACCCCATTGAAATCAGTCAAAACACCATGTCCTACTGATAAGGCGTTAGCCTTAACTGTTAAGATATTATCAATAGCAACATGGCCGGTAGAATAAATATTGCCAAAAGCATTTGCATTACCAATCTTTTCGCCGACATTCGCATTAAATGTTAATAAATTAGCTGCAGTTGTTCCTCCTTGAAAATACAATGAGTTTTTATTGGCAGCATTAGCATCTAAATCATTATTAAGAGTTATTTGATAAGGGCCATTGTCATCTGATATGAATTTTATTGATGATTTAATATTACCAAAATTCATTGCTTGAGTATTAAATTTGGCAATATTTCCATTAACATTTAATGTTAATTGAGCAGCATTAATACCCCCTAGTGTAAGTGGTATATCTTGAAAAAGACTATTTGCAGTATTAGAATCACTTAAAACAAAATCAACATTACCTGCAGTCATAGCAGCACCATTAACATTAATCTGCTTGGCATTGCCGTCTGCGCCGCCTAAAATTACTTGTCCTTTATCCGCTCCTATTCCATCTCCAGAAACATCAAAACTATTTAATTTATTAGCGGCATTCATGCCTAAGCTATAGCCATTCATATCAAGTTTAACATTTTTCTCAGTTGCAACTAACTTCAATTGGGCTAAATTTGGGTTACCAGGATCAAAATTATTCATTAATTTATATTCAGTGTGATTAGCATTACCTGCAACTCCATCACCATCATATGGAGATAGTATCAAATTAGACTCTTGAGTTGCAAAAGCAATGTCAGTAGTATTATTGTTATTGATTTTCACTGAGCCATCAGCAGCATTTTGCTTAATACGCATATAAACAGTCACATCATTAGCATTATTAGAAGTAATAGTAAGTTGTTTATTATTTTCTAAAATAGTGCGATTTCGGAAAATAGCCATCCCATCAAATGCATTCGTAGCTCCTCCTGTGATATTAATCGGTTGATTGCCAAATTCAATGTCCGATGAAACATCAATTAATGATGAACGGACGGCAGCTAGAGCAAGGTAATCTAGATTAAAGTTAATTTCTTTCCATTGTAAAACATTTCCTATTGTGCGAACTGTGCCATTAACATCAGATCTAATGTTTATTGTTGCATTATTTGCCACAAATGCATTTGAAGAAAGACTTAAACTCGGATTAGCAGCACCAGCAGCAGGAGCATTTGCATCCAAATCACCTGTAAGTGTTAAATTTAATTGAGCATCACCAGCAGCGTTAGCATTAGTAGAAAAATTCAAAACATCAGGACTTGCACCAGTAGCATTAAAATGCCAATTATTATCTAATGTAATTTCTTTCTTGCCATTTGATTCAAATGATAACTTTATACCATTATTACCAGTGGTTTTATCTCCGCCAATGATGATTTTTTGCGCTTTTTCACTGCCAATTAAATCTTCAAATTTAAGATTCACAGCAGCAACATTATCATTCAAGTTGAATTCTAATATCGTTGAACCATTACTAGCATTCTCACCAAATTCAATTCTAGAACCAGCACCACCTTCTGTATTTAATAAAAGACCAGCAGGAACATTGGCATTATTAGAATCTTGAAAAGTCACTGTGCCAAGAGTATCGATAATGATTGAATTAAGATTAATTGTCAAATCATTGGCCGTTGATTGATTAAAAACCGTAAATTTATTAGCAATATTATTACCGGTAAATCTCAATTCATTTAAACTCTTGGTATCACCTAATACGAGAGCAACTTTATCATTTGTAATAGTTAATGCATTGAGACCATTTGCTATATTAAAATCTAATATACCATAGCTATTATTAGCAGAGGTAACATTTTTTCCGAATTGAATTTCTTTATTGCCTGCATTTAAATTCATATTGAATTTCAACGTTGAATCTGCATTATTCAAGGTCACAGCACCTGCTACATTCACATCAGCATTTATACCTGTATCCGATGGACCAACTTCCATAATCGCTCCATGAGCGACTCCATTATAATTTGCGTCATTAATCTCAATAGTTGGAATAGACAATACAGAAAACTTGCCACCTTCATCAAATTGCGCATTAGTATTTACAACTAATGCATTATTCTTCCCAGTAGCGTTAACAAAAATACCATTAGCATTGATAGATTTGAAAATAGTCTTGTTATTAAGATTATAATCTTCAGCTTTAAAAGCTTCTGAATCAACAGTCAACTTAAGTGTGGCTGTAGAATTATTCAGATCAATTTGTTGACCATCAACATTCACCTCACCTCCCCCAAATATTACATTAAGATCAGCATCAGCTTTTTGCAAAGCTCCATTCTGAGTACCAAGATTAGCCTTGATAGCAAAATTATTACCACTAACATTTACATTACCTTGAAAATCAACGGTAGCAACAGCCTTACCCCCACCGCCATCTTTGGATAAACCTCCGCCAGCACCGCCAGCACCTCCAATAACTGAGATATTTAAACCATTTTCTGCTTGAAGTTCATCTTCAAATCTTTGCTCCAAATTAACATTACCGCCAGCACCGCCATCTTTGCCGGCCACTGCAAATCCGCCAGCACCGCCAGTACCGCCAGTAGCTGAAATTTCTATGTTCTTTGTAGTTTTTACTGCTCCTTGGAATGTATCTTTTATCGCAAGATTACCACCAACACCACCACCAGGACCAACATTATCACTTCCAGTACCGCCAATAGCTGAGATTTTTATGCTGTCAGCTTCTAAAGCTTGATATTCTGAAGTGAATTTAGCATTTCCACCATTATTTAGAGCATTAGCATCTCCTGCTATGTTTTCAACTTTAAAATCATTAGTAACCTTGATATTGCCATCAAACCGCACTTTTGATTCAATATCCTGGCCATTTGCACCAATACCACTTGTAATTATAAAATCATTTATTACGTCATTTACAACATCTGTAAAAACCACAGTATTAGAATTATTATCATCCCTTTTAAAAGCAAGAGTGAAATCATGGCCTCCGCCTCCGTTATCAATCAAATTGCTTATTATCACATTATCTTGCACTTCCAACGTTACGTCATTACCATTCATATCAAGTGATGCAATGGTCGCAGTACCTAGGCCAGGGGCAATGCCACCAGAGCCAATATTTCCTCCAGTGTCAATGGTAGTATTAGCGTTAACAACAAGGCTATCCTTGTCTTGAAATGAAACAGCAACACCAGCGTTAGTAAGCCCACTAGCACCAGCAGCTAAACTTAAGTCTGCTCCATGACCTGCGATATCAAGAGTATCCGCTGACACATTGCCTGCAAAACCAATTGCCATAGTTGCAACACCGGCAAGCAACAAAGATTTAAATTTTGGAAAGTTAGCCACGCTAGTAAAAATAGATGATGAATTTTGTAGCAATGTTTTGTTTGCAAATTCATCCTGAATTGTAGATTTATTGTTTGTTTTGAATTTCATAACATTCGTACTTATAACACATTTGAATTAAACAATTAAGCTGACTGCGCATCTTAAAAAAGAATGAACGCTCTACATATAAGAAAACACCATTGCAGAGTCATAGTCAATTAATTAATAGTGTACATGAATTGTCAAATATTGTAAAGATATAATACTGATGTGTTTATACCAGTTTACACTTTCCTGTGATTTAGGAAATATAATATACATAATTATTGTTTTATACATGATTATTTATATGATTTTAAAATCAGGGCGTGGTAAAATAAGCACATAATTCCAATAAAAATACAACTATCAGCTATATTAAAGGCAGGAAAGCCATAATCATTATAATGAAAATAAATAAAATCAAACACAGCCCCTCTTAATACACGATCAAGAATATTGCTTATTGCGCCACCTAATATTAGCGCATATCCTTGCATTTCCAAAAAGTAAGAAGCTTTGTAAGATAAATATAATATATAAATCACTATTACTGAATTGAGGGGTAATAATATATAATTGATATTTTGGTAATCGGTCAAAATTCCAAAACTTACGCCGTAATTCCAAATATACACTATATCTAAAAATGAATTAATCTCTAAATTATTACGACCAAGAAAATTTAGGTATGAGATTATGTATGATTTTGTAAATTGATCTAATAGTATAGCGATAATGATAAAGAAAATATTGTATAAAAATAAGGATTTCATTTAAATAAGATATTGATTTGTTTTAAGTGTAATATATGATCTTAAGATCTTGAACCTTGATTATTGCTTGGCAATTTCTTATCTGAAAGATTCTTGATTTCTTCTTTGAATTTTACAAATTTTGCTAATTGTTGGCCTTGTAATTTTTGTTTTGGAATGAATTTAATGGAAAGTGGATCAATAGTTTTACCATTGATTGATACCTCAAAATGCACATGAGGAGCTGTTGCCCTTCCGGTACTTCCAACATAGGCAATTACCTCTCCTTGTTTAACGTATTTTCCAACATGCAAATCCCTAGCGAATTTGCTAGCGTGCGCGTATGATGTGATGGTATTGTTGGCGTGCTGAATTTGTACAAAATTACCAAAGCCAGATTTGCATCCTTTGAAAATGACTTTGCCATAGCCAGATGAATATATTGGAGTTCCAGCAGGGGCTGCTAAGTCTACGCCTCGATGCATCTTGACATATCCTAAAATTGGATGCTTTCTTTTGCCGTATCTCGATGTAACTAGAATTGTTTTTAATGGTAGCGTTAGAACTTTGGCAGCTTCAACACTCACGCCATCTGGTAAAAAGAAATTATTATTTTTTGAATTTTGATCTTTTGTGTTGTGATCGGTATTGTAATTGTATAAATCGTAAGATTTACCGGATAAATTTAAAGAGGAATACATTACTTTGCCGTAATGAGAAAAATTATTGTTGCTATCTATAAATTTCTCTAACACTATTGAAATTGTGTCGCCTTTCTTTACTTGGCTATAAAAATTAACATTACCACTGTATGAATTCACTAATAACATAATAGAATTATATGGCACTCCTAATGATTTTAGCGCTGAAACTAGGTTTGAATCTATAACGGCGTTTAACTTCACCAGCTCCTTGTGCATTGTGTTAGAACTTGGGCAAAGCTCAGCTTGATTCTTGTTATTTATAGAATTTAAATCTGTATTTTGATCGATATTATTTATAATAACGTTGTTAGATGAGCTGCTCTGGTTATATTGATAATGATCGTTATCCTCTAATTTGATGAATTGAGATGATGCATCAGGAACTTTAATGTCATTATTATGACCATCTTGATTAATGTTGATGACTGGCTTTATATTAGAGTTAATGCTACTAAAAAACTCCTGAGAATTTTTTGCTATAATATTAGGCTGAGAATGAAGGTTTTGATCATAATTTATTAAAGATCTAGCTGATAAGTACATACATGCAATAATTACACAAGATAAAACCAAGGGCAACAAATAGCGCGAATTAAACATTATCTACAACTATACTTTACATTCTGATAATAATGTTATCATAATCTCTTGACTGAGTCTAATTTTTATCAATAATGACTAGGAAAACAAATGATTTAAAATATAAATTGATTCAATGATTAATAGCGCAAGAATGCAAAAAAAATATACCGGGATAATTTTGAATATTTTAGCTGTTATATTTTTGATTGGATTGGGTTTGTGGCAAGTTTCTAGATATTATCAAAAACTTGATGCGCGCGCAGCTGTAAAAAATAGTATCAATCTACATACAAATCTTATAAAAGATCGAGATGATTTCTTGAAAATGAAATATTCTAAAGTGAAAATTGGCGGTAAATTTATTCCGCATAAAAGTATCTATCTGTACTCGAGTAAATTATCGAATAAAAAATTCCAATATCACTTATTATCTCCATTTCAAATGAAAGATGGGAATGTGATTATTGTATTGAGAGGAAGTTTTAATTTGAGAAATAAAGCAAATATAGATAAATTTTATAATCATAATGTTGACAATAAATATGTAGAATTGACTGGGGTATTACTACCGACTGAGACATACAATTTCTTAACTCCTGGTAATGATGTTAATAATAATTTGTGGTTTTTTATAGATTTACCAAAAATGTCTCAATATCTTGGTATTGATTTAGTTGGTACCTATCTCATGGAATTGGATGATAACAATATATTGAAAAATAATGATTTATTACAAGAAACATCATTAGATTCTTTGTGCTGTATAACTAATAATCATTTTATTTATGCGTGTATTTGGTTTTCTTTAGCGCTGATATTAATCGTGATGTTTTTTATAAACTATTTTACAAAAAATAATTAAACAGCATTTAGCCACTTGAATTATTTTGTATAGCATTGTATTATTCGTTTTGTGTAATATTTACATTGGGGCGTAGCCAAGCGGTAAGGCAACGGTTTTTGGTATCGTCATGCGATGGTTCGAATCCATCCGCCCCAGCCAAGAAAACCCTTCATTTTGAGCTATTCCTTAGCTAGATTTTCATTATATTATAAAAGATACTGGGTTGTTAGCAGAGTAAGTAAGAAGGTTTATGGTAATTTCTTATTACTACATTTATTGCATGACAAAACCTTTGCCGGTCATGCTTGTTGATGATGACAAATCAATTAAGACTTAAAAATTGTTGATTATTTTTAAGATGGTTTAAGCACTTCAGTTAATGTAATGCCAATTTTCTTATCTACTACTACAATTTCACCTTTAGCGACTAATTGATTATTGACAAAGACTTCAGCTGGTTCACCAACATTCTTATCAAGCTCTACAACTGCACCTCGTCTTAAAGAGAGTATTTCGTTTAATTTCATGGTAGATCTGCCAAGCACAACTGAAAGCTGTACTGGCACTTCATACAAAGCCTCAAGAGTTAAATCAAAATTGTTATTTTCTTCTTTTTTGCTATTATCTTGTGTCATTTATTTACTCCTTCTTAGAATTAATTATTTGCGTTATTATTATTTATTCTTTTTGAGTTGATCTAAGATCTTATTGACCTCTGAACTAAGCTCATCTTGATTGTATTCTAATCTAGTGTCAGCATATTCGATTCTGCAATCATTTTGCGATAAATCACTATCGTCTAATATTTGGTATTTATCTCGCATGGTTTCTGGTAGATTTGCTGACTCTAAAATTTTGCTGCATAAATCCATTTTAGACGGATTCACAAAAATTTTTACCATGCTCTGTTTGTAGTACTTTCTTAGAAGTTCAAGAAAATCTTGTTTTAACAATGATTCAAAATTAAATGGTAGTACTAGATGCAATTGTTTAGCTATTTGAACAAGCAAATTTGCAGAAAAATCATCTACATACTTATCAAAACCATCTTTGATATCAAGAGATAGTAAATGCTCTTGAATATTATCTACAAAATGTTTGTTGGATTTAAGTTCGGTTTCTAATGTATCTATTTGCTTTTTATACTCCTCTTCCGCATCTTTATAACCATCATTATAAGCATCATTTTTGACATTTTCAAGGTCAACAAAAGCTGGCACAGGAGCGCTGTTATTGTCACTCTTTACATCATTGTCATCATTTACAAGGCTAACATTAGACTTGTCGTGATCATCTGTATTGATTATTTTACTAAAATGATCAAACACAATATCATTGATCGCACTATTTTGAGCAGTGTCAATCGAACCCAATACGCTTTTGACAACTGCGTCTTTTGAAAATTCTTTAAAAACAAATTGTTTATATTTTTGCATATTATATAGACTTAAGTTACAAACTCTCCTTGGTCATCTAAGATGAGATCAATCTCGCCATCTTGAATTAATTTTTTAGCAACGTTGATAATCTCAGTACGCGCTGAATCAACATCCTTAACTCTAACAGATCCCATTAAAACTATATCTTCTTGAATGATTTTTGCTGCCCTTTGCGACATAGAAGAAAATATAACTTTTTGCAATTCTTCGCTTGAACCTTTTAAAGCAAGTGTGACCCTTGATTTATCAATATTGCGCAATATTTTCTGAATTCCATGAGAATCAATTTTGACAATATCATCAAACGTAAACATTAAATCTTTCACTTTTGATGCAGCGTCTGGCATTTCTGATTCAAGCATAGACATAAACTTACCTTCATTACTTCTAGCTAAGCTGTTAAAGATTTCTGCTACCATTTCATAACTATCAAGCTTAGAAGTTTTGCCAAAACTACTAATAAATTCACTGCGAATGACTTTTTCTATACTCTTAAGTACATTGCCCTTAACGTTGCCTATATTTAAAATCCTAGTAATGATGTCAAAGGCTAGACCCTCTGGTAATTGATTAAGGATGCGAGCTGCATGAGCTGGAGGCAACTGAGAAAATATAACAGCGGATGTCTGAGGATACTCGTTACGAATATAAGATGATAGCACATCGTCATTAACATTGTTTAATTTTTCCCAAGTATTTTTACCATGAGGGCCTTTAATATCTTCCATGACAGCTTGAACTAAATCATCATCTAAGAACTCTTTTAACAATTGCTCTGTATTGTAAATATTACCCATAAAAGCAACTTTATCATTTAATTCATCGTTTAATTGGGTCATGATGTCATCAACTATTTTTAAGTCAACTTTTCCTAAGCTTGACATAACATAAGATACTTCTTTTATTTCTTCTTCTGACATCATAGAAAATATCTTACTTGCATTATCTTTAGACATTGTTAACAACACAATCGCCACTCGTTGTGCACCGGTCAATGTATCTATGCTTTTTTCATTCATTTTTATATAATCTTTCATTATTTTCCTTCATTTAGCCATTGACGCAATATATTTAAAACATTTTCAGGATTAACTAATACCAAATCATTTAGCTTATTACTATAATGCCTTGCCTGTTCATGAATTTTCTCTGAGTCATTATTCCTATCAAATAAAATATGATCCTGCGCGCCCAAAGATCCGGCACTCGCTCTAAACTCTGGTGACAATTGATTAGCAAGATCAGTGTCTAATTTTGATTGGGAACCTGAATATTTCTTATGTTCAAAAGCCTTAAGAGCAATCGGTCTAATAACGGTAATTATTATTAAAACGACAATGATACCAAGAACAACTGTTTGCAGTAAATTTGGTAATTCTTCCTTAAGCCAATCAACAATATTATCTCTAGATTCATCTTCAAAGCTATCATTAATCACAAATGGCATGCTCACTACATCAATTTGATCATTACGCTCTTCGCTAAATCCAACTGCAACTTTAACTAAATTTGCAATTCTATCTAATTCCTCTTTAGATCTTGGAATATATTCATTAACACCAGTCTCCTCATTCAATTTATACATTCCATCTACCATAATACCAATAGATAGTCTTATTACATTGTTTGAATCACTAATGTAATTCTTTATCGTCTTAGAAATTTCATAATTTGTAACCTGATCACTTTTCTCAATAATAGAAAAATTTGGATTTTGACCATTTGATGCCATTCCACTTGGTATATTATTGGCAACAGACATGTCAGAATTGTCTTCATTCCTGACTGGAGTTACTTCCTTTTCATCTACAGACTGAACTGATCTTGCTACAGCGCTATCAGGATCATATATCTCTGAACTAGACACTATTTTATCGAAATTCATTTCTGCTGATACCTGGGCCACAACCTTGCCATAACCTAAAGAAATCGACAGTAAATCTTCTATTGTTTGTTTTGTCCGCTGTTCATAAGCAAGACGATATTCATCATTTTGCAAGCTAGTTAACTCATCTGAATCATCATTTAAACCTAATTTAAAAGGCTTGCCTTTAATATCAACTATTGTAATATTTTTTATATCTAATCCAGGTACTGATGTAAGTACAAGATGTCCGATTGCATCTACTTCAGATTTGCTTAAAGTTTTGTTCTGCTTTAATTTTAATACTATTGACGCACGAGGATCAGCTTTATCTTTAGAAAAAATTTCTTTTTGAGGTAATACTAGATGAACTCTAGCGCTATCTATTTGATTAAATCCGCTAATAGTATTGCTCAATTCACCTTCTAAAGCTCTAATCATCTTGATATTCTGAGAAAAACTAGTAGTACTAATACTATCTTCTTGATCAAAAATTTCGTATCCTATCAAAGAACCTTTGCTAATTGCATCTGATTGAGCAAGGCTTACACGTAATTTTACCACTCTAGACTCTGGAACCTTAATTATACTTCCACCAGCTAAAACTTCATACGCAACACCTTGTTTTTCAAGCTCAGTAATAACCGCATTACTGCTTTCATTATCTAAATCCGAATACAGTACAACCATATCTTTCTTTAAAAAATACGATATATACAAGGATAAAACCAAAACAACACACGCTACGCTAACACCTGTTAATGCAAGCCTCCTTGGGCTAATTTCATTAACAAATTGCGACAAAAACTTGAATAATTGTAAATCTTTAAACATATCTAATTCAATACTATTCCATTAATTATTTTTACTAAAACTTGTCTCACTAAATCCATTAAACAATAAAAGTATTTTTCAAAACTCATAAAAATATAATTCATATTTTGCCGTTGCTAAAATAATTATAACAACACTACCTTAATATATAATCATATAAGCAATAAAAATACAACATAGTCAACTAATAAGCTATATTTTGATAAACTATTATTAAATTTATTGAGATATAACTCATTACCTTCCATTAGTTTTTTTAATCATTTTCAATATAACAAGTTTTGTTTAAATATGAAATATAAAAATATCTAGATTTTGTTTCATTTATAGATTATTGTATGCTTTGCTTTGCGTTATTTCGTTAACAATACTTACAAATACCTAAGTTAAAATATAAATAAAGAATACAAAAAAATAATAAAGCTTTTCTCTATGATTAATATTATTCTTCCAAATGATGATGTCATTCAATTTGATAAACCAATTACTGGAATAGATATTGCAAAAAAAATTTCATTATCACTTGCAAAGGAAGCGTTTCTAATAAAAATTAATGATGAAATAAAAGATTTGCATACTATTATTAATAAAGACGCAAAAATATCAATCATAAAAATATCTGATAAAGCAGCGCTGGATGTTTTACGTCATGACGTAGCTCACTTAACGGCCGATGCTGTCAAATCATTATTCCCTGAAGTTCAAGTAACAATAGGCCCATCAATTGATGATGGCTTTTACTATGATTTTGCTAAAGATGAGCCATTTACTCTATTAGATTTGGAAAATATTGAGGCTAAAATGCATCAAATTGCCAAAGAAGATAAAATGATAGTAAGAGAAGTCTGGGATAAACAAAAAGCTATTGATTTTTTTAAATCTATTGGCGAGCTATACAAAGCAGAGATTATCGAACATATTGATAAAGATCAGGAAATTACTTTGTATAGACAAGGAGATTTTGTAGATTTATGCAAAGGTCCACACGGCCCATCTACTGGAAAATTAAAACATTTCAAACTTACAAAACTCGCTGGAGCATATTGGCGAGGAGATAGTAATAATCCAATGTTGCAAAGAATATATGGTACAGCTTGGCCTACAAAAGCGCAGTTAGATGAATATCTATACATGATTGAGGAGGCTCAAAAACGAGATCATAGAAAAATTGGAAAGGAATTAGATTTATTTCATTTTCAAGCAGAAGCTCAAGGTATGGTATTTTGGCATAATCATGGCTTTACAATATATAGAATTATTGAAAAATATATACGTAATAAATTAAAACAATCTGGATATATAGAAGTCAAAACGCCTATTATGGCAAATAAATCCTTGTGGGAAAAATCTGGACATTGGAGCAAATTTCGCGAAAATATGTTTGCATTAAATGATAATGAAGAGGAAATACTGGCGATAAAACCAATGAATTGCCCTTTGCATGTAGAAATATTTAACCAAGGAATCAAAAGTTATAAAGAACTACCGCTTCGTATGTCAGAATTTGGCTTATGTCATCGTAATGAGGCGTCTGGTGCTTTGCATGGCCTAATGAGAGTGCGTAGCTTAGTGCAAGATGATGCTCATATTTTTTGCGCAGAAGATCAAATTACCAGCGAAACAATCGCTTTTTGTAATTTACTAAAGCAAATATACAATGATTTTGGATTCACTAAAATCGCAATAAAATTTGCTGATAGGCCAGAAATAAGGGCTGGAACAGATGATGTGTGGGACAAATCTGAAAAAGCTTTGAAAGACGCTGTCGATCAATTTGGATTGAATTATGAAATAAGCCATGGCGAAGGGGCATTTTATGGCCCAAAGCTCGAATTTCATCTAAAAGATGCACTTGGAAGGAGTTGGCAATGTGGAACTTTGCAGGTAGATTTTGTATTACCAGAGCGTCTCAATGCTCAATATATAGCTAAAAATGGATCAAAACAAAGACCGGTGATGCTTCATAGAGCTATTATTGGAACATTTGAAAGATTTATAGGAATATTGATAGAGGAATATGCTGGCAAGTTTCCTTTGTGGTTAGCACCATTACAAATAGGGATTGCAACCATCGTAAACGATTGCGATGATTATGCAATGTCAATATACAACAATTTAATTAAAAAAGATATACGTTGTAATATTGACATTTCTTCTGAAAAAGTAAATTATAAAATAAAACGTTATATGCAAAAAAAAGTACCTTTACTTGTTATTATAGGTAAGAATGAAGTGCAAAATAACTTAATTTCATTAAGAAAATTTGGTTCTAATGAGACCACTTCTTGTACTCTAGATCAACTCATCGATTTAGTGCAAGAGCAAAATACATTATATTTATCTTAAAAGGAGGTTTGGTATTTCAAAGGATAATCTGCCAAAGGCAAATCAAAACATAAAAGCATTAAAAGTTCGCTTAATAGATCAGGATGGTAATATGAAAGGCATCATGAGTACTAAAGAAGCATTGCAATTTGCTATAAAGAGTGATTTAGATTTAGTAGAAATTTCACCTAATGCGAGCCCTCCGGTATGCAGAATCTTGGATTTTGGTAAATTTAAATACCAAATAAAAAGGCGGGCTAACGAAGCAAAAAAGAAGCAAAAATCTACATCTCTTAAAGAAATAAAATTCAGAGTAAATATTGGGCCTGGCGATTTTGGTACAAAGCTTAATAAAATAAAATCATTCATATCTCAAAATGACAAGGTTAAAGTCTCTCTGTGGTTCAAAGGTCGAGAAATTGCTCATCAAAATCTTGCTCATAAATTATTTGAACGAATTTTGAATGAATTAGGGGATCAAGCAAAAATAATATCAAGCCCAAAAATTGAGGGCAAACAAATGATTATGGTATTAGGTCATAACTAGTCATGATCAATGCGTATTGGTTGACCTAGGTATTCCCTCATACCTAGCTTCTTACGCTCTTGATTAAGTTTGCCCACTTGCTCATCTGCTGCACTCTTCATTTGATCTTTGCGCGCATTCACTTCATCTAGATTACTTTGCATCTCGTGCCTAATGACTATGTCTCTTTGCAGTGAATTTACTAATTTGTTTATTTGATTTGTATCTAATCCATCTTGGCTTTGATTGGATTCTAAGTATTGCTTATAAATAGGCACTATATTATCTAAATTAATATCACTCCTATCAGAACTTACTTCTAGCATGAGCTTAATCTCATTAATATTATCATTAGATTCTTTACGGCGAGCTCTGTATTCTCTAGCACGTTTAATATAAATATCATTCTCAATAGCTTTTGCAGTCTTCTGATAAATTAGATCTATCATTGATTTAATGTCTGAATCTTTAGCTTTTGTACGTATAAATTTATCACCCATAATTGCAGGGTTATCGCCTTGTGTCAAAGCTTCATGTATTGTATGTCTTAAACTTTCATTGCGTAACTTAATATAATGTTTGTATTTAGCTTCATCAGATCTTTTTATACGAGCTAAGCTCTCTGGGCTTAAAATATTAATTCCATTCCTAGACATTGATTCAATATTTTTACGAAATTCTCTACGTTTTATGTTTTCTTCTTGATCACGCAATTTTTCTCTTCCAGTTCTCAAGCGCGGATCATCGTATTCAATGCTTTGCGTAGGGGATCCATGTTCTTTATATAATGGATTTAATGCATCTAATGCTCCATAGAATTTATGTCCAAGAGCTAATTTACGAGCCCTTTCTAAGGATTGAGCATCTTCTTTACGTTTTTTAAATGACTGTAATTTTCTCAGTGTCTTATTGCGTTTTCCAAAAAATCCAACGCCATCATCTGATAATTTATGATGCGCATCAACATATGCTTTTTGAAACTCTTTCGCTCTCTCAACTTCATGAGATAAAATCGAAATACTCTTGTCTCCAGAACGTTTCTTGTTCATTAAATTATCAATACGATCCTTACCCTCTTGGTTAAGACCGCTGAACATTCCGTCCTTATCACCAGAATATATCCTTGATAATTCATCTCTCAAACTATCCTCGTCTAATCTAGATAATTTCTTTGAATGACTCTTGAGATCTGATTTACTAATATTTGGCATCACTTCTTTTAGAGCATCAGATATATTAGCGCGGTATTCATTTGCAGCATGCCTATTAATATTTGATTTATGCAATCCTGTAGACTTTGCAACTTCAGATAATACCGCGCTGTTAGAGGATCCTGATAAAGCCTCTCTCTCTAAATATTTATCTTTAAGTACCTCTATCCCAGCTCTAGGCAATCCGCTAACCATTGCAATAGCTGGTGCAGCAAACAATGCAGCTCTACGTATTGGATATGTAGCTCCACGTGTAAATTGACTTGTAAATGGCGCGCTAGTCCTATTAGCCAAAGATGACATACTTGTCAAATTCATAGAGGTGCTAGATAAGAATTTTGCGCTAGATACTGCAATTCCAATAAATTGAAATAATAAGTAAGCATACACCCAAAGTACAAATACAGATTCGAGTTGTACATAATTTCCATTAAAAAATTGATGTAATATATATAAATCATTAGGATCATCTGGATTTAAAAATGGAAAATCTACGTACCTCTCTCCTATGCATTCATATGGTTTACAATAGGTTGTTTGTCCATCTACTTCTTTAAAAAAACCATTTGGAATATATATGTATTCTTTAACTTGATTTGTCATTCCTAAGGCGATTGCTGGAAACCACCAATATAATATTGAAGTTTGTAAGAAACTTGGTACATGCTGAGTAAATTGACCAACGATCTGAGCTAAACTTGGTGCAAGTTGAAATATTCCATATTGACATACAGCGAATCCCAAGGATTTGTATATTTGATTTCTAATAAGAAGAGATAGTAGAGAAATTCCTGTAAATAATATGATCACTTGCAATGAATAAGATATAAAATGTCTTATCAAATTTGTAATTAAGCGACTAAAAATTGGAAATAATATAGTCCATAAAAATATTGGCCAAACAATTATTCCAGTAGCGATCATCATAATTGCTATTAAATATGTAATGATTGCACTGAGCTGCATTAATACTATAAAAAATAAGGCTATAAAATATACTATTATATATATAAAACCTTTCCAATCCATGAATAATAACGATAATAATTTAGCTAATGTTTGTTTTGCTATCATTAGATCTAAAATAGATGACGAGCCTGGACCAGAAGCTCCAGAATCTAAAATAATCTGTATAATCGTCTCTAAACCCGATGTAAAAAATACAAAGAAATAATTATAGAAGAAATCCCAACTATATTGAGACTGAATAAGAATTGATAATAATATAACCTTCAGCGCGCGAATCAATAATTCATTTAATTTCATTGAATTTGGATTAATGACGAATAATGCTCCGCTAATACATATATATATTGCAAGAATTGCGCCAATAGCGCTTTTATAATAAGTATTGCTAATCACTTGTTTATATATCGTTTCTGTTACGCTATTTTTACCAAAAAAGATATTTTGAATTTTATTAGATAGTTCTTGTATAATGTCTAATGGATTTTCATTCAGACCTGTTATACCAGTTTTAAATTCAAGTTTATATTCTCCTGCATTATCTAAATAGTAAGTATCTAAAAACTTCACCCATACTTTATAATTAGCATGTGGAAATGGAGTTACCAAACCTCCTGTAACATGCATTTTTCCATCAGAGCCTATAGCAAATAGATCGTTTTTTGCATCTGATGGGTCTAAACCAGCGGTATTACTATCATGCTTTATATACGGTTCTCCTAAATGAAAAACAGTTGCAATAGAAGTATCTGGAGAAGCTATAATTTCTAAAGATTGATTGGGATCATATGTTTCTGGAGCAAGTAATATATACCCACCTAAACCATAACCCAAAAGACATGGTGCGTTTGTAATATCCACATATTCAGTTTTTGTGCATGGATTGTTATTTTGAAATTCACAAAAGCGTAATTTTTCACAAAAAGTTGATAATTTATGTTTATCTGATTGCGTTCCGTACCATGGGCATATCACAGATAAATATTCATTATTAGATGCATCATTTGGAGCCCATACAGCAACCACAGATGAGATAGGATTACCATTTGTATAAAGTTTTGTATCTACCCAGGGACCAACTTGAAAATGCGGCCCTTGATTTTTAAATACATCTTCATCATATCTTGATGGAATTTCTGTAATGACAAAACCAAAATCATCCGGTCCAAAACATCTTATTCCTGTGCAGCTAGATAATAATGCAATCAGCATCAATAATAATATATAATTTTTAATCATAAAAATCTTTGTCAAAACTGCAAAATAATATTTTATAGACTACGCCAATATATTAATATGATAAAGATCTATATAAAAAACGATTGATGATTTTTATGTATAAGTTGTAATTAAATACATATAACTAACAGGGAAGGGTTCCAGAGATTGTATCTGCTGATATTATCAAAATTTTTAACAATCTTTCTTAGGCAATTTGTAAAATTGACCCAACAATGTTCGATAGAATTAAGATCAGGAGAATATGTAAGTAAACGCACAAGAGCACAAGCTACTTTTCAATGGCTTCCTTAACTGCATTAGAGAATATAAAAAATATGTACAAGTCGTTTTTTTTTGAGGAAATTAAGAAAAATGTGTAACAGGTAATTGAATTAGTTATTTATATTATAGGACTGGCGATGACTTACTCTCCCATGCCTTATGACATAGTACCATCAGCACTGTAAAGTTTCACATTCGAGTTCGGAATGGGGTCGCGTGTTTCATTTACGTTATAGTCACCAATCCAACAATATAAACAACTTATATCTAGCTGAATTAAGTTGAAAACGAAATATCACAAAGTAAAGTTACAAAATTAACACTGTATAAAGGTGTAATATCATACAAAAATAAATCAATTGAGCTATTAGTACCAGTTAGCTACACATGTTACCATGCTTCCACACCTGGCCTATCAACGTGATAGTCTTTCACGGCTCTAATAGGGAAACTTATTTTTGAGGCAGGTTTCCTGCTTATATGCATTCAGCAGTTATCCCTTCCGTACTTAGCTACCCAGCTATGCTGCTGGCGCAACAACTGGTACACCATCGGTACGTCCACCTCGGTCCTCTCGTACTAAAGGCAGACCCTCGCAAGTTTCCTACACCCACGGCAGATAGAGACCAAACTGTCTCACGACGTTCTGAACCCAGCTCGCGTACCACTTTAATTGGCGAACAGCCAAACCCTTGGGAGATTCTCCACCCCCAGGATGTGATGAGCCGACATCGAGGTGCCAAACGATTTCGTCGATATGAACTCTTGGAAATCATTAGCCTGTTATCCCCGGAGTACCTTTTATCCGTTGAGCGATGGCCCTTCCACACAGAACCACCGGATCACTATGACCGACTTTCGTCTCTGCTCGTCTTGTCAGACTCGCAGTCAGGCTAGCTTATGCCATTGCACTCTAACAGTTGATTTCCGACCAACTTGAGCTAACCTTCGCACGCCTCCGTTACACTTTAGGAGGCGACCGCCCCAGTCAAACTACCCACCATGCACTGTCCTAGATCCTGATTCAAGGATCTTAGTTAGATATTAAAGTTTAGAAAGGTGGTATCTCAAGGATGGCTCCATAACAACTAGCGTCGCTATTTCATAGCCTCCCACCTATCCTGCATATCTAAACTCTAATACCAATACAAAGCTATAGTAAAGGTTCACGGGGTCTTCTCGTCTAACCGCGGGAACTCCGCATCTTAACGGAGAATTCAATTTCGCTGAGTCGATACTGGAGACAGTGGGGAAGTCGTTACGCCATTCGTGCAGGTCGGAACTTACCCGACAAGGAATTTCGCTACCTTAGGACCGTCATAGTTACGGCCGCCGTTCACTGGGACTTCAATTCAGAGCTCTCACTCCTCCTTTTAATCTTCCAGCACTGGGCAGGCGTCAGGCCCTATACGTCGTCTATTGACTTTGCAGAGCCCTGTGTTTTTGATAAACAGTCGCTACCCCCTATTTTGTGCCACCCACAACTAGTTGCCTAATCATGGGTCATCTTTCTCCCAAAGTTACAGATGCAATTTGCCGAGTTCCTTCAATATCGTTCTCTCACGCGCCTTGGTATACTCTACCTATCTACCTGTGTCGGTTTACGGTACGGTCTCAATGAGGGGCTATTTCCTGGAAAATATCAACAGCATACACAATCCAATAAGCATATACTATCTACTATTTTCGTCACACTCCTCAGGTTTAGGAATATTAACCTAATTCCCATCGACTACGCCTTTCAGCCTCGCCTTAGGGGCCGACTAACCCTGCGCAGATTATCTTTACGCAGGAAACCTTAGATTTTCGGCGAGAATGTTTCTCACATTCTTTACTGCTACTCATGTCAGCATTCTCACTTCCGATACCTCCAGCAAACCTTACAGTTTACCTTCAACGGCTTACGGAACGCTCCGCTACCAATTATACAAGAATGCTTCTTATTTGAACTACCAATTTTACAAACAAAACGATTATAAATTGACGTCTAAATTATCAATTCTATAACCAAAACGTTATAAGGATAAGTCCAATAAGAAACATTGAAGTATAAGTTCACGTCTTCGGTACGTAACTTTAGCCCCGTTACATCATAGGCGCAGAAAAACTTAATTAGACTAGTGAGCTATTACGCTTTCTTTAAATGATGGCTGCTTCTAAGCCAACATCCTAGTTGTTTTGGTCTTTCTACATCCTTTCACACTTAGTTACGATTTGGGGACCTTAGACGGTGATCTGGGCTTTTTCCCTCTCGACCATGGATCTTAGCACCCATAGTCTGTCTGCTGCGCTGTACTCATTGACATTCGGAGTTTAATTGAGTTTGGTAAGTCTGTAGGACCCCCTAGCTCATTCAGTGCTCTACCTTCAATGGTAATCACGCAACGCTCTACCTAAATAGATTTCGCGGAGAACCAGCTATATCCGAGTTTGATTGGCCTTTCACCCCTAACAACAACTCATCCCATACTTTTGCAACAGTAACGGGTTCGGCCCTTCAGTGAATATCACTTCACCTTCAGCCTGGTCATAGTTAGATCACTCGGTTTCGGGTCTAATTCATCGAACTAATTCGCCCTATTCAGACTCGCTTTCGCTACGCCTACACCTAACGGCTTAAGCTTGCTCGATAAATTAAGTCGCTGACCCATTATACAAAAGGTACGCCGTCACAGAATTGTAAAAAAACAATCTGCTCCGACTGCTTATAGGCGCTCGGTTTCAGGGTCTATTTCACTCCCCTCTAGGGGTTCTTTTCACCTTTCCCTCACGGTACTTGTTCACTATCGGTCGTTAGAGAGTACTTAGGCTTGGAGGGTGGTCCCCCCATGTTCAAACAGGATTTCACGTGTCCCGCCTTACTCAAGAATATTAGAGATTTTTACCTATACAGGGCTATCACCTTTTATAGCTGAATTTTCCAAATCATTCTAGTTATTACTCTAATATTACTGGCCTAATCCGCGTTCGCTCGTCACTACTAACGGAGTCTCGGTTGATGTCCTTTCCTTCAGCTACTTAGATATTTCAATTCGCTGAGTTATCCTCATAAAGCTATGTATTCACTTCATGATACCTAGTAAACTAGGTGGGTTTCCCCATTCGGAAATCTCTGGATCAAAGCTTATTCACAGCTCCCCAAAGCTTATCGCAGTGTGTCACGTCCTTCATCGACTTCTAACGCCAAGGCATCCACCAAACGCCCTTATATTTTTACCTTTGTATATCAAATTACACATTTATACAGAGTTAATTTTGCATTGTATCTTCTCGCAATAAATTAAATTATTTACGGTTTCTTTTTTTACTTGCAATATTTCATTTATTTCAACTTTTTAAACAGCAACATCAATTAGATGTATAGACTTTATATAATATAACACTACCTAAAGTCAATAGCTATTTAACAAATAAAAACAAATAACACAAAAAAATACAAAAAACATTAGAACATTATTATTTAAAACATGCTTGAATCTACCTTCAAATCAATGCTCAATAGGTACTGAAGTATGCAATGTATAATACAAATTAAATTACCTTATTAAATAATTACTAAACAAATTACTAAACAAATTACTAAACATGCTTAGTGCAAGATATATACTGAGTTATAAAATGCATATAAACAAAGTGAATTTAAAATAAAATACAACAAAAGCCATGAATGATATCCAATTTCTTCATTCATCTAACAATTTTAAATCAAAAACTTCCTCATCAATGAAGATAATAAAATCTATCAATAACGATTATTATCTTATTTCTGGATATGCAAGCGTCTATAATGTCATAGATCAACATAATGATATTATAATCAAAGGTGCATTTGTATATTCAACTCCAACGCAAGTAAAATTATTATGGCAACATAATCACCTTACTCCAATCGGCATCATTAAATCTCTACATGAAGATAATTACGGCTTAAAATTTACTGGCATTATAAATGCAAATATTCGCATCGGCATGGAAACAGCAACACTGATACAACAAGGCGCAATCAAAGATCTGAGCATAGGTATTATACCTAATGGTCATTATTACAATAAATCAAATCAACGTGTAATTACAAATGCAGATTTAATCGAAATTAGCATCGTCACATTTCCAGCTAATCAATATGCGCAAATCAACTATATAGAACATAGCAAATCTAGTTAGTTAAATAAATTACATTTAAATAAAATTAAAATTAGGAGAATCAAATGACAGAAAATTCAATCGAAACACAACTAATAAATAAAAATGATTTTAATGAAGAACTTAAGACTCTAAATAAAGATATACATCTTGCAGAAAAATCTATTAACAAAATACAAATATTAGAAGATCGTGTAAATAATATATATGATTTTCTATCAAGGCCTGAACTATCAGTATATGAAACGCAAACCAAACAAATAGAACCAAAAATACAATCAAAAAAATATTCACAAGAAAATATAGAGCAAAAACAAATTATCAATGAATATATTAGAAAAGGTAATACCAATTTATTAATGAAATTTATGAATGAAGCGTCTGAAGAATCTGGCGGGGCTGTTGTCATTCCAAGCTTGTATCATAAAATTATAAATGAAATCAATGAAAAATCTATAGTTAGAAAACTCGCATCAAGAGAATCAATCAGGAGTTTCGCGCCATCAAGTTAATTTGTATAGGGACTAATTAACTATTTCTTGTGCTTATGATACAATTTTTTCTATTTTGTTCAAGAAAATATGTCTACTCATAAATGCACAAAGGAATTGTATAGCTCCTTCATCCAAGCAAGCAGTGTTCGTTATTCTAGTTTAGCAATGTCAGAGGTTTGTCTTGGTCAATTATCCCATGATAGTATTAGCCGTTGGCTCAAAGACAAGAAATTCCAACCCAAGGAGCTTTTTGAATCTGTCAAACAATATGTTGCTGTAGATAAGCCTTGTGTTTTAATAGTAGATGATACAATTTTATCAAAGACCCATAGTAAAAAAATAGAGCTAGTGAATTATCAATACTCCGGGAATGTTCATGATATTATTTCTGGAATTGGATTAGTTAATTTATTGTGGTACGGC